>JAPPKM010000145.1 GCA_028874315.1 Chloroflexota bacterium
CACGGGCGAGGCCGTGCGCGCCACCATCGTTCCGACCGCCGGCCTGAACGTGCGCGTGGCCGCCGACCCCAACGCCTCGGTCGCCTACGTCGCGCCGGGCGCGTCGGAGCTGGAACTCACCGGTGAAACGCAGGTCGTCAACGGCGTGACCTGGTGGCAGGTTGCCGACGGCAACTGGGTCCAGGGCCAGTTCCTGAAGTTCGGCTAGCCGAAAGAGCAGTAATCAAAGGGGGCGCTCCTCGGGGGCGCCCCTTTTGCTACGGCCTCAGGAAACGGCCGGGCTGCCGGGCGCCAGCCAGCGGTCCATGAAGTCGAGCGAGGCGTCCGCCCGGTACTCGTGGCCGCCGTCGAACTCGTCGCGTTCCAGCCGTTCCGGCACGCCCGCCGCCGCATAAATCGCGGCCACGCGCGCGTGCGCGTCGCGCGACGCGGCAATCGGGAAGCCGCGGTCAACGCGACCGGCCTCGATCAGCAACGGCCGCGGAGCGATCAGCCCGTGCAGGTCCGGCACATCCGCGTAGGCGTAGATCCCCGGCAGGAACTGCGAACCGCAGAAGTTCCCGGTGTCCAGCGCGTAGGCGCGAAACGTGGTGAGGTAGCCGCTCACCACCGCCGCGCGGATTCGCGTGTCCAGCGCGCCCAGGTACATGGTGCGCGTGCCGCCAAACGACAGCCCGGCGCAGCCCAACCGTTCGGAATCCACCTCCGGCAGCCCGGCCAGGACGTCCAGCCCGCGCCGGTCGTCCTGGATGTTCAACGCCATCAGGTTGATGCCGAACAGCAGGGCGCGCATGAAGTTGATATTGCAGCCGTCGCGCTGCCCGTAGCGTCGGAACTCTTCGGCGCGCTCGCCAAAGCCGATCGCGTCCGGCGCCAGCACCACGTGCCCGCGCTCGGCATAGCGCCGGGCGAAGCTGCGGTAGATGTTGCCGGGGTCGTCGTCACGGGCGACGAGCGGGTCCTTGCCGTCCCCGTGGCCGTGCAGCGCCAGGATTCCGGAGGTGGGCCGGTTTGCCGACGCGGTGACGGGGACCAGCAACCAGGCCGGGACCCAGACGTCCGCAATGGTCTCGTACACCAGCTTGTGCTGGACGTACGCGCCGCAATCCGTCGATTCCAGGATTGTCGGCTCGGCCCCGGTGAGTTCGGGCAGGTCGCCCAGCAGCCACTCCACGCGCTCGAGCAGTGCCGGTCGCCAGGCGCCGAAGTCCATGCCCGGATGAAAGGCCAGCGAAGGCTCACGCGCGTCGTCGAGACTGTCGATGAAGCCGTCGAAGTCGTACGTGGGTGGATTCGCGGAGGTCATGACGCCGGAACGCGCGCCCGCAGGTAGTCCAGCGCCGGCCCGGCCTGGGCCTGGAAGTCGGTAAACCGCTTGCCGTTGTCCTCCACGCTCATCCGCAGGTCATAGCCTGTGGCCAGCAGGGCGTCGAGAAATTCGTCGAAGCCGGGATCCGTCGGCTGTTCCGGCGCGCCGGCTATTGGAGGCACCGGCACGTGAATGTGACGCAGCCGCGGCGCGACCTCGGCCAGCGTTTCCAGCGGCTCGTCGTTGTGGAACACGTGGAACCAGTCGGCCAGCGTCCAGACCCGCGGATGCCCGCTCTGGCGGGCGGCCACGAAGCCCTCGACTATCGTGTTTATCGTGTCGCAGACGTCCCGCCACAGCGGTTCGATCACCAGGTCCATGTCGTGATCGGCCGCGATGCCTCCTGCCAGCAGCAGGAAGTCCTGCAACTGCCCCGGCACCAGGTGATGGTCGAATCCGGGCGGCGTGGAGCGTGCGCCGCCGCTCCCAAATACCACCAGCCGCGTCCCCAGGTCGCGCATGCGGCCCATGGCCGTGGTCACGTAGGCGCGCAGGCCTTCCAGATCGCGGTCCGGTCCCACCACGGGGTGGTGCGGCGGAATGAACACGTTCAGGGCTTCGGGAGGCAGGCCGGCGTCCTCGATCTGTCGCTTGATCGGGGCGTACACGGTCTCGTCGTCGTCGGGCCGCAGGTCAACCACGCGCAGCTCGGCGTAGTCGTAGCCGGCCGCTCGCATGGCCGGCATGTTCTCGATAGGTCCGCAGCAGCCGAATCGCATAGGGCGCGTATCCATCCTGAAGCCGGGCTGCCCGGCATGGTACGCGAGCGCCCGCCCAGGCCCGGCGCGACCGCCACGTGACCTACGACGACCAGAGCGAACTGCTGGAGGTCTTTACACCCGAGGGCCAGCCCACCGGTCGCCTGCTGCCGCGGCTCCGGATTCACCGGGAAGGTCACTGGCACCACACGCGCACAGTCTGGGTGGTCCTGGCCGGCGAACCGGAGGGCCCGGGCCTGGTGCTCCAGCAACGCGGCTTCACCAAGGACACCTGGGGCGGCCTGCTGGACGTCAGCAGCGCCGGCCACCTGGCGCCCGACGACCCTGATCCGTGGCGCGAACTGGAAGAAGAGCTTGGCGTACGGCCCACCCACGGGCCGCTTATCCAGCTTGGCACCCGGCGCGTCGAGGGCCTGCATATCAAGGACGGCCTGGTTGACCGCGAGCTGCAAGACCTCTGGCTCTGGCTGGCCCCGCTGGCCCTGGAGGATCTGCGCCCGCAGGCTGGCGAGCTCGAAGCGCTGCTGAGCTTGGATCTGGGCGTCGTGGCCGATCTGGAGAAAAGCGAGTCACGTACGCCGGCGCGGCGAATGAATGCCGTGACTCGAGAGATTGACTCGGCCGTCGTCCTCTCACCGGAACTGACTCCCGGCCTTGGACCTTTTGCGGCGCACCTGGCCGAATTGGCCCGGCGTGCGCTGGCCGGCGAGCGCGACCTGCGCTACGACCCCCGCTTCGACCTCCGGGCTTAAACCTGACGGGCCGGGCCGCTCTCGGCGACCCGGCCCGCTGGGGGAGGGAGGGGGATATGGATTAGCTAATTGATGGTGATGTCGCTCACCCCGGCTTCGATCTTGATCGTCACGCGGTTGGCGGCGCTCTCGAAGTCCGGAGAGACGTAGCGGTCGCCCACCTTCGGGAACCGCGACTCGTCGATATTCAGGCTAGAAATCCCGCCGTCGAATTCGATCCGAGCCGCGACACCGGCTGGCACCGTGATGTCCAGGTCCGCCGCGCCAATGCTGAACTCAGCGGACGTTCGTCCCGCGTTGGCCGGCAACACCACGTCAATGTCCGCGGCGCCCCCGTCAACGTTCAGGCTCTGCACATTCAACTCCCGCAGGTCGAGATCGAGGTCCGATGCTCCGGTCTCTACACGGATATCGGTTGGAATGCCCTCGGCGTGACGCAGAATCCAGCGTCCTTCCGATGAACCCGAGCGGCGCGGGGGAAACTCGAAGCCCCAGCCGGTATTGAGCCGCACGTCCACCGTCCGTCGGCCGTCCGACGTCCGTACGCTCACACGCTGCTCCGTCACATCGGCAACGGACCCCCGGGATCCGCCGGACAACAGCAGGCCCGCCGGAGCGCCGCCCGAAAGCGCAAGATCGCCTGCGGCCAGGGTCAGGTTCAGGCGCGCCGACTCCGCGCCGTCGCTCATGACCGCGATCGACTCGGGGCTGATCGTCAGGACTGCCTGCGACGGTGGGTTGGCCACGGCAAATACCCAGGCCGCGACCAGCGAGCCGGTCACGACCGTCAGTGCGGCCACCGAGCCCAGCCAGGCCCCCCGCCGCGACAGCACCAGGTTCACGCCCACGGCCACCAGCAGCAGGGGCCAAAGGGTCCAGAACTCGCCCCAGAAACCGTCCGGCAGCACATTGAAGTTCCAGAGCAACCCGAAAACGCCCAGCAGGATCAGGACGCCGGCGAAACCGAAGCCCGACTGCCGGGCCAGGGTCCGTGAGTCGTTCATGGCGACCTCCTGGCGTCGGCGAAGAAGCTGAAGATCATCACCAGGCCGATCCCGATCAGGATCACGGGCCACAGGTCCCCGAATTCGACCCAGCCGAGCTCATCCGCAAGAAAGACGGAGCCGACCAGGACGAGCGCCGTGCCGCCCACCAGCGCGCCGTCTCCGCGCCGCCGCCGTCGTCGCTTGCGAGCCGGTGCCGAGTCGTCGTGCGTGTTGTTTCGAGCCATCACGACCCTCTAACGCAGCCGGCCGAGGATCAGCGCGCCGCCGATCCCGATCAGAATGAGCGGCCAGAACTGCCAGAAGC
>JAPPKM010000063.1 GCA_028874315.1 Chloroflexota bacterium
CTCGTGCTCTGCAACGCCCTCTGCCGCACGCAGACCACCTGGGATCCCACCATGCCCTAACCCTTGACGCCCAACACAGGTGCTCTCACCTCTCGACTTCCAATCCTTGACCTCCCTTTCCCACCAGTGTACTCTATTTGTGTAATTCTCACAATCCCACCCCAATGCCCACCGCCCTCCACCTTCTACTGTTCCTCGCCCCACCGAGCATGGTGAGCCTGTCGAACCATTCCCCACTCCTCCCAGCGCTCCGCTTCCCCCTCTTCGCTCCCCTCTTCTCCAACTCGTCGCGCTTCGCCCCTTCCCCTTCCCCCTCCGGTCTCACTTCTCTACCCTCGCCCCTTCCCACCGCTCGCTCCCTCCGCACCCCCGTTCCCGGCTGCTCTCGCCGCTCACCTCGCTCAGCTCACTCCTTTCTCACCCCCTCGCAGCCCCACCGTTCGTTGCCGACTCACCAAAAAACCGGCCCAAGCTGTCTCTCGCCTTCACCCCCCAAGCGATTCCCGCCCCCGCACACCTACCCAGGCTTCGCCTCAGCTCCCTGGCACGACCTCGACTACCCGCGCCCCGCGGCATGCCCACGCCACACCTCGATCCGTCGGTCGCCGTACCTGGCCAGCCGCGTCCTCGCCACAGCCAAAAGACCGCCCCGCCGCGCCTCAAGAGTTTTTTAGAAAAAACTCTTACCGCGCGCGAGGGACTCCATTTCACGCCCCCGGCCACCCGCCCCCAGCCTCGTCCAATCCCCCCGGCAGCCGCCTGCGCTGCCGCTGCGCCCCACTCGCAACATAAAGTGACCCCCGACCCACGGCACCGGAGACCACGCGTGTTCGAGGAAGAGTTCCGCACCTACGACATCGATGCGCCCGAAGTCCGCGCCCTCCAGCGCGCCACGCCGCAGGAGACCTTCGCGCTGGTCGAAGGCCTGATGGGCCGCTGGCAGCAGGCCGGCATGCCGCTGCGCCCCGCCCGGCGCGGCTTCGCCCTCCAGGCCCCCCACGGCGAACGCCTCACCACCGTCGCCTGGGTCTACGCCCCCGACCGCCGCCACCCCGTGGCGCGAATCGAGGTCGCCCTCGACCTGCTCCTGCGCCGCGGCGTGGACGCCGAGCAGATCGATGGCTTACGCGACGATCTGACCCGCTTCCCAACCCACGTTCCAGGCGAGTCCGAATCGCTGGTCGAATTGCCGCTGACCGTTGAGCTGGGCGGCGCCGACATGGAACGCCTGGCCTCGGCCCTGGTCCAGTTCGGACTCTCGCTCGCTTGACCGCCGCGGACCTTGGCGGCAACCCACAGCCGGCGGTGTCCACCCGCTGGGCCACCATGGCCGTCGTCGCCGGCGGGGTCTTCATGGCCACGCTGGACGCCAGCATCGTCAACGTCTCGCTCCCCACCCTGGTCCGCGAACTCGACGCCCCCTTCGACCGCGTCCAGTGGGTCACGCTGGCCTACGTCATCGCCATCACCAGCCTGCTGCTGCCCGCCGGCCGTCTGGCCCAGATGCGCGGCGCCAAGCGGCTCTATCTGGCTGGATTTCTGGTCTTCACCGTAGGCTCGCTCCTCTGCGGCCTCGCGCCGAACGTCGGGGCGCTCATCGCCTTCCGCGTCGTCCAGGGCATCGGCGGCTCCATCACCCAGGCCCTCGGACCGGCCCTGGTGGTCGACGCCTTCCCGCCCAGCCAGCGCGGCAAAGCCATCGGTTTCATCCTGTCGGCGGTATCGATCGGACTGGTCAGCGGCCCCGTCGTGGGCGGCTTCATACTGGGCTCGCTGGGATGGCCGTTCATCTTCCTGTTGAACGTCCCTATTGGCGTGGCGGCCGTAGCCCTGGGCGCTCGAATCCTGCCCGAGGGAGCGCGAGGCACCGGCGGCCGCTTCGACCTGCGCGGCGCCACCCTGCTGACCATCGGCCTGACCCTGCTGGTCGTCGGCCTGAACCGCATCCAGACGCTTGGCATTGCGTCACCCATCGTCATCCTGCTGGTCGTGACCGGCATCGCGCTGCTGCTGGCGTTCGGGTGGTGGCAAACCCGCACGCGCTGGCCAACGATCGAGCCGGCCATGTTTCGTGTGCCGGATTTCACCGCCGCGATGTTGGCCGGCTACCTGGCGTTCGCTGGAGCGGCCACCCAGATCCTGCTGCTGCCCTTCTACCTCCAGCGCGTGCTGGAGCTCCCGGTCCAGCAGGTTGGCATTCTCATGGTCACGGTCCCGGCCCTCATGGGTCTCCTCGGCACCCCCTCGGGAATGCTGGCTGACCGCACGAGCTCTCGAACCGTCGGTGCCCTCGGCATCGGCATCGTCGCCGTCGGGCTGCTACTCCTCGCCACGCTGGCGGCCGACACCTCGCCGTGGGCCGTCGTGCCCCGGCTGGCCGTCATCGGTGTGGGCATGGCCCTGTTCAACAGCGGAAACGCCAGCATGCTCATGGGCTCGGCCGCCGGCGAGCACCGCAACCAGGCCAGCGCCGTTCTGGCCCTGGCCCGCAACATGGCCCAGGCCACCGGCCAGGCCCTGTGGGGCACCATCTGGGCATCGATCGTCGTGCTGCAACTCGGGGTTCCCGGCCCCGACGCCGCAGCCGGACCGGACACGGTCGGCGCCTTTCGGATCGTGTTTGGTGCGGCGGGCGCCGTGGTGCTGCTGGGCGTTCTGGTCACACTGGCGCCACTGCGCTCCTTGAGAGCAGCGAGTTAGACGTGTCGTCTCAAGTCAATGACCAGCGGATCGGCCGACGCGTCCGGAGTCTCTCGCGGCGCAACGCCGGGGCGTAGCGGGTCCGGTGATTCGTCGGCTCCAACGCCGCGCAGACGCTGCAGCAAGGCGATTCCCTTGCGGGTGTCACTTGCCACCCGCGCCGGAACCTGCGTCCGCAGTCGCAGCCGAAAGCGCCAGTAGGTGAAGTCCTTCCAGTCAGCCCAGCGAACTCGGCCATCGTCTTCCAGGCCGCCCGCGGCACGGTAGCTCGACAGCAACTCCTGCAGCGTATGGCCGTAGACCATCAAGTAGACGTCCCCGGACGCCCGATCCAGAGGATGAGCCTTATCCACCTCCAGTTCAACGGCATGCACCACGGCTTCTTCAACATCGATTCCATAAAAGTGATTGAGGTACGCCGTGTACCGCGGTTCGCCGAGGGCCGCAGCGAACTCGTGACCTGGAACGTAGATGGGAGGGCGCCCGCAAAACCGCAACTCATCCCGTTCCGCCCGCGGCACAGCGTCACGTCGAGTGCTGGCGATTCTGTCGATCAGGAGTACCAGGTCCAGGGCTTCGCGCGCGACGAGATAGACGAGACGACGCCCCTGGTGGGCCTCGGTCGCCTGTCGCCATCGACCGCATGCGCGCAACGCCGCCAGGTACCAGTGCGAACCGGCGTCGAGCTCGGCGTCAAAGTGCCTGAGCGGGTCGCCAAGATGCTCGGGCGAGGCGCCAGGCTCAGCGATGCTTGGTTCCAGCGGCCGGTCGGACAGATGAATCACCCTTGCGAGTGCGGAGCCATACGTACCATGCATTGTGCTCCCACTCCGCGACTGGAATCGACACGCGCATGCGCTACCGGGTCCATTGCGACGGCGCCAGTCGCGGCAACCCGGGCCAGGCCGCCGCTGGCGTCGTGATATACGACGCCTTTGGCGCCATTGCCGGACGAGTCGCGCTTCGCCTGGGCGTGCTTACCAACAACCAGGCGGAGTATCAGGCCGTGCTGGCCGGCATGCGGCTGGTTGAGCAACTTCGACCCAGCGCCATTGAGTTTCGGCTTGACAGTGAACTGGCGGCACGCCAACTGTCAGGTGACTGGAAAATCAAGAATCGCGACCTGCGCGACCTCGCCACACGGGTGCATGCAGCCGCGCCGGACGGCGTACCGGTGCGCTACGTACACGTTAGACGGTCCGAAAACGCGTTGGCCGACCGCTTGGCGAACTGGGCCCTCGACCGCACCTCACCGGACAGCCCCAGCCCGTTCTAGGCGCTTACAGCGCCACACAGCCCACGTTCAACCGGAAATTCGTTGTGGGGACCGGTGGTTTGATGTTGACACGTGGTGGGGAATATGCTTCAATTCCTAGGCCAAATAGCCACAGTTGTGGTGATTGGTGGGTACTTGTGGGGAAAAAAGGGGTAGGCTTCGGCCGAAACGCAGGGCATGGCCAGCTTCAAAGGGACATATGTCCATCAGCTGGACGCGAAGGCGCGTCTTGCATTGCCAAGTCGGCTCCGCGGGCAGATCCCCGAGGGAGGCACCTTGACCGTCAGCGCCGAAAACTGTCTGACGTTCTACCCAGCATCGCTGTGGAGCGACGTGGAACGCGAACTGTCCACTCTGGACCCGCTGAATCCCGACGCCCGCGATACCAAGCGACAAATCTTCGGATCCGCCGAGGACGTGACATTCGACAAACAAGGTCGGATTCCGATTCCCGTCCACCTACGCGACCACGCGGGACTGACCAAGGAAGTGGTCGTCATGGGCGTGGGTGACGTGATTGAACTATGGGACGCAACGGCCTGGCAGAAGCGCCACGTCCGCATCGCCGCCGATGCGTCCGACATCATGCGGCGCGCCCGCGGAGGCGTACCGCTCTCTCCTTAGGGTGTTCTGTGTGGGGCGCGGCGCCTCCCCCGCGCCCCACACACACCGAATCCCATGACTACTGCAACCGGCCGACACCAGCCGGTGTTGCTGCAAGCCGTGGTGGATGCTCTGCGGCCCTGCCTCCATGGGCTTATCGTCGATGGCACCGCCGGGCAGGGCGGTCACACGGAGGCCCTGCTGGACGTTGGCGCCGTGAGAATCCTGGCTATGGATCTCGATCCCGATGCCGTGCGCTGGCTGGCCGCACGGTTTCATGGCAACGATCGTGTTCAGCCAGTACATGCCAGCTATTCCGACCTCCTGGATCGCCTCGGGACCGAGCGTCCCGCCGGTGTCTTGCTGGATCTCGGGCTGTCATCGAGACAGCTGGAAACAGCGGATCGCGGGTTTTCGTTTCGTCTCGAGGGACCTCTGGACATGCGATTTGACCCGACCAGCGGTCAGCCAGCGGCGCAGTTGGTGAATCGCCTCCCGGAGTCGGAGTTGGCCGCTCTGCTTCGGGAGTACGGTGAAGAACGCCGTGCGCGCGCGATCGCGCGCCGCATCGTGGCCGCTCGGCCGCTCCAGTCCACAACCCAGTTGGCCCGGGTGGTTGCTGCGGCATTTCCAGGTCGACGCCGCCTGCATCCCGCCACGCGTACGTTTCAAGCTCTGCGCATCGCCACGAATGAAGAACTCCGCACGTTAGGGCTTGGGCTGGCGGGGGCGCGCCGTGCGCTTCGCAAGAGCGGCCGGCTGGTCGTGATCGCCTTCCACAGCCTGGAAGACCGGATTGTCAAGCAGACGTTTCGCGCGTGGGCCCAGGACGGCCTGGGTGAAGTCCTGACCCGTCGACCTATCCGACCCAACTGGTCCGAGACACAGGGCAACCCGCGGGCGCGCAGCGCTCGACTGCGAATCTTTGCAGTGGCGGGGAATAACTGATGGCCCTTCGACAGGACCCGCTACTCCGAAAATCGGTATGGCCCGGCCGGGTCACGCGCTGGTTACCGACCACTATTCCAGTCTCGCGACTCGTTCTGGTAGTCATCATTTCGGCCTTTGTTTTGGCCATGGTCTGGGTACAGCAGACGCAAACCCTGGTACGGCTGGGCGGCGAGATTCAGCGGCTGGAGCGCCAGCTCGAAACGGTTGAACTCGAGCGTCAACGAATCCTGGCTGAGCTGGCTTCGAGGAACGATCTCTCGAGAGTCCAGCGGATCGCGTCTATCGAATTGAATATGCACCAGGCTCGAAAGCCAGTGTTCGCACGCGCGCAACCACTTCCGCCGGGTGTGTCATTTGATCTCCCACTGTGGGCCGCACCAACACAACAGCTGGTTGAACCTCCGTGGTGGGAAGCCGTGATTCGAGAGATCAGTGCGCAGATTTCGCGACTTGCGGAATAGCCGCCTATTGGCGGCGGACAACAGCGAGCCGCCGGATCCTTCACGGCGGCTTGTCGTCATGCTTGGCGGCGCCGTGGCAGCGGCCGGCGTGCTGGGATGGCGCTTGTTTGACTGGCACGTCGAGCAATCGGCTGAACTCTCGGCGCGCGGTGCGAGCGCGCTGCTCGCGCGTAGCGAGATCAACCCGCGGCGCGGCAGCATCTTCGACCGCGACGATGACGTTCTGGCCATCAGTCGCGGTGCGGTGCGTGTGGTGGCGGACCCATTATCCATCCATGAGACCTCAGATCCGTTCGAGGTCGCCGATCGCCTGAGCGGGCTGCTGGACCTCGACTCAACCGGCGTGGCCGAACGTCTCGGGGATCCGAATCTTCGATACTCGGAAATCGCACGCGGTCTCACTGGCGATCTGGCGAGAGCCGTGGAAGCCGCGATCAAGGACGGCCAATTGCCCGGCGTTCGACTCGATCCCGACCGGGTGCGCGTCTACCCGAATCAGGAGCTGGCCGCGCACGTGCTGGGATTCGTGGGTGAGGGCACGGCACGTCCGGGTGAAGTCGTTGGCCAGGCGGGCGTGGAAGCCTGGTACAACGATGTACTGGGCGGGCAGTCCGGGCTCGTCAGCTCCGACATCGATCGCCTAGGACGGCGGATTCCAATCGGTCGCTATGCCCTTCAACCCCCGCGCCACGGAGCGCACGTCACGCTCTCAATCGACCGGACGATCCAACACATAGCCGAGCAGGAACTCGAGGCCGCCATCGAGCAGTTCGGAGCGACCGCAGGCACCATCCTGATCACCAATCCGCGAACAGGTGAAGTGCTGGGCCTGGCCAACAGGCCAACCTACGACCCAGGACGCGTCCACAGCTATCGCGAGTTTGGCCCAGAGTTTGCCAATCGGGCCTGCAGTCTCATTTATGAGCCGGGTAGCACCTTCAAGCTGGTAACGATGGCCGCCGGTCTCGACGTGGGGGCCGTACGACCGGAAACGACCCACAATCTCCCCGGGACCGTCAACTACTTCGGGCAAGAGTTCAAGAACTGGGACGAGCGGACATATCCGAGTCAGACGATGGTCAGCGTCCTTCAGAATTCCAGCAACACCGGCACCATCTTCGTCGCCGACACCGTCGGAGCCGACTCCTTCTACGAATACATTGAGCGCTTTGGCTTTGGCACACGGACCGGCGTGGACATGGCCGGCGAAGTTCCGGGCATCGTGCGACGCCGCGGCGACCAGGGCTGGTTCCTCCCAGACCTCGCCTCAAATTCGTTTGGCCAGGGAATATCCGTCACGCCCGTGCAGCTGGCGACGGCCATCGGCGCAATCGCGAACGACGGGGTAATGATGCGGCCGCACGTGGCCCGTGCCGTAACGCAGGCCGACGGCCGCCGAGCGACGATCGAGTCACAACCAATTCGCCGGGTTCTCTCGCGTGAAACCGCCCAGACGCTTATCAAGATGATGGAGGCGGCGGAGTCGGGCGTGGTGAATAACCTGGCACGGATCCCCGGCTATCGAACCGCTGGCAAGACTGGCACGTCGGAAATCGCCTCGAGCGGGCGGTTTTTGGAAGACACGTCGATTGCGTCCTACGTGGGGTTCGGTCCCCTTGAGTTGCCACGCGTGCTGACACTCGTTGTGATCGAACGACCACAAGCCGCGTTCTTTGGCGCTCACGTAGCCTCGCCCACCTTTGCGCGGGTGATGAGCCGGGTATTCGCCCACCTTCGGGTGCCCCCGCGTTCGGGACAAACGTGAGCGCCAACACAGGCCATTGGCTTTCAGGGCGGCTGCCAAGCTGGCCTTCGCGGGACCCGTACCTCCTGCTGCTGACGTTCGTACTGCCGCTTGGCGGAGTCGTATTGGTGGCCAGCGCCCGGGTACCCGTCGTTCTGGGCGGAGACTCGGTATTCGAGCGCGTATCGGTCCAACAGATGGTCCTGGCCGGCGTCGGAGTAGGTCTGGCACTGGCGCTCAGTGCCGTGAACTACCAGCGCTATGCACGACTGGCGCCATTGGCTTTCGCGGGAGTCCTGATCGCCCTCGTGGGTGTGCTCTTTGTTGAAGACGCCACCAGTCTCTTCGCAGCACGCCGGTGGTTTCGGGTAGCCGATCTCACGGTGCAGCCCAGCGAGTTCGCGAAGGTCGCCATGGTGGTCATGCTGGCTGCACTGGCTCATCACTTCGGTGGTCGAATCCGGGAGTTGCGCGTATCCATCATCTATCTGGGCGGCGTTGTCACCCTAGTTGTGATTCCGGTTGTTCTGGAGCCGGATTTGGGTGCAGCTATCACCATTGCATTTGTCGGATTCGTGATGATCTTTGCCGCGGGCGCCCGGATTTGGCACCTGCTACTGGGTTTCGGTGCCTTGGTGCCCATCGCGCTCGTGTCCCTCTCACAGAATGCCTACCAGCGCGAACGCCTCATGACGTTCCTGAGCGGCGACCCCGACATCAACCGAACCGGCTACCAGGCAGCCCAGGCGCAGATCGCGATGGGTTCGGGTGGCATTACCGGTCGCGGTCTCGGGCTCGGGACGCAGAAGTTTCGTTTGCCAATCCCCGACTCCGACGCAGTCTTTGCGGTTCTTGGCGAGGAGTTTGGCCTGGTTGGCACCGGTCTGGTGCTGGTGCTCTTCCTGGCGCTCTTTGTGCGTGGAGTCCAGATTGCAGCCGCCACTGAGGACGTGTTTGGCCGAATGCTGGCCATCGGAATCGTGACGCAATTGTGCTTCCAGGCCTTTGTAAACATGGCCGTTGTGACGGGCCTGACGCCAGTGACTGGCATCACGCTGCCATTCATCAGCCGCGGAGGCTCCTCGCTTCTGGCCTCGATGATCATGATGGGCATCCTGATGAATGTCGCCCGTCAGTCCGATCTCGGGCGAGACACGTGAGACTCGTGCTGGTCGGCGGCGGCACTGCCGGGCATATTTTTCCGACAATTGCCGTCGCTCGACAGCTCGCCGCGCTGACAGGAGCGACTGCTGAGCTCACCGCCGTGTGTGGATCCCGTGACCTGGATCGGCTCCTCTATCGCGACGTTGACCTCGCGGTGTTTCCCCTTCCGGCCCGCGGCATCGTTGGCGTTCCCTGGTGGCAACTGCCCTGGCGGGCTTGGCTACTCGTTCGATCGCTCTATGACATCTGGCGCGAATTCGGCATGCGACGCCCGGATGCCGTGATTGCCAGCGGCGGCTATGTCAGCGCGCCAGTGCTGCTCGTCAGTTGGCTCCGGCGCATCCCGTCCGTGATCTTCTCCGGCGACGCTGCGCTTGGCTGGGCAACACGTGTCATGGCCCCCGTCGCTTCCGTGGCCACCATCGCGTTCGAAGAAGCTCGAGGTCAGATTTGGCGAGCGCCGGTTGAATTGGCTGGCTACCCGCTTCGTGCCGAGTTCGCGACGCCCGATGCGATAGCAGGTCGGGCCGCGCTCGAAGTGCCTGACGGCGCTCGACTGGTAGTGGTGATGGGCGGCAGCCAGGGCTCCCTGGTAATCAACGAGGCCCTGCGCGAGGACCTGGAGCTCCTGCTCCATGAAGCGCACGTCGTGCACGTAAGCGGGCAGCGCGACTATGAAGCCTTGGTGCCCGTACGGGACCGTATGCCCGAAGCCCTACGACGCCGCTACCACCTACACGACTTCATTCAAAGCGGATTCGCCAACCTTCTAGCCGCGGCGGACATCGTAGTCAGTCGCGCAGGCGCCACCTCAGTTGCAGAGCTGAGTGCCGTTGGAACGCCGGCCGTGCTCATCCCTGGACGCTTTGGGGCCGGGCACCAGATTGCAACCGCACAAGCCATGGCGAAGGCCGGAGCGGCCGTTGTGCTTTCTGAAACGGACCTGGCGTCCGGACATCTGGTGCGAGTGCTCCTGGAGCTATTGAAGGAACCTGAACAGCTGAAATCCTTGAGTGATGCCTCGCGGACACGCGGACGCCCGAACGCGGCTGCGCGAATCGCGCAGATTGGGCTCCGCCTGGCGGGGTGCTCGGCGCCGGGCGACGCGTGATGTCGACGCAGGTCACATGTCCTTCGGCGCGGCACGTCCACATCGTGGGAATCGGCGGCAAGGGCATGAGCGCGATTGGGGCAGCCCTCCTGGACCTGGGAAAGACTGTCAGCGGCAGCGACCTCAAGCCTTCGCCGCAGTCGGACCGCCTTCAGCGTCGCGGTGCGAAGATCGCCATCGGCCATAGCGCCAGCAACATCACGGGCGCCGACATGGTGATTCACTCATCGGCGATTCCGTCCGACAACCCGGAACTGACGGCGGCCGATGCCGCGGGCGTCGCAGTTCGTTCGCGCGCCCAGGCCGTTGCCGCCCTGTTCAACGCTCGCCGCGGCATCGCCGTTGCGGGCACTCACGGCAAGACGACCACATCGGCGTTAACCGCGACGATCCTCGAGAGCGCCGGTCTCGCGCCATCGTTTCTCATTGGCGCGGACGTCCCGACACTCGGGGGAGTGAATGGGCGGATTGGCGCTGGGGCCTGGATGGTGCTGGAAGCCGACGAGTTCGATGACGCCTTCCTGTCCTATAAGCCCCGGGTTGCCGTCCTGACGCACCTGGAACCAGACCACCTGGACTACTTCGGCAGCGTCGACCGAATGGTGTCTGCATTTGAGCAGTTTGTGGATGAATTACCGATCAACGCCACGCTCGTCGCCCGTCGCGACGTGCCGCTGCTGCGACGCGTGGCCGAGCGGCATTCAGCTGAAGTGATTTGGTTCGGTCCAGGCGGCCACTGGCAGATTGAGGACTACCGCGAAGGCTCGCCCGGGCCAACGCTCGATGTCTCGGGTCCAGGCGGGCAGCTCGTGCTGCACCTGCCCATGCCGGGATGCCACAACGCTCTGAACGCGTTGGCGGCGCTGGCGACGGCGACGTTGGCGGGGGTCGACGCGATCGAAGCGGCGCAAGCTCTGGAGAGTTTCGCCGGTGCCGAACGCCGCCTGGAGCTTAGGGCCAGAGAACACGGCATTTCCCTGTTCGAGGACTACGCTCACCACCCAACAGCGGTGCGCGCCAGTCTGCAAGCGGTGCGCGAGCTACGGCCGCAGAGAGTTCTCGCCGTGTACCAGCCGCTGCTTGAGTCGCGGACGCGCGACCTGTTCGACGACTTCCTCGATGCGTTTGTCGACGCCGACCAGGTGCTCTTGGCGGAGATCTACTCTCCGCCGGGGCGCGAGGCGCCTGTCGGAATCAGCTCGCAAGACCTGGCCTCAGCCATCCGCCACGCCAACACTGAGGCGCTATCCAGCTTTGACGAAATCTTCGACCGGCTGATCGCAGAGGCTCGCGAGGGAGACATCGTCTTGGTCATGGGACCCGAGTCTGTGACTCCCCTGGTCGACCGCCTGGCAACAAGCATGAAACAGCGATCGTTCGCATGGACGTAACGGCTCAGTTCCCTACAAAGCTGCGAGTTCGCACGGGCGAGCCGATGGCCCGACACACTTCGTTTGGCGTGGGCGGTCCAGCCGACTACTGGGTTGAAGTACGCAGTCTGGGTGCGTTGCGTCTGGCCCTCGAAACAGCCGATCGCCTGCGCATGCCGCGAACGATCATGGGCCATGGGACGAACTCGTTGGTAGCCGACGACGGTATCGAAGGCCTGGTGATCTACAACCGCTATATGGACTTTGAAGCACATGGCGCCGACGGCTGGGTGCGGGTCGCGTCCGGGCACAGCATGGCGCGCCTGGCGGGGCGCTGCGCACAGCTCGGCCTTGGCGGAATGTCCTTTGCGATCGGCGTTCCGGGCACTGTGGGCGGCGCCGTGTACGGCAACGCAGGGGCATTCGGGTCGGACGTGGCGGCCGTGCTTAAGTCGGCCCGCGTTTGGCGGCGCAGCCACGAAGTCGAGCTGGCGGCACCGGACTTCAAGTTCGACTATCGGCGAAGCAATCTCCATGGCGATGATTCCAAACCCGTTGTGCTGGCCGCCAGCTTTGGTGTCCGGCGGGCTGATCCCGTCACGCTCCGGCGCGAGCTTCTGACCTTCGCCCGACGGCGACGCGCCACACAGCCGCAGGGGCAGAACGCCGGATCATTCTTTATGAACCCGGACGGCGACTACGCAGGGCGCCTGATCGAAGCAACCGGGCTAAAGGGGCTGGAGCTTGGCGGCGCCTTCGTGTCTCCGGTCCACGCGAACTTTCTTTCGGCCAGGCCAGGTGGCACAGCCCGAGATGTATTGGACTTGGCTATCGCCGTGCGCGAGGACGTGGCCAAAGCCACCGGCGTGCGCCTCACCCCCGAAGTTCGCTTGCTGGGTCGCTGGAACTGCCACGCCCGGGCGTTGTTCACATGACCGACGTGCGCGCCAGCCTATTCACCAAGGTGCTGTCACTTCTGATCGCGTTGTGTTCTGCGGGTGTGCTTATCTGGTTGCTCAATTCGCCGGTGTTCAACGTACGCGACGTCGCCGTACACCGGGCCGATTCGTCACCGCCACCAGCGGTTGATCCAGCCAGCATTGAGTCAGCCACGCTTCCCATGGTGGGAATGAATGTGTTTCGCATAGATACCAGCGCGCTACAGCAACGAATCCGGGGCTTGCCGGGCGTAGCGGATGCGCTGGTACAGGTGCGGATCGACGGACGGGCCACGGTGACCGTGGCGTACGAAGCGCCGGTGGCGAACTGGGTCGTCAACGGACAGAGCTACCTCGTCAATGCGTCCGGAGAAGTACTGGCGGAGCAGTTCGAGCCGGACGTACCACTCACGATCGAGGACGAATCCCGCAGTGGGCTTGCGCCAGGCGACCTGATTAACGTGGGAGCGCTGATTGCCGCGCATCAGCTTCAGAGCAATCTTCCGCTGCTGCGAGTGATTCCCAGCCGCATTCACTATTCGGCCGGCAAGTTGACCGTGATTGACCATGCCGGACGAGAGCTTGACTTTGGCGACACCTCGCAGCTCGACGCCAAGCTCGTCGCCTTGCACGCCGTGCTCGAGCAAGCCAATCGTCTCGGCGAACGAATCGCCAGCGTGGATCTCCGCCCCATCGAACGACCCACCTATCGCACGGTAGACGCCCCACCTCTCACTTCGAACCAAGACGTCTCAAAGCCCTGATTGTGTTATGTAAACTATCGCTTCCGGCGCGCACCGTAGTGCAAAGAATGGAAGCATGAGCCGAAACCGCACGTTCGTCGGCCTGGACGTTGGAACGACCAAGACCTGCGCCGTGATCGGGCAGGAATACCGCGGCGCGCAATTGCATGTCCTGGGCGTTGGTACGGCGCCTTCGTATGGCCTCAAAGGCGGTCAGGTTGTCGACGTGGTGCTGACCGTCAAGGCCATTGACGAGGCAATTCACCGAGCAGAGAAAGCAGCTCGGGTGCGAGCTTCACAGGTCGTGACCGGGATCGCCGGCGGCCACCTCCAGTCGCACAGCCAGCGCGGTGAAGTTGAGCTGCCGCGCGATGAGCGCGAAGTGCGCGAGCGCCACGTTGGCGCGGTAGTCCGCGGAGCGACCATGCTGACTTTGGCCGAAGACCGGGAGGTCGTGGCCGTCATTCCAAAGACGTTTGCAACCGACCACCTTACCGACGTGCTGGACCCGCGCGGTCTCACGGCGCAGCGGCTTGCCGTTGAAGCTCACGTGATCACTGGAGCCACGAACGCAATGGCAAACCTGGAGCACTGTGTCGACCAGGCCGGCTTGTCAACCAGGGGTCGTGTTTTGCAGCCGCTGGCATCGGCGCGTGCCTGCCTCACTCCGGAGCAACGCCGCGAGGGAGTCGTACTGATTGACATCGGCGGCGGAACGACCGACGTAGCACTGTTCGTGGACGATGCCTGCTGGCATATCGCGGTCGTCCCCGTCGGCGGAGCGTTGGTAACGGCCGATATCGCCCGCGGCCTGCGGCTTCCGACAAAGGTTGCCGAAGCCTTGAAGATCGAGCATGGCAGGATCGAACCTCTTGCCGACGGTGATGACACAACCGTTGAGGTTCCGGGGTTCGACCATGGAGCCCCGGTGGCCGTGCGCCGACGCGATCTGTCAGAGGTTGTCGCCGCGCGAATGGAGGAATTGCTCCGCCTGGTGCTCGACGAAATCACCCGGAGCGGCTACTACGACATTCTTCCGGCCGGCGTGGTGCTCACGGGAGGCGGTTCGCGCATGGCCGGTCTTCCGTCCCTGGCGAGCGAAGTCCTCGATATGCCGGTCGCCATGGGCCGTCCGCGGGCGCTCTGGGGTTTAGACGAAAGCCTGCGCGCGCCCGAGTTCAGTACTGGGATCGGCCTGCTTCTGACGGCGTCTGCCGCCGAGGAGGCCGACGGTTGGGTTTCCGCCGACGTTCACCGCCGAGAAGGCGTGCTGGACAGGCTGGGCGGATGGATGCGATCAGTCGTGTCACCGACCGTCAGGTGAAAGGCGGTTCACGGTGATTCAGTTTCGGCATAATGGCGTTACTGTTGTGGCGTTGCATGGTGAGCGGTCTGGCCGTCCAGTGTTGGCGCGCCTGGGAAGGGTGAGTGGACATGGCCGAAAATGATGGCCGCGGTGGAAGTCGAATCACGCGGCTGACGGGCGCGGATGGCGAGCCGCATTCGGGCACAGTGAGTCGCGAGTCGCGACACGCCCTGGGCGGTGATTCCCTCGCAGAACTGAAGGTCGTTGGAATCGGCGGCGGTGGCAGCAACGCTGTCGACCGAATGATCGAAGAGCATGTCCAGGGCGTTGAGTTCATTGCCGTCAACACCGACGCCCAGGCGCTAGTGCGATCCAGCGCACCTACACGAATCCGCGTTGGCGACAAAGCTACGCGCGGTCTGGGTTCCGGGGGCCAGCCGTCCCTGGGACAGAAGGCGGCCGAAGAGTCGCTGGATGAGATCCGCGAGGCCGTCGAGGGCGCGGACATGGTGTTTATCGCCGCGGGCATGGGCGGTGGAACCGGCACCGGCGGCGCGCCCGTGGTGGCCGATGTCGCACGCGAAACCGGAGCGCTTACGGTGGGTGTGGTGACTCGCCCGTTCGATTTCGAGGGCAGCACACGCTCCCGCTACGCGGAGGAGGGAATCCGAAACCTCCAGGAGCGTGTGGACACCCTTGTCATGATTCCCAACCAACAGCTGTTGGCAGTCGCCGACCCGAAAATGTCGGTGACCGAGGCCTTTGCTCTGGCCGATGACGTGCTGCGCCAGGGTATTCAGGGCGTATCCGATCTAATCACGCAGCCGGGACTGATCAACCTTGACTTCAACGACGTGCGCGCGGTAATGACCGAGTCCGGCACGGCCTTGATGGCAATCGGCGAGGCTCAGGGCGAAGATCGCGCCACGGACGCTATTCATCAAGCGCTGAACAGTCCGCTGCTCAATGTGTCGGTGGACGGTGCACGCGGCGTGCTGCTGAACTTCACCGGCGGACCTGACATGACGCTTCACGAAGTGAACGAAGCCGCCGACATCGTGGCAAAGGCCGCGGAGCCCAATGCCAACATCATCTTCGGGACGGTGATTGACGAGGCCATGGAAGGCCGGCTTCAGGTAACCGTCATCGCGACCGGGTTCCAAACCGGCGCGGAGGAGGCGCGGCCCACCAGGCGCCGAGGTTCTCGACCGTCGAGCAGCCCAATGGTTCGCGAGCTCGACTTCTCGAGCCGGTCGCGCGAGTCAAGCGAAATGGAGATTCCGGCTTTCCTGCGTCGCCGCTCGGAGGGCCGCTGACCCAGCGTCGAGCCGGGACATGACGCAGGCCAAGGTCGCCGCCAGGATCGCCGCCCAGGTGGCGGCCGTCCGCGGAAGGATCGCCTCGGTTTGCCGCGAGGCCGATCGCTCGCCGGATTCCGTGACGCTGGTGGCCGTCTGCAAGACCTTCGACGCCGGAACGGTTAAACACGGCTTGGCGGCGGGGCTTGCGGATTTCGGTGAGAATCGCGTGCAGGAAGCGCAGGCCAAGATCCCCCAGGTCGGCGGCGGCAGGTGGCATCTTGTTGGCCGCCTCCAACGCAACAAGGCACGCTCCGCCACCCGGTTGTTTTCTTTGATTCACTCCGTCGACTCGGAGCGTCTCGCACACAGGCTGGAGTCTGTGCGCGACGACCGTCCCTGTGACGTACTCATCCAAGTCAATCTCACCGGCGCGGAGATGCAGGGCGGCATCGAGCCCGCGGAACTGGCCAGGCTGGCGGCCGTCCTTGACCGCGAAACCGGCCTGACGTTGCGCGGCCTCATGACGATCGGACCGATGGGTACGGACCAGCAGACCAGCCGCGCGTGCTTCCGTCGGCTACGCGAGCTGCGCGATGCCCTACGGGTGCGCCTTCCAAACCAGCCAATCGCCGAACTCTCCATGGGCATGACGGACGACCTTGATCCGGCGCTCGTGGAAGGCGCCACGATCGTCCGGGTCGGACGCGCTATCTTTGGGGCGCGTTCCCCGGCCCCAGGTTCCTGAATCAACGTGGTCGCACTCATCCAAATCCTGAACTGGCTCGTGACGATCATCGTGTTCGCCATCATCGGGCGCGCGATCCTGTCCTGGTTCGTGCGCGACCCGTCGCACCCCGTGATGCGCCTGCTCATCGACGTTACGGAGCCGATTCTGGGCCCAATCCGCCGTGCCCTGCCGCAGTCGTGGATGATCGACCTCTCACCCCTGATCGCCATCCTGGTCATCCAAGTGCTTTGGAGCCTCGTGCAGTCGCTGGCACTCGGCTGAGCCGACGCGCAATGTCAGAGCCTCCCCATGCCGACGACCATTCAACTGCGCGTGCGGGCGACGCCCCGCGCTCGCTCGGCCTCACTGCGTCGACGACCTGACGGATCGCTGAACGCTCGAGTTACCCAGCCCCCGACCGACGGCCGTGCCAATCGCGCGCTGATCGAACTCCTGGCGGAATCTCTAGACCTTCGCCGAGGCGACATCAGCATCGAACGAGGAAACCGTGGACGCGACAAGACCATTGCCGTCAGCACGAGCAATCCGGCGAGCCTACTGGCGGCGCTCGATCGACTCGAGACCATGACATGATCCAGCGACCACGAGGAACGGCCGACCGCCTGCCGGATGTAGCGCCAGCGTGGCAGCTGGTTGCCGAGACCTTTCAGTATCAGTGTGCATTGCGCGGCTTTGCGCCGATCAGCACACCGACGATAGAGCGAACCGAGCTGTTTACCCGTACGACCGGCGACGCGACCGATCTTGTGCAGAAGGAGATGTACAGCTTCGAGGACCGCGGTGGCGACTCGTTGACCCTGCGGTCGGAAGGCACGGCCCCGGTCGTCCGCGCATACGTTCAGAACGGCCTACACAATCTGCCGCAGCCCGTAAAGCTCTACTACATCACCTCAATCTTTCGCTACGACCGCCCGCAGGCCGGCCGTTATCGCGAACACCACCAGATCGGCGCCGAAGCACTGGGAGATCCAAGCCCGGCCGTTGACGCAGAAGTCATCGACTTACTGCAAGCCACGTATCTGGCCTTAGGGATTGACGACCTGCGTTTGGAATTGAACTCGCTCGGAGATCCGGACACCCGGCCCGCATATCGCCAGGCGCTCGTGGACTACTTCACGCCGCTGACGGACCGGCTGGACTCCGAGAGTCGCGAGCGGTTGCAGACCAATCCGCTGCGAGTGCTTGATTCCAAGAATCCAGCCGTGGCCGAACTCTGCGATGACGCGCCGCGGTCGCTGGACTATCTCGGCGAATCGGCGCGGGCCCACTTCGAACAGCTACTGAATCTGCTCCAGGCGCTCAAGATTCCCTACCGAATCAACCATCGACTGGTGCGCGGTCTGGATTACTACAACCGGACAGTCTTTGAGTTCGTTCCGCCCGACGCAGGCTCGCAGAGCACGGTTGGCGGCGGCGGACGCTACGACTACCTGGCTGAACTCATGGGCGCTGATCACGTGCCGGGCGTTGGCTTTGGAAGCGGCATCGAGCGCGTGCTGCTAAACGTGGAACGCCGCGGCATGACACCGTCTCGACCTGAGAAGACAGACGTATACATTGCGCCACTGGCCGACAGTGCGCTCGAATCCGCGATGCAACTTGCCCAACAACTACGGTTCGCCGGCGTGACCGTCGAGTCGGGCTTTCGGGCAGCCAGCCCGCGCTCGCACTTGCGTCGCGCGAGCCGCGCCCAGGCGCGCGCGGCCCTGCTCATCGGCGCGCGGGAGTTGGAGCGAGGAGTCGTAGCGCTGAAACCGATGAATGGAACGGCCCAGATTGAAGTTGCGCTCGCGGATGTCGTGGCAGGCGTGCAAAGAGTGTTGGCGGTCAGTACATGATTGCCGTTGTCGACTATGGCGCCGGCAACATCCACAGCGTGGCGCGAGCGCTGACTCGCGTCGGCGCGACCTTCGCCATTACTGACAGTCCGTCGACCGTGGCAACGGCGGATGCCGTCGTATTGCCCGGGGTTGGCGCGGCGGCAGACACAATGAAGGGGCTGCGCCAGGCACGGGTTGACGACCCCGTGGTGGCGGCCATTTCGCGAGGTGTCCCCTACCTGGGCATTTGCATGGGGTTACAGGTCCTGTTCGACCGCAGTGAAGAGGACGACGAAACGCCGTGTCTGGGCGTGCTGCGAGGCGAGGTCGTGCGCTTCCCGCCCGGGCTCGAAGTCCCGCACATGGGTTGGAACCAGGTGCTCCAGGCCGACGATTCCCCGCTTTTCGCCGGAGTGCCGCAAAACTCCAACTTCTATTTCGTGCACTCGTACTTCGCCCGGCCGTCGGATGATGCGTGCGTCTCGGCAACCACGGACTACGGACTGGACTTCACCAGCGTGGTTCGGCGCGACAATCTTTATGCAACCCAGTTTCACCCCGAGAAGAGCGGCGTCGTCGGGCTTCGGATCTACGCCAACTTCATTCGTCTGGCCGGCCAGACACCACGGCCGGAGTTCGCCTGACCCATGGACATCTATGCAGCTATTGATATTCGAGGCGGCAAGTGCGTGAACTTGATCCAGGGAGATTTCGCACGCGAAACGATGTTCTACGAGGACCCGCGTGATGCGGCTCGCTACTTCCTGGATAGCGGGACGGATTGGCTTCACATCGTGGATCTGGATGCGGCCCGCAGCGCCAGGCGCACGCACAGCGCGCTCGTGAGCGACATCATTCGCCTGGCGGAATCCGTTCCCGTGCAGATCGGCGGTGGGATCCGAACCCTGAGCGACGTTCGCGAGGTTCTCGATGCCGGCGCGGCTCGCGCTGTGATCGGCACGGCCGCCGTGCGCGATCCAAGCCTGGTACCCGCTGCCGCGGACGCGTACCCCGGTCAGATTGCCGTTGGCGTGGATGCGCGCAATGGACGGGTCGCAATTGAAGCATGGGTCGAAAACAGTTCGATGACGGCGACGGAGTTGGCCGCGACGTCGGCCAACGCCGGCGTGGCGGCGCTCGTCTTCACCGATGTGAACCGCGACGGCATGCTCGGCAAGCCAAATTTTGAAGGGACCGCTGAGTTGGTGCGACGCCACGGGCAACAGCTTGACGTCATTGCCTCAGGCGGGGTGCACAGCCGAGACGACGTGGCGGAGCTTGCGGCGCTGGGAGCTTCCGGGGTCATCATCGGCCGCGCGCTGTACACAGGCGACGTCACCCTGGCCGACGCGCGGCGCGCAGCCCGGAGCTAGCCGATGCTCACGCGCCGCGTGATCCCCTGCCTGGACGTCAAGAATGGCCGCAACGTCCGCGGCGTGCGTTTCTCGGCCGATATTGACGCAGGCGACCCAGTCGAGTTGGCAGCGCGCTATGACCGCGAAGGCGCGGACGAGCTCGTCTTCTACGACATCACGGCCTCAGCCGAGGGCCGCAACATCATGGTGGACCTCGTGGAGCGCGTAGCCTCGCAGGTCTTCATTCCCCTGTCGGTTGGCGGGGGCGTGCGGACGATCGACGACATGTACTTGATGTTGCGCAGCGGCGCCGAGAAAGTCTCGATAAACAGTGCCGCCCACCGCGACCCTGACCTGATCCGCGCCTGCGCTGACCGGTTCGGTTCGCAGTGCGTCGTACTGTCGATCGACGCGCTTCGCGATCCCGACAGCGACCCACCGCGTTGGACCATTTACCTCAACGGCGGTCGTGTGCGCACAAGCCTCGACGCCGTGGAGATTGCCCAGCGCGGACAGGACCTGGGCGCTGGGGAGATTGTGCTCAACAGCATCGACGCCGACGGAACGCGCGAGGGTTACGACGTGGAGTTTCTTCGCGCCGTGACCGACGTCGTCTCAATCCCAGTCGTCGCCTCAGGTGGGGCGGGTTCTCTGGAACATCTGCGGGACGCAATTGCCCTGGGCAACGCGCACGCCGTGCTGGCGGCATCGATCTTTCATTTCAGCGTGTACAGCGTGCGCGAAGCCAAGGAGTTCATGGCGTCCGCCGGCATCCCAATGCGGCTTGACCCATATGACTGAACTCGCAGCTACGGCCCACTCAAAGGCGTGCGCCGATTCTCGGCGTGCATCGCCCTCATTGGCAGCGGCCTGACGATTGCGTGTCTTTCAGCCGTGCCGACATCCAGGCCCGGAAGCGCAACACGCCTCCGCTGGCTGGCTATTCCTCAGACGAGCCCCGGATCAGAGAATAAATCCAGTAGAGGAGTCCGATGATCAGGCCTCCGAATGAGACCCCGATCACGAGGTAAAAAACAACTGTCTGCATTCCGGACTGCCTCCAGTTGGGCCCGTAGGCGATTGGGCGGTGCTGGCTCGGACGAATTGGCCCTGCCCAGACGCCAGACGGGGCCGCACCCGAGATTATGCCTAACATCCCATATTCGCGCATACCGGCAAACGCCATCACCGGCAGGTGGTGCCCGAGATGCCATCGCCAACGGTGCTAGCGGGCGGCGGGAGTGGATGACGGCTGCTCGTTCACGTCATTCGATTCTGGCGCGAGCACTCGCGAGTCCGGCCCCGCATGCACATGCGCACGCACCTTGGCCAGCACAATCACGCTCAGGAGAAAGTAGATCCCCATGAGGGCAAACACCGCGCGGAACCCGTAACCCGGTGCGATCTGGTTCACGACGTCAAGGGCCACGCCCGCGGAGAGCGTTGCCAGCGCGTCCCCGCCCGCGGTCGCCACGTTCGTCAACCCCATGTAGAGCCCCGCCGCGCGCACATCGGGAACCAGATCGATCGCTGCGGCCCAATCCGCGGCGGTAAACAGGCCCAGCCCCACGCCGAGGAGGGTGGCGAACGCGACGACTTGCATGAAATCCTGCGCAAACACCAGAAGCACAGCCGATCCCAGACCAAGGCATGACCCCGCGGCCACCAGCCGCAGCCGACCAAATCGGTCTGATGCCCAACCCGCTGGAACACTTGTGAGCACGGCAAGAATCAGCACGGTGCCCAGCACGATCGTGGTCTTGCCCTCGGGACTATCGTCGCCGAGGCCCTGACGGAAGAAGAGCTGAAGGAAATTGTCCATCGACTGCAGTCCCATGAAAAAGAGAAGCCGCGAACCCATCAGCCACACAAACGCCTGCTTGCCCCGCAATTCGCGAACGCGGCGGCGCACCTCATCCCAAACGGGTCCGTGCGTCTCGGGCGGCGGCGGTGGCGACTCCCGCACGAAGAACCACGTCATCAACGACATGGCAACCAGCACGATGGCGATCGTCAACAGGGCCAGGAACACCTGGCCCTCGGCCAGGAGCTGTCCTGCGATCGCTGCGCCGAGCATCGTGCCGATGAGATTGGCAACGCCGAAGAAGCCCGAGGCTCGGCCACGGGCGGGCGGCGGGACCTGGTCCGGAATCACGCCCTGATAGGGCCCGTGCGCGATATTCCCGCCAACCTGCACGCCGACCACGGCGAGAAACAGCAACCAGTAGTACGGCGTCAGTCCAATGACTACCAGAAAGGGAAGGACGAGGAGCACGCCCGCGAGCATGAAGGGGCGGCGACGTCCCACTCGAAACTGCGCGCGATCACTGACTGCGCCCGCAAGCGGCTGCACCACGATCGCGATTGCAAGGCCGACGAAGACAATGGCGCCAATGGCCGTGCCCTGAAGATCCGTGCCCACCATTTCGGGCACGACCGCGGGGAGAATCTGAATGTTCACCGCACCCCACATGAACGAGAGGCCGACCCAGAACAGGCTGATGCGCGTAAAGAACCAGCCCGACGGGCGCGATGCGGTGAGGTTTGTATCCGCGCTCATTGCACCTGGGCCGGTCGCGCGTCTCGTGGGGTCGTCAGGCCGCCGCCCACCGTCGAGAACATTGGCCGTCCCCGTTCACGCCTGACGGGAAAGGCTAGCCGAGCGGATTCCTGGAGACCAGCCGGCCGGTACCCATTAGCGCCGACGGCCCTCTAATCCGTGGCTGACGCCCGCTCCAGCAAGGGCCAGGGACCACCGCCCGCCCTCGTATAGACTTCGCCCACCGTCGCTTGCGAGACCGCCCGTGCCCGCCAATCCCATCACGTTTCTCGTTCTCGGAACTGGTCGAATGGCTCACCGACATGCGGCCGCCCTGGCAAAGATCCGCGCCCAGCCTGAGGTCGTGGACGGAGATCCGGTACCGGTACGCCTTGGCGTATACGGACGCACGCCCGAGCGGCTTCGGGACATTTTTCACGCCTACGACGCCGACTTCTCCAGCGACCATCTCGAAGGTTCGATAGCCCGATTTGACGTGGACGTGGTGGACAACTGCCTGGTCAACCGGCTGCACTACGAGCCGCTGATGCAAGCAATCGGCGATGGTAAGCATGTGTTTACGGATAAGCCCCTGGGCGCCACGCTGGAAGAGTCCGAAAAGCTTCGCGCGGCCGCCGCGGCCGCTGGCGTGCGCCACGGCATCATCCAGAACATGCGGTTCCAAGGCGGGCCGCAGGCGGCCAAGGCGATTCTGGCGTCGGGCGATCTGGGCAAGGTGTTTCACGCGCGCGTGGTGTTCGGTTACTTCGTCCCGCCGCTGGTTAGCAATCGTCCGCCCTGGTTCTTCAAGCGCGAGGAGTCGGCCGGCGGCGTGGTGCATGACATGATGGCCCACTTCTACGACCTGCTCGGCTGGCTGGTCGGCCCCATAACCAGCACGCACTGCCTGACCTTCGAGGGCATCACTCAGCGCGAGGACCCGGAATCAGGGCCGTTCCACAGCGACGTAGAAGACTCCTGTGCCGTCAACCTTCGGTTCGAGAATGGTGCGATAGGCCAGGTCTTTTCGAGTTGGGTACGCCGCCGCCATGAAGACGTGCCGACCATAGAAATCGACTGCAGCCGCGGCGGTCTGCTTGTAACGGCCAACCGCTGCTGGGTGCAGCGCGGCGACGGTCCGCTGTTCTCCTACGACCCGGCCGCCGAACAGGGAGACCCCCTCGACGGGTGGGACACGGTCACGACGACCGCCGTCGACCCGTTTGAAGTCCAGCTACGCGCCTTCGTGCGCAGCGTGGCCACCGGCGCCGACTACTCTCCGGATTGGAACGAGGCGCTACGCACCCATCGCTGGGTTGAGGCGGCCTATGAGTCGGCGGAAAGCGGGCGCGAAGTCTCGATCCAGCAGACTTAGGCGGACTCGCTGCGGTCGCCGTCTCGCTTGCGCGTGATTTCAATCACGTCGCCTGGCAAAACTGCCCCGCCGTGCGTTACGACGGCCAGCATTCCCCGGCGGCCCTTTATCTCACCCTGCAGGCCCGGCCGAAGCGCGTCCATCTTGTAGCACGGCGCGCACGGATGCGAGATCAGCACCTCGGCGTCGACTCCAAATCGGAGTCTGTCGCCTTCGGCCAGGTCGGCCACAGCCAGACCTCGGGTCGCGATGTTCTCGCGAATGTCGCCGGCCCGTAGCCCGAACTCGTCCAGCGTCTCCACGTCCATCACCAGGACTTGATTTCGCTTTTCCGCTCGAGCATGGCGATCGCCTTCGATACCCAGCCCTTCAATCAGGTTGAGACTGGACATCCCCTCGTTACGCCCCGGGCTCGGTGAAACCCTAACCCAGGCCACATGAGGCGGAAGGCTCACTGGGAATTGAGAATGCGCATCAACGCGGCGTGCGCCTCGCGCCACAACTCGGCCCGGTCGCGCCCACGACCGGCCGCGGTTCCCGCCAGGTGTGGTTCGAGCGACAGGTAGGCCACCGCTTTGGGATCGGCAGCGCCCAGTACGTCGGCCAGTTGACCGTCACCCGCGCCCGCAGGCGCCCAGTCGGCAATGCTGGTGTCGTAGTCCTTCACGTGGATCATCTGAGTTGCCGCGCCAAGCACTGGCCACGCCTCATCGAATGGGCGCACACCGGCTCGTACAAAGTTGCCTGGATCCAGGCACATGCTGATCGGTGCCCCATCCAGTGCCAGGAACTCAGCGCAGGCGGCGGGCGTGTCGTCATACAGGTCGTGTTCGTTCTCAAGGCTCAACGTGATTTCGGGATCGAGCGTCGCCAGGTGCTCGGCGACCCTCTGAAACTTGCCCAAGGCCGCCGGGCGATCGGCCGGGAGTGGATCCCCCTGCACGGGTTGAAACCCGAAGACCCGAATGTAGGCCGCATCCAGAACATGAGCCGCACGGACCGCGCCCTCGAGCTGCTGCATCTGAACCTGCAAATCCGAATCCAGGGGCGCCTTTCCCACCGGCGAGCCAATTTGCGAACACGCCATCCCGTGGTCGTCCAGCATGCGACGCATGACTCGGAGGTCCAAATCCGACATGTCGACGATGTTGTTGGTGTCGCCGCCCGGCAGTTGAACGCGTCGTGGCTCCAGCGCGTCGACGCCGAGCTCTGACATTACGCGCAACTGAACCGACAGCTCGTCGGAGATCTCGTCGCCGAATCCGGATACTCTGAAGCGCATGTGTGCATTGTGGCATCCAAACGGCGGCGCTGCGACGCGGGTCGCCGGTCGAAAAAGCTGACGTGCCCGCCATCGTCGGCGTTACGTCTGGTGACGCGTTTCGAGAGCGGTCGGCCGAAGGCGTGCCGAATCGGCCCCACGCCGCGCTGAAGCAGGACTACCTGGATGCGGTCGCGGGCGCCGGCGCAATTCCGCTCGTCGTCTCTCCGGAAGCCAGGTCGGCAACTGATTTGGTGGTGTCGCGCATCGACGGACTCATGCTGGTGGGCGGCCTGGACGTGGATCCTGCCAACTACGGGGAAGAGGTGCTGAACGATACTGTCGACCCGAGCCCGCAGCGCGATGCGCTGGAACTGGCCCTGGTCCAGAGTGCGCTCAATCGCCGCGTGCCGATATTGGCGATCTGTCGAGGCCACCAGCTGCTCAACGTTGCGCGGGGCGGAACGCTCTGGCAAGACCTTCCAACCCAACGACCTGACGGCCTGGGCCACAGCCAACGCGGAGATCCGCACTCCGCCGGCCACGAAATCAAGATAGCGAGTGGGTCGCTGCTGCACCAAATCGTCGGGTCCGAGCGCCTGGACACCAACTCGTTCCACCATCAGGCCGTGCGCAGGCTTGGGCAGGATCTGCGACCGACGGCAAGGACTCCCGACGGCTTGGTCGAAGCCCTCGAGGATCCAACCCATCGTTTCGTGCTGGGCGTGCAATGGCACCCCGAAGAAATGCTCCACCACCCGCAACACCGTGCGCTCTTCGCCGCGTTTGTGCAGGCAGTCGAGGATCGAGCGGTCGGGGAGACGCGTTGACTCCCGTCTACAATAGGCGCGGGCCGAGGTGGCGGAATTTGGTAGACGCGCTAGCTTGAGGGGCTAGTGGCCTTCGGGCTGTGCGGGTTCGAGTCCCGCCCTCGGCACCACTCGAAGTCGCGCCACCCTTGGCTGCCAGCGCCCCGGACGCCCTCGCGATCCAGGCTAGCGGCCTCCACGGCACACGCGGCGCCGCGAATTCCGCCTAATTCTAGCGAATTCGCGCGCCAGAGCCGCCGGTGGCCGACGCTGCGGACGCCCGCGTAGGACGCCCCGAGTTCCGGGTGCGGATCTCGGTGCCGGTAGTGCCCGACGGCGGCGGGCGAACCCCGAGGGCCTCGCGCACCCCGCGCTCGCCGGCCCGCAGCGCCCGGCACAGGTTGGCAATCTCCGCATCGACGGCCGCCAGGACCTGCGGCCGCCAGCGCCGCGAGACGTGACTGCGGCTCAGGCCGCCGGAGGCGGCAATCCCGGCGATGGACTCGCCGGCCACCCACCGCTCCAGGAACTCACCCTTGCGGGGCTCCAGGGCGCCTGCCACCCGCGCACAGGCCAGCCGCAGCACCGCCTGCACCGCCCAGCCGTCGGGAAAGGCTCGCTGGGCGAAGGCGGTCCGGCCGAGGTCCTGCAGGTCCCGGTATTGCGCCAGCGGCGACTGCGAGAGCTCCCAGGCGGAATCGATCCGGCGGAGGGCCGCCTGCAACGCCCGCAGCCGGTTGGCGCGCGACAGGCGCCCGCGACGGGGTCCCGCCCGTCGGCGCTCCGATTCGTGGGGCGGCGGGTCGACCACACGGGCCGGCAGCGGGCGGGGCATCGTCGGCCCATGATGGCCCCGACCGCGCGGCCGGGCCATCCAGGTTTCTGCCATCTCGCCGGCGCGTGCGCGGCCACCGCTCGGGGCCACTGGGGCCGCCGGCCATGCCGCGAGCGATCCGAGAACCAGGCTGCGGCAGCCGACGGCGGCGCGTCGGGGTCTCGATGGAATGTGTGTAGCGGCGAAGCGTCGGGTGCGATTTCGACAGTGTGGCGTGGCCTGTCGGTTGTGAGTTGGCGACTTCGCCGGCTCATTGGGTTTCGGACGACGATGTCGAGGTCCAAGAGACCTTCGCGGTCGTCGGCAAACACGGGGCCAATGCCATTTGCGGGTGATTCGGTAATGCCCGAGCTCGCCGGACCAGACGCACTAACGCACACGGCACGTCGAGCCCATTTCAAACCCAAGTCACGGCCACCGACGGCAACTCCGGCGTGACGTCACACCGTCGCGTCGAGCTTGGGCGGTGGGCTCGCGCCGACCCGCCTTGCTCCGGCATCCGGGGACGTGGGTCTCGGGCAACGATCCGCGACGCACAGCGACAGACGACACGACCGGTCGAGTTCGCCCACGTCCAAGAGTCGGCTCGAACAAGAGCACGGCAAGCTCGGGGACCGCGAAACTGTGGCCGCCGCAGCAACGGCCGCATTCTTGGTGATTGAGGAGCTTGCGTGGCCCAATGCCACGCCAGGTACCGGAGCGGGCAGGCGTCAAGCGCGATGCGGTTGGCGCCGCGTTGGGTCGTCTTTGGCGTGCACACCAGTTGCTGCCCGCAACGGCATAGCCGCGACCGACCGATCCCCGCCCTATCAGTCCCAATTTCCGCGATCGTCGCGCGCCGCCCAGCGGCCCTCAGGCGATCGCCCGGTGAGGTGACCGCCGACGTCTCTCCCTCGTGACACCGTTCCCCACCTAGCATGCGACGTCCGGCCATCAGGCGAGCGATCCAAGCGAGCGCTAGCAACCTCGGGACGCTTCTCCGCTCGCCAACTCATGAGGCTCTTGCCGTACCGGCACTCCTGGCGGCTCGATCCGTGACGGGTAGTGACGTCACGCGTCCCGTGCGCCGAGTGCTCAAGGGTTGCAGCACGTTGGCAGCGGAGAGCGCGAGGTCGCTCCTTGGAGTTTGCTGTCAACGTCTGGCGTGCGGCTGCCTGATCGGTGGCCGCACGCGCCGAACTGCGGCACGGGCGCGGTAAGCCGTGCTACGGCCCTGCGACGACCGCCACGGTGAAGCAGGGCAACCGCCCATACCGGGTGGGACACGCCGGAATCTGCCGATCCGGAGCCACGTGGCTCGCCCGCGCCACCTGCTCTACCTGCTGCTCCGCGATCAACCCGTCCTCAACTGATGAAGCCCACACACTCACGGAATTCGCCTGCGTCCACGACGCTGTCGACCACGCATCCTAGGCCCCACTTCTTCACAATCGAAAAGGGCAACGGAGCGAGTCGCGCATCACGCAGTCCGTTCTTGGCGTCCGACAGCTCAGTGGGAACAGCGCCGCACTCGAATTGCGGCCGTCGTCGGCTCGAGTTTCATTCGGTGCACCATTTGCAGCTTGAACTTGATTATCACGTGGTCGACGGCCTGATATCTTGGACGGGACGCAAGAGAAGCACGGAGCCTGGGATGCCACGCACCGAAGGTCTGATTGGATTTGAGCAGGTTGGGATCGGAAGCTTGCTCCGCCAGAACCTTCTTCGCGTTCCGCCAAACCAGCGCGAGTACGCCTGGACGGAACGAGAAGTCGGGCAGCTCTTCACTGACATTGCGCGGGCCGTCGGGGAGAACACCGACTACTTCCTCGGAACTATCGTGACAATCCCAAGGCCTAATGGACTCCTTGAGGTTGTGGATGGACAACAAAGACTGGCGACGACGGCAATCCTCCTGTCAGCGATTCGCCGATACATGAAAGAAGTAGGCGGAGACTTACTTGAGCAGGCAATCTACGGCGACTTTCTGACGGGAATAGACCGTACGAGGCGTGCACGAGTCCCAAGGATGACCCTGAACTCTTCGGATCATGAGCTCTTTCGGACCATCGTCACCTTTGAAGGTGGAGACGAGCTTCCCAGCCCTTCACTCGAATCCCATGAGTTGCTGATTGCCGCATACGAGCAAGCCTACGCACATGTACGCAGAATTGTCGCTCCCTTCGATGCTCGAGACCATGGCGATAGACTCAATGCATGGGTGACCTTTCTAGAGTCAAAGGCACATGTAGTCCTTCTAAAGGTTCCTGACGACTCGGATGCATACCGGATGTTCGAGACGCTCAATGATCGCGGCCTGCGAACTACCCAAGCAGACCTCATCAAGAATTACCTCTTCGGACGAGCAGGAGAGCGAATCGACGAGGTGCAGAGTCGTTGGGCGTTCATGCGCGGTACGCTTGAGACGATTGACGAAGACGACCTGACGGTTACGTTCCTACGCCACGCCCTTATTGTGCAACACGGACACATACGTCAAGCTGACGTTTACGATGTGGTCCAGGACACCGTGCGCTCGGAAGACACTACGGTTACGTTCGCGGCAGACCTAGAACGACTCGCTGTCACCTACGCAGCAACGTTTAATCCGGAACACGAGAGCTGGAACGCTCATTCAGCATCGACTCGGCAAGCAATTCGTGTCCTGCAAACCTTTAACATCAGACCGCTCCGGCCCACCGTGCTTGCCGTCGCCGCTCGAATACGAGCACAAGCCGAGGTAGCCGAAGCGCTACGCTTTCTGCTGTCACTCGGCGTGCGCCTCATGATTGCGTCGTCGACGAGGAGCGGTGCAGTCGAGACTCCGCTAGCTAACGTGGCGCACGCAATCTGGGATGGGACAATATTGACGGCGGCTGCCCTTAAGAAAGCCCTGAGTCAAATCACCCCAAGTGACGAGGAGTTTCGACTCGCCTTTGAAAGTGCCCGGGTCTCCAACGTATCTCTTGCTCGCTACTACCTAAGATCACTTGAAACCGCAGCTAAGAACGAGGCCGAACCTTGGTTCATGCCCACGGACGATGGCACAGTCATCAATCTGGAGCACGTACTCCCGAAACGACCCCAGGGGAACTGGCCTCAGTTTAACGATGACGAGGTACGCCTCTATGGAAGACGAATTGGTAACCTAGCGCTCATGAGGGCCACCGATAACAGTACGATACGAAGTGCTCCCTTTCCTGATAAGCTGCCCTTATACGCTCAATCCCCCTACGTCCTCACCAGCGATATCGCCAATCATCGGCAGTGGACAGTGAAGGCAATCGCTCAACGCCAAACGCAGTTGGCTCAACTCGCGCTGCAAGCTTGGCCCATATCTTAGCGACTGGTGCCAGAATGCTCAACTCCGCCGTATTGGTAGATAAGGAAGATTGACATTGCCATCATAAAGGACCACCAAGTCAGTCGGACGCGCACTGCTCGGGCATTGCGCACGTGGTAGATTGCAAACCTGCATGGTGCACTGCGGAGTTCGGTCCTACTGCAACTCAGTCCAAATTTCATCAAGACTAGTCACCGAATTCAATAGCCAATGTACGTAGTACTCGACAGCAATATTATTATTTCCGCCAACTACGGCAATAGCGCTATGATGCAGTTCTGTCTATCTATATCCAAGGTGCTTGACTATAGCGTTATCGCGCCCCCGATAGTGATCGACGAAGTCGTCGCCAAATATCGCGTCAAGATCGAATCCGAACGTGATCGCATTAGCCAGTCCAGACGCAATCTCTCGACACTCCTACGAAGCCCACAATCTCTTCCAAGCCTGAGCATTGATATAGATCAAGCGGTCAACGAATATCGACAACATATAGAGAAGACATTTTCCCTAAGGAAATGGCCACGCCTACGCTATCCAACACTCAGTCACAGAGAAGTAGTAGCACGAGCCGTGAATCGCCGAAGGCCATTCTACGAAAATGGGTCAGGATATAGAGACACCCTAATATGGCTGTCCATTATCCAATGGATGCCTGCAGTCGACGACCAGGTCATCCTTATCACATCCGACAAGGCGTTTGGGGAAAAGGATGGCACGCTTCACGCTGATCTGGCCAGTGATTTAGGTGAGATAGATCGAAGTGAAGAAGATGTTGTCCTGCTCAAATCGCTACCTGCCTTTGTGAAGAAATATGTCAGACATCGACTGAAGCGAGTCTTCGTCGAAAACTCATCTCAAGCGCTAGGCCAGCTAGGAATTGACATTCGAAGCTCAATTGAAGCGAAAGTCTTCGAGGACTATTCCGGCGTTGAGATTCATCCTGAGCTTCTGAATTTGCCATCCGAGTTCGAAACTCTATACCTGGATTCGATTCCTCAAGTCTCAGCTGTAGACGTTTTGGATGTACGGGAAGTCTCTCATGCTCACTACTTGCTGCAATGTCATGCCGATGCAGACTGTGCATTTGATGTCTTTGTTCACAAATCTGATGCCTATACGCTGAGCGAGCTAGCCATTTACGATCCTGACTGGAACGATCACTACGTCTTGGGGCACACTGAATGCCAATTGCGATTCATTCTTCAGCTAGAAGTGGCATTTGATAACTCAGGGGCTGGCCGTCACCGCGTCGAAGTGTTATCTATCGAGGCAGTGCGTTTGGAATCGAGCTCCAACGGGCATTGACCGGAGAATCTCTTGTAACAATTTAGGTTAGTCATTTGGCATCACATCTGAGAGAAAGGACCTGTCCTCACGAATGGCTAAAGCAGCGAATGCAGGATTCGAGAGTATGATTCGATGCTGTCGATGACCACCTGTTCCACGAAACTCAGCCTCTCTCATTGGGCGAGGTTGCAGCAATCACTTTGGTGCTACTGGATCAGGCGGTGCATAGCCTTGGCCCTCCTCGAATTACCTCGGGTAGGGCTGCACCCGCCCAGTTTCCACTATGCTCGCCGCGCAGGAACTGTGTGGGTGCGGCTGTTGTTCGCTGAAACTGTTCCTGCCCAGGAGCGCGAACCGCAAGTGCTCCAAGACCCCCTTTACCGCCAGAACCATTGACAGTTGACCGATGTCCTGGCGGAATTCCGGCTTGCTCTGAAGGTATGGCCTTATCAATTCCTCTGCCTCTTCTTCCCAGGCCCGGACAATGCTACGTGCGGTCTTCTCCGCGACCGGCATGACCGTTCTTTGTACATCCCCTTCATCCTCTCGCCTCATTCGGAATAGGCCAATTCGGGACATGATTAGCTGGCACACCTGGTCCTTGAGCATCTCATGCCGGCTTCCGAACACGCCCAACGCGTATATCAGGTATCCGAGTTCGCCCTCCAGGGTTTGGGTCGTCCTGGACATCTCATCCTTTGTGTTGGGACATTCCCTATGGTGGTTCATCAGGGCTCGCGTCTGTTCCTCGTTCAGTCCCGCTGCCCTTCCCCACGCCGCCATCATGTCAACGGATGCTCCCTCCAAAGCAGTGGTGATCCCGTGATGAAGCCGGTCGCAGATATAGAGGAGTTCTGATTCATCTTTGGTCAGTCGGGGTTCAATCGCATCCCGGAAGGCCGTTCTATCACGAGCACAATATTCGCACCCGCAGTCTCTAAGGCTATGAGTGCCCATTCCGAATCCCTGTCTACTCCGGCTGTAGGCCTTGCCTCGTGCTTCCCGGAGGGACTCCGCAGCGAACTCAGAAGCAACTATCTTCTCGAAGATGGGGGCAACCGTCTGGGATGCCGGCCAAAGCTCCTTGATGAGGGACGGTGTTCCCAGCTCATCGAACATCCCCTCCTGGAATTCGGAGGACTCGCATATCCGACAAATCGTTGAATTGCCGCCGAACATCGTGATCGCAAAGTCATGCCCGGGGCAGGTGAACTCCTCGAGCGGCCTCTGTACCGGCTGCGCTACTGGCTCCCAGGGTTCAATTCCGTCGCACCGGTTCGATTCGAGCAATCTCTGGAGGAGGGGGTCTTCGGCGTGCCTTCCCTCCGACCAGAAGAGTACCCATGGCGCGTGCAGCAATTCTTCCTTGCTGAAGATCTGGGAATCGTCCTTGTTGTCCTGAGGGGTCCCGGAGTAGAGGTGGGAGGGTTGAACGCAGTAAGGCCTATTGCAGAGATGGTTGACTTGCCTACCCTCTGGGACTTGCCCGCGTGTCTGGATGAACACAGCCCTATGTGCCAGTTCCTGCTTCCCTTCAATGGTGAGGACGCCGTACCCGTCCCGGTTCAGCCCGTATTTCCATACCATGCAATGCCCGAAGGGCGTGAAGGGAGAATTCACCTGCATGGGCACGCCGAAGCAGTCCGCGGGAGTAACCGAGTCTTCGCTCCAGCATCTGTGCGGCCTTGGGTTTCTCGGTCGGGGGTTTCCGCCGTACCACCGCTGGATGACGGCGTCTCTTTCCGTCCGGTAGTCTCTCGACATTATTTCGGTCCGCTCTCCGTCCTAGAATCCCAGTCCAAATCGACGAAGTGATCATGTGCGTCGCCGTCCGATGACAACGACCAGACTAGGATGTGAAGCGGTCTCGGCCCGCCTCCTACAATCCACGCCGTCAGTCCGCCCGACCTTTCCCCATTTCGCTTGATCCTATGACTCAGTAATTCCAGGGACCCTCTCTGTACAGTCCCCGCCATAGCTGCATCGACCGGCAAATCCGATGTCATGAGGTGTCTAACGGCGTGTCGCGCAGTCGGTCGACTCGGGCCCGTTCAAGCCTGGTCTCCCAGCACTATAAGTATGGCTAAGTCGTGGATAGGACGTATATCCAACTTTAGAGGGGTAGGTACGGCAAGCAATCGGTCTATGGCAAATCGAAACTCCTGCTCCTCCCGGTAGTCGTTTCGTTTCGTGAATATTGGCTCCAGTGTCGCCGGGTTCGCATGTATTCCCTCTGTTGGATCGTAGTACTCGACCGACTTGTAACTGAGCCGGTAGCCAGCCTTCTTGACTGTCTCCTTCACGCGGCGAATAAACTCGTAAGCGTCCAAGATCACGACCGCGTAGTGACCGAAGGACACTGCTCTATCGGGAACGTTAAGAGTGACAGTGTTGCCCTCCTTATGAATGTCTATTATGTGCATGCAGAAGAGATTGATAGCATCGAACCATCTTGGCCGAAGTGTGGGTGGTTCCGCCAAGTCGTCTCGATTCATCACAATTGGGTTGACTATGGCGGTTGACGTCAGCTCTAGCTTGAATCCCTCCGTCAACGGCATGGTCATGATGCCTTCGTCCGTATCCCGTCGTATGTCTCCTTCTTCAATCTGCCTGAAGTATGAGAGCGGGTTGGCAAGAATCGTGCCTTGCATGAGTGCATCAGCATGCTTCCTCTCCGCGTAGACTTTCATCAGATGACGGGACATCGTTGGGAATTATATACAAAGGTCACATTCTGCTAGCTATTCCGAGCGGCGGACGATCACGTCCTGGACGACCGCTTTGGCGAATTCGGTCGGCGTGGCCGGTAGGCGCACGTCCTCTTCCAATTTCGCCTTGCTGGGCTGCTAGCCAATCGGCGACAGCTCAATCTCCCGATGGTGGATGCGCTTGCGGCGACGCTTGGTCATAGTCGGATCTCTCGGAATCGGCACCTCACCACTATATGCGACACGGCCCCAATTGCCGTACACTCCCGCCGTTACACAGATCGGCAATCCTCGCGGCCTCGGACGGGTCGCGCTGGGGTTCTGTGTGACAACA
>JAPPKM010000178.1 GCA_028874315.1 Chloroflexota bacterium
GTGGCGAGGAGTTGGCCGCCCTGGGTCGAACGGCCGTCTACGCGGCCGTCGACGGCGAGCTGGCTGGCCTGGTTGCGCTGGCCGACGCGCCGCGGTCCGAAGCCGCCGGGGCGATCGCGCAGCTACGCAACCTGGGCCTGCGCGTGCTCATGGTCACCGGTGACCGCGACGCGCCAGCCCAGGCTATTGCCCGGCAGGTCGGGGTGGACGAGGTGCGAGCCGAAGTTCGGCCCGGCGACAAGGCGGCCATCGTGCGCGAATTGCAGGCTGCCGGGAGTCGAGTAGCTGTCGTCGGCGATGGCATCAACGACGCTCCCGCGCTGGCTCAGGCCGACCTGGGCATCGCGATGGGCTCGGGAACCGACATCGCCATGGAAGCCGGCGATATCACCCTGGTGCGCGGCCATCTGGACGATGCGGTGACGGCCATTCGGCTCAGCCGCGCCACCATGCGCACGATTCGGCAGAACCTGTTCTGGGCCTTTGCCTACAACGTGGCGCTCATCCCGGTGGCGGCCGGTGTCCTCTTCCCGGTGTGGGGACTGCAACTCAACCCGATGCTGGCCGCCGCCGCCATGGCGTTCAGCGACCTGTCCGTGGTCGCCAACTCGCTGCGGCTGCGGCGCTTTGCCACTCGGCCGACGAAGGCTCACGCCGGCTGATTCATAACAGCGAATTGCACGCCTGGCAGCCGGACGCCGCCGCAGGCTAAGCCTTGGCCCGTAAGCGGCCTTCGAGTTCGTTCGCCGTACGGTCCAGCCGGTCGCTGATCGATACGGGATAGGGGAGTTCGGCCTGGTCCAGGCCACGGAGTCCCGCCGGCAGCTCCGCCAGCGACCGCGCCGCGTACCGTCGAACCTCTTCCAGCGATCGACTGACGCTTTGGACTCGCCGTCCATCTTGCATCATTGTTTCCAGGAGGGGCCGACCTTCCATCGACTCGTCCGCCGTTCCGATAACGTCACGCATGGCAATTGCTGCTTCGGTTTGACGAAACACCTGCTTACGTCCAGGCCAGGTGCGCTTCGAAGCGGCTAGCTTCATTCGTCCCTGCCCGGCGTATGCCGACAGCTTGTAGGCGGTGTCCAGGTAGGGCGCGTCGCTGGACACGGCCAGCGACGTACCGACGCCGAATCCGTCAATGGGCGCGCCATCGGCAACCAGGCCCGCAATAGCCGGGGCGTCGAGCTCCCCGCTCACGATGATTCGAACCGCGGCCAGTCCAGCGTCGTCCAGCATTCGGCGTGCCAGCCGGGCGCTGGCCCCAAGGTCGCCTGAGTCGATGCGGATGGCGGCCACATCGAATCGCTCGCCCTGCCGACTCGCCAGGTCGATCACCTGCTGCACACCACCGGCCAGGTCATACGTGTCCACAAGCAGGGTGGTTCCGCGGTGCGTCGATGTGAACGAAGTCAGCGCGTCCGACTCGCGCTCATGTGCCTGGATGTAGCTGTGGGCCATCGTGCCGCTGACGGGCACGCCGAATCGGCGCCCGGCGGCGACGTTGGAGGTTCCGGCGAGGCCGGCGATGTACGCAGCGCGGGCCGTGACCACGCCTGAGGCTGCCCCCTGCGCGTGCCGCGTGCCGAAGTCGACGACCGGCGTTGTGTTGGAGGCGGCCACCAGGCGGTATGCGGCTGATGCCGCCATCGTCTGGTGATGAATCGCGCTGAGCAGGTACGTCTCTACGATCTGCGCTTCGGGCAGCGAGGCCGTGACTTCCAGGATCGGCTCATTACCGAACACCGGCGTTCCTTCGGGTACGGCCCGAACCTCGCCCTGAAACCTGAGCCTCTCAAGCCGGTTCAGAAAGTCCCTGGAAAACCGATGCAACGAGGCCAGGTACTCCAGGTCGGAAGCCGTGACGGCCAGTCCTTCCAGGTAGTCCAGCGCTGTTTCCAGCCCACAGGCGACCAGCAGATTCCGGTTCACGGGTAACCGGCGACAGATCAGGTCAAAGGTCGCGGTGTCCGTCAGGCCGTGTTCCCAGTACGCCTGCATCATGCTGAGCTGATACAGGTCGGTGAGCAGCGCGTCGGCGGGCGCGGACGCGTGTGCCCGGGGCGTCATTCGGGTGCGACGGGCTCCAGGATTGCGCCGGCCTCACGCATGGCCTTCAATGCCGCTTCGCCGTCGCCGGGCGCCACGTCTACGGCGCGAATGGCATCGGTGATCACGTGCACTTCGAGCTCCGGGATTGCAACTGCGTCAAGAACGCTCGCCTTTACGCAGTAGTCCGTGGCCAGGCCGCCTACCCAGAGCCGCCGGATGCCCGCCGCCCGCAACATCTTGCCCAGTTCTCCGCTGTCGAACGCCGAGTAGGCCTCGTGGTCGGGTTGTTCGGCTTTGGACACAACCGAAGTGTCGTCCGGCAGCTCCAGATCGGGATGAAAGGCCGCGCCGGGCGTGTCATGCACGCAGTGCGGCGGCCACAGACCGCCCTGTTCGGCGAAGCTCACGTGGTCGGCCGGGTGCCAGTCTCGGGAGGCGAAGATCAGGGCGCCGCCTTGGCCAGCCGCCGCGATCCAGTCGTTCAACACCGGCACCACCGCGTCGCCGTCGGTCACCGCCAGTGCGCCGCCCGGGCAAAAGTCGTTCTGCACGTCGACGAGCAGCAGCGCGTCGCGCAGCGTCAACTCGGTTGCCATCTTTTGCCTCGAGGCGGGCGTTGGCGGCTGATGTCTCGCATCAATCGAAGGGCGATGCGGCGGAGCAACCTGCGCGGTGACGGTGGCTGGGGTAGATGGATTCGAACCACCGCTTCACGGTCCAGAGCCGCGCGTCCTACCACTAGACGATACCCCAAGAACCGGCCGTCCCCGGCCGGATTCAACCCTAACATTCGAGCTACTGTTGCCAGCTCGTTTGGTGACAGGCCCTACGCTTCTCACGGCCCGGATGTTGCAGCGCGTGAACGACTATGCCGTTGTCGCCCGTTCGCTCCGCTCTTAGCATGGCGTAACAGCTCAGCTCGCAGGGAATCGCTCCAATCGCTGAACAACGTGTCCCCATTGGTGTGCTCGGCGCTGGCCTCATGGGGCATGGCATTGCGCAGGTGTTTGCGCTGGCCGGGCACCAGGTGACAGTCCTCGACGCCAACCCCGCCGCCTTCGACTCCGCCCTCACTAAGGTAGCCCGCAACCTTGAACTGATGATCGAGTACGGCCTGGTCACGTCTGAGCAGGCCGAGGCAGTCCGAGCGCGGCTCACCTTCACGACCGATCTGGCCGATGTCGGCGACTCCGCCCTCATCATCGAGGCCGTCACCGAGACCGTGGAAGTCAAGCGCGCGGTCTACGCGGACCTGGCGCCACATCTGGCTCCGGACACATTGCTGGCCTCCAACACCTCCAGCATCCCGATTCGCCTCATGGCCGACGCCACGGGGCGTCCCGATCGCTTCACGACCACGCACTTCTTCCGCCCGGCCTATCTCTGCCCGATGGTCGAAGTCACCAAAGGTGAGTTGACCAGCGAGGCTACGGTGGAGGCGGTGCTGTCTCTGCTTCGAGGGGCCGGTCTGCGGCCGGTTCGGATCAACGTGGACCTGCCGGGCCAGGTCGCCAACCGGCTGCGCCAGGCCCTCTTTCGCGAAGCGCTGGACCTGGTGGACCGGGGCGTCATTTCGGCCGAGGACATCGACGAGCTCACCGCCTTCTCCTTCTCGCCCCGCATGCCCCTCATGGGCGTCATGCGCGACCGCGACCTGGCCGGCCTGGAAATCGCGCTCAGCGGTACGGAGAGTGTCTGGCCCGACCTGTGCAACGCGGACAGTGGGCACGACGCTCTGCGACGCCTGGTGGAAGCCGGACATTTCGGTCTCAAGACCGGCCGCGGCTTCTTCGACTGGTCGGACGTGGACTTCGCCGCGCAATGGGAAACCCTGGAACGCCAGCAACTCGAAATCTACGCCACGCTGCGCAAGATCGGCGCGTGGCCGGTCTAATCTGGAGCTTCCAGCGCCGCACTCGCAGGGGCTTTGACAACCCGGCCCGGAGCCTCCTTGCTTTGCGCGGTATCCTTTCGCGGTCACTGTCGGTCAGGCACTCGGAGGCAGAGCAT
>JAPPKM010000185.1 GCA_028874315.1 Chloroflexota bacterium
TCATCGCGCAGCACCTGATCGACGCCGCCGACGTGGCCTTTGACGACTTTGCCGGAGGCGAAATGGACGCCGACGCCAACCGCCGGCTGCTGGGCCTGGACTAGCCGCCCGAAACTGCTCGAAAGGACTTCCCCAATGGACACGTGGAACCGCAAGCTGCGGATGGGCATGGTCGGCGGTGGCCCCGGCTCGTTCATCGGTCCGGTGCACCGCATGGTCGTGGCCATGGAGCAGCAGGCCGAGATGGTCGCCGGCGTCTTCTCGCGCTATCCCGACCTCAACAAGGAAACGGGGGCGGAGCTCTACCTGGACTCGGGCCGCGTTTACGACTCCTACCAGGAAATGGCTGCTGCCGAGGCGGCGCTATCGGCCGATGAGCGCATTGACTTCGTCAGCATCGTCACGCCCAACGTCTCCCACTTCTACATCTGCCGCGCGTTCCTGGAAGCCGGCATCCACGTCGTCTGCGACAAGCCGATGACGTACACGCTGGAGCAGTCCGAGCAACTGGTTCAGATCGTCGAGGAGTCCGGCTTGGTCTTCGCCCTCACCCACAACTACACCGGTCACCCCATGGTCCGGCAGGCGCGCGCGCTGTTCCGCTCCGGTCAAATGGGGACGGTGCGCAAGGTCATCGTCGAGTACCTGCAGGATTTTCTGGCTACGCCGCACGAAAAACTCGGCATGCGACAGGCCGAGTGGCGGCTGGACCCGGCCCGATCCGGCATCGGCGCCACCATCGGCGACATCGGCACCCACGCCTTCAACCTGCTCGAGTACGTCACCGGCGAACGCGTCAGCGAAATGTGCGTGGATCTCAGCACCTTCCTGCCCGACCGCACGCTGGACGAGGACGTCAACGCCCTGCTGCGCCTGGAGGACGGCGGCAAAGGCCTCTTGACCGCCAGCCAGATCGCCACCGGCGAGGAAAACGGCATCACCCTGCGTGTCTACGCCGAACACGGCGCGATCCGCTGGGGCCAGGAGAACCCGAATTACCTGGACGTCTGGCGCCTGGGCGAACCGCGCCAGACCTTCAGCCGCGCCCAGGGCTACCTGGACGAGCACGCCGCAGCCGCCGGCCGCATTCCGCCCGGCCACCCCGAGGGCTACCTGGAAGCCTTCGCCCAGATCTACGTCGGCGCCCTCACCGCCATCCGCCGCCACATTGACGGCGACCCCATGCCCACCGACGAGTACGACTTCCCCGCCGCCTACGACGGCCTCCGCGGCATGCAGTTCATTTATCGAGCGGTGGAATCCTCCCAACGAGGCGCCGCCTGGGTGACGCTCTAGGGGCCTCGACTTTCGACGCGACCAAGGCGAGCGTCCGCCTGTTTGGACGGAGACTTTCGGGTTCGCGACGGCGCATGCTTCTTACACGTTCGTGAGGATGTCCCCTTCAATCCGCTGAAATCTCCCTGCCAAAGCCGCCTCGTCCAATTCAATCCCCAACCCCGGCCGCTCCGGCACCGTCACGAACCCGTTCACCGGCAACACCGGGTCGACCACCAGGTCGTCCATAAGCCGGTTGTTGATCAGCTGGTGCTCCAGCGTGTAGCGGTTGGGAATGGCGGCGACGAAGTGGGCGGTGGCGGCGAAGGAGATGGCCGTGGTCCAGCTGTGGGGGATGCACAGCTTCTCGCGCGCTTCCAGCCAGCGGGCGAAGCGGCGCGCCTGGTCCAGGCCCACCCAGGTGACGTCCAGGTTCACGATGTCCAGCGCGTCGCTATCGATTAGCCGACGCACCACCCGCAGGTCGAACGTCGTCTCGCCTCCTGAAATCGCCATGCCCGACTCTTCGCGTAACCGCCGGTAAACAGCCACGCTGTCGGCGTCCGTCGCCTCGGCGGTGATCCCGCGATACGAGGCGTCGTCCTCCGCGCGCATGATCGGGTCCTCGAACCAGCGGAAGTCCAGTTCCCGCAGCCCGCGCGCCAGTTCCAGCACCTCATCCGCCTCGTCCGGGCTGAACCGCATGTTCGCGTCCAGCATCAGCTCGAAGTCGGGCCCCACCGCATCCCGCAGGCGCCCCAACAACTCCCGGAACCGCCCTGCCGTCACGCCCGACCGCGCCCACGAGGTCCCAATCCGCAGCTTCATGGCCGTATAGCCATTCGCCCGGTGCTCCAGCGCTTCCTCGATCAGCTGCTCGGGCCGATCGAACCAGGCCCAGCCCACCCCGCCGCTGGCATAGCACCGCAGCCGCGGCTCGGCCAGTCCTTCGGTGTCCAGCAGCCGATACACCGGGGTATCCGTGGCCTTGCCCACGAGGTCCCAGCAGGCCACGTTGACCGCCGCCAGTGCCAGGTTTACGTCCAGGTCCGGGCCAAAGACCGTCAGCTTGTCCGCGTCGAATGGACTCCGCCCCAGCAGCCGCGGACGCACTACGTCGCGTACGGCGCGAATACGAGTGTCGATGTCGGACCACGGCATAATCTCGCCCAGGCCGGTGATCCCCTCGTCGGTATGCACCCGCAGCACGATGGCGTTGAAGTGCAGGGCCAGCGGCTCGCGCTCCCCGCGACCGCCGGCGTACCAGCGGTCGGCCTCCGGAAAGGCGTAGCTGCACACGAACGTCTCGATGTCGGTAATGCGCATGTCGGCTGGCGCCTTCCTAGAGCCGGAACTCGCGCCCGAGCGGACCCCGCCCCTGCGCCCGCTGCCACGCCTCGAACTCCGCCAGCACCTCGGCGTTGGGCGGGTAGTGCGTGTGCAGGCTGCCGCGCCCCGCGCTGATCTCTTCCCGAATCCAGACTTCCAGTTCCTCGTGCGTCGAGGCCTCCGCGATCACTTCCTCCACGGCATGCGGCGGAATCACCACCACGCCGTCCCCGTCCCCCAGCACGATGTCGTCCGGCATCACGGCCACTTCCGCAATCTGCACCGGCTCCTGGCTGCCCACCGACATCAGCCGTCGGTCGATGCCCTGGCCGTGCACCCCGCGGGCGTAGAGCGGCAGGCCGACCTCGCGGATTGCCGTGATGTCGCGGCAAACACCGTCGATCACGATCCCAAGTCCCCCGCGAGCCTGCACCCGGCGCGTGAAGATATCGCCCACCACGGCGGCTTCCAGGCACCCGCGCGCGTCAATAACCATGACTTCGCCCGGCTCGACCGACTCCAGGGCGCTGCGGTGCGGGGAACTCTCAAGGTCGGCGTACTGCGCCTTCACCAGGTCCTCGCGCTTCTGGATAAACCGCACGGTGCGCGCGCGGCCCACCATGCGCCCGCCCTCCGGCGGCGCCAGCGGATTTATACCCGTCGCGTACGCAAAGTCGAACCCCAGCTTGCCCAGGGCCGCCGTGACGGTGGGCGTCGCCAGTTCGGCCAGGGCGTCCAGGGCGGCCTGGTCTACGGATGCGTCGCTCGAACCTGCAAAGTCGGCCATGCGCGGGAGATCCAAAGCGCGTATGGCCCCGATTGTGCGCCTTCGGCGGCCCAAGCGCACGGACCGTTGTCAGGGCGTGTCACGCACGCTCGGCACGCGGCGCGTAGGATGCGAGCAGCACGGCGTTCACCCAACTGCCCAGGAGCCCGCCCCATGGCAGACCCCATCCGCATAACCGTCTGGAACGAATTCCGACACGAAAAACGCAACCCCAAAATTGCGGCGATTTATCCCGACGGCATCCACGGCGCCATCGCGGGGCCATTGGCGAAGCACGACGACCTGGAGGTCCGCACGGCCACGCTGGACGAGCCGGAACACGGCCTCACGGACGACGTGCTGGCCGCCACCGACGTCCTCACCTGGTGGGGTCACACGGCTCACGGCGAGGTCGACGACGCCATCGTCGAGCGCCTTCGCAAGCGTGTCTGGGAGGGCATGGGCCTCGTCGTCCTGCACTCTGGCCACCTGTCCAAGATCTTCTCGTCCCTCATGGGCACCAGCTGCTGGCTCAAGTGGCGCGAGGCCGACGAGCGCGAGCGCATCTGGGTGGTTGACCCGTCCCACCCCATCGCGGCCGGCCTGGGCGAATACTTCGAGATTCCCCGGTGCGAGATGTACGGCGAGCACTTCGACATCCCGCCGCCCGACGAGCTGGTCTTC
>JAPPKM010000131.1 GCA_028874315.1 Chloroflexota bacterium
GCCTCTATATTGAGACTTCCCAACGGAACGTTCGCAGTACAGTCCCTTTAGGCCTCCTGAGCGGGACGCCGAGTGTGCGAGGCCTTCAGAATAAGGGGCGATGATGCAGGGCTCTTGGCTCGTCAGCCGCCAGCTTGCAGCTCTTGCATCTCCTGAACCGCTCTGCGCAGACCTTCGGCAGGATCGGTGTCGCCCAGTAGAACGTCGCGCACGAGGGTATTGCTCAAGACTTCGTACTCGGACCGCGACAGGTCGGGATAGGTCGCGTTCTCAAGCAGGTGAACGATCACATGCTCGTCTTCGCCATTCAGCTCAGGCATGAGTTGCCGAACGACCGACGCATCGACGCGAAACGGTGGCAGCGTTGATTCGAGTGCTATGACGGCGTGAAGATGCCGTAGCGCGTCGTAGGAGACACTCGGATCCCTGCCCGAGTTCACGACGCCCAGCAGAAATGTTGACGAGGGGTTGCGTCCGGAACCGAAGGCGGGAAATGGATAGACGCGGGTGTTGGCGATGAACTGTCCGGCGTCGGAAAAGGCGATCGATGCGAATCCCATGCCCCACCTGCCGGCCTGGATGTAGCGGCCGTAATCGAGGCTGCCGATCGGGATCAGTTGGTGACGATGGACGAGATCGCGATAGAAGTCCAGGACTTCCCGCGCCTTGTCGCTCTCTAGCGGCGTCAGGCCGCCGGCCGAATCGCGAAAACTGCCGAGCGCGGAGTTAAGGGCAATGCCCAGCGGTGGATTTACGATGTAGTCGCCTTCCGGTGTCGGTTCCGAAAAAAGCACGCCCAAGATGCCCTGGGTACCCGTCCCGCCATCCGGCGGCTCCGGCTCGTGAAACGCCTGCGCGGTATTGAGGTAGGCCTCGCCGGTGAAGGCCTGCAGCGTCGGCTCGGGTAGTTTGATGTCACGGACGTCGGCCAGCTCGCCGTTGACCAGCGTGACTTCCGGCGAAACGGCGAACGGCAGTCCGAACTGCACGCCGTTGTGCCGCCCTCGTTCCAGGACACCCGGCCAGAATGCGCCGGCATCGAAATCCGGATCGGCGGCCAGATAGTCATCCAACGGCGTGAGTTGATCATGGGCGACAAGGTCATCGAGATCTGTGCCGAAAAAGACCACGAGCTCCGGCGCCGAGGCTTCCACCGCCGCAAGGGCACGGCTCATGCTCCAATTCAGCGCTGCAATAAAGTCAAGGGGCACGTCGTCGAACTTGTAGCGGCCCTCGGACTGGCGGCCGGCCTCCCGTAACCCATTGGCGAATAACCCGAAAAGCCTAGGGCCCGCGACATCCAGCGACATGACGGCTATGGGTACCTCGCGCCCCTCCCCTGGCTGGGGAAGTGACGCCCCCGGCTCCGGCGCCCGCTTGGTCACGCTCGCCGCGGCGGTCCGCGCGCGCTGCAGCGCGGCATTCAGGTCGCTGCGGCCCGTGCTGGGAGGCGGGGTGGTCCGGTCTTCCTGTGATTCACCGCAGGCGGCCAGTGCCAGTAGCGCGGGAGTACCCGCCAGAATCCGAAGTGCCGTTCGCCGCGAGCGCGCGGACATGCCAATGCGGCTCATCACACGACCTCCAGGTGGCGCCGATGAATCCAACCGAGCGCCGCCGCGAGCACCGCGCCGATAGCCAGCGCGAACGCGTCAAGGCCGACAGCCGTCCTCAACGGTGCAAAGTCAATCTCATAGATTCGCCAGGCCATGAAGCGAACCAAGAGCCAGATCGCAAACGTGACGCCGAACCCGCCGCCCGCATAGCGCATCTGATCACGCCGCGTCAGGCCGTCCTTGGCGGCCATGGCCGTTTTCCTCTGGATCCGCCGCTGCAGGGCGGCTCGCCGAGCGTCCGGGTCGATGCCCATGGACGCCAGCGTCTGGGCCGCCCAGAGACTTGCCGCCGAATTGCCGGCCGGTGTTTCCTGGCTGAACGAACTCCGTCCGTAGAAGTTCCCCTCGGCCGCGACCTCCAGGGCGATGTCTCGCTCGACCAGCGGGCGGGCGAAGGCGGCCGCATCCAGTCGAGACACATGCTGCAGGATCCAGTCGAAGAGCGGAGCGAAAACCGCGCGCCCCGCCGCCAGGAGCAGCAGCGTTCCGGGGATGATGACGGCAAAGACCAGCACCATGGCCTGCCCGCCGTAAGCCAGCAGGGCGCACAGTGAGGCTACGGCGATGGCTATGACGGTCACGAGTGCGATCTCAACCCCGTGGGCGCCGTCCGGTTCCAGCTCGCGGAAGGTGCGATGCACCCCGGTACGGCGCCAATGGTTGCGCTCGGCGCGTCCGGCAGCGATGCCGAAGGCCGTTACGACCGCGGCGAGCACGAGCCCCAGCCCCGGCAACGACGGTGCGTCGTTCTGGGTTCCCTCCGGCGCGTTGGCCCGGACCAGCTCCACGGAGATTCCGTCAGTCACGTAGAACGGCTGCTCCATCTGGCCCAGGCCGACCACAATCGCAAGGATGACGGAAATCGCTCCCAGGGCGGCCAGGAGTCCGAGCGCGAAAACAGCGGTCGCCATCACGCCCGCCACTGAAGCGTCACGCACTGGCGAAACCGCAGCTCGAACTCGCCGGAAGTACCGGCGGACTTCCGATCGCGCCTTGCGTGCTGGCACGCCGACGTGTCCCAACGCCTCGACGGCTCGAGCCTCTTCACGAGGATCGTCGACGGGAGCGCAGATTCCGACGGCTGACTCGACGAAGCGACCGGAGGCCGCGAGTACCCGCCTGAGCGCACCTGGATTCTTGGCTGCACGATTCCCGCGCCGACGGGCGCGTTCATGCAGGGCGTGGCCCACAATCTGCAGGTCGAGAAAAACTCGTGCTCGCAAGCCCGGAGCCTCGCTACGTTGGAGTTGCCAGAGCGCGATCGCGTCGGCCCGCCAGTCGATGCCGGATTCGGCCGACGGCGGAAAGAGAACCGCGACCAGCCGCTCAATCACCGCAGGCTCTCCTCTTTATCCGCTGATGGGTTTAGTGACGACTGAACAGCGCTGGAAATACGTTCCAGGGAAGCGGCTTCGTCGAGTGCCAGTTGGCGTCCCGCTGCGGTCAGCGTGAACAATCGCAGTTCCGGTCCCTTGGAGGAGGGACGAAGTCCGGCGTCTTCAATCAGCTCTCGCCGAACGAGCTGGCGCAGGGCTTGATAGAGCGCCGCGCTTGAGGGCTGGCGCCCGAACTGCTTGGAGAACTCCTGCAACAACGCATAGGCGTGTGAGGTGTGGTCCGGCATCGTGCTCAAAGCCAGCAGCGCCCAATAGGCCAGGCTGCCAAGGCGAAGTTGGTCGGACGTCGACATAGCGGCTAGGTCATATTTCACTATTCCGTAAAACAGTATAGCAGCGGGAACGCGCCCACGTGTACATGCGTAGTTCACGGCGAAGCCCCACGAATACGCCTCCTTCGCCTAGCAGGCGCGAGTGGCTACCCCCGCGACGGCTCGCCCATCTCCTTGCGCGCCTTTCGCGCGAGTTCCGGCAAGTGGCCATCGTTGGCCAGGCGCTGTTCCAGGTGACGCATGCGCGTCGGACCGGCCGTTCGGATCATGGCGTCGCCGTAGGCGCGCTCGATCCAGAAGCGGGCCGCGTGCCCGATGTCCTGGCGCAGTTCGTCCAGATCCTCCTCGGCAAAGCGCTCGGACACGTTGATGGTGAACATGCGACGGCGGGTTCCGCCGCCGAAGGACGCGTGCTTCAGGTCCTGGTTGAACATCAGCAGGTCGCCCGGACGAGTCTCCAGCGCCACGGCCGGCATCTCCGCGCCCGTAACGCCTAGGCGTTCCTCCATCGTCCAGGCCCGCTGACTTGACATAATGCCTTGCAGGCCTTCGGCGTAGTCGTCGCCCCTGTGGTGGCTGCCGGGAATCACTCGCAGGCATCCCGAATCGCGCTCCACCGGATCCAGGTAGAACGCAAACTTGACGTTGCGGTACGTGCTGCGCGCATAGCCGTCGGAGTGCCAGCGGGTGTCGCCGACGTAGAAATTTCCGTCGCTTCCCGCGTAGTTGTAGTCCTCACCCACCACCTCGCTGGCCACGTCGTCGATCCGCGGATCGTCCAGCAGGGCGCTCAGGTACTCGCTCTGGTCAATGAACGGCACCAGCGCCGAACGCTGCTGATGGTCGTGGGCCTTCCCGTGGTGCCCGCCGCCGCGGCTGGCCCAGAGGCGCTCGAATTCCGCAGTGATCGCCTCGGCTTCCGCGGCGAAGCGCCCCGGAAAGCCCAGGTAGCCAAACGTCTCGAAGAAGGCGAGTTGCTGTGTCGTGAGCTTCATGCCTTGGCTCCCGCAGTAAAGACGGCGGCGCCAGGCAAGTCTAGGCGGTGCCGCCGGATGATTTCTCTTCTCGGTGAGTTGAGTTGCCCGCGTGCTGCTCTCTCTGGTTTCAGAGGGAATCGGTTTCCGGCATGCTGGGCGTCACGGTCCTGCTGAGCCAGTCTGTGAACTCCCGTCCATGAACACCTCCAGGCGACCGCCGCCCATTGAGGTCCGCAGTCTCAACAAGCGCTACAAGGACGGTCCGCACGCCAACCGGGACATCTCGCTAACCGTCAACTGGGGCGAGGCGCTGGGGGTACTGGGGCCCAACGGCGCGGGAAAGACCACGCTGGTGCGTCAGATTACGACGGAACTGCTCCCAACCTCCGGCGAGGTGCGCGTGGTCGGCATCGACGCCGTGTCCAATCCTGACGCCGCCAAGTCACGCATTGGGGTAGTGCCCCAGGAGGCCCGGCTCTTCTACGGGCTGTCGGTGTACCGGCACCTGCGCATCTTCGGCGTCCTGCGCGGGCTATCGCGGCGGGATGCGCGGACGCGGGCCGACGAACTGATCGAGGAACTCGACCTGACGGCTCACCGAGACTTCAATAGCGAACGGCTGTCGGGCGGCTTGCGCCGCCGTCTCCTAGTCGGCATCGCCATGCTGGCGGAGCCGGACGTGCTGATCCTCGACGAACCTACGGTCGGCCTGGACGTGGAGTCCCGCCAACGGCTTTGGGAGGTCCTGCAGAGCTACCGCCGGCGCGACGGCGCCGTGCTCCTGACCACCCACTACATGGAAGAGGCTGAGACACTCTGCGACCGCATTGGCATCATCCAGGACGGCCGCCTGATCTCGCTCGACACCATTTCGAACCTGCGGGCCTCCATCGGCCACGAATACAAGCTGGCCTACGAGACTTCCGAGGGTCCCCAGACCCTCTTCGGCGACGACCACCTGGCCTTGGCCGACCAGCTTCGTGCGCAAGGCATCGACGAATACTCCGTAATGCGCACGAGCCTGGAGGACGTGTACCTGGCCCTGACGCAGCACGCACGCAATGAAGGCCAGGCCGATGGCGCGGACTGACCGCCTCAGCACACCCGGACCCCGCAAGTTCCTGAGCGATTCGCTGGCCGTCCTCGAGATCCATGCGCTCCCGATGATCCGTCAGTGGTATCTGATCGTCCTGGGAACCCTGGTGTTTCCGATCCCGATGTTCTACGTCTTCCGTTCCATCGCGCCCGCCGACGCGGCCGTCTGGCAGCGCCTGCTGGCCGGAACGCTGATCTTCGGCGTTTCCTTCAGCACCGCCATGCTCGTCGGGCAGCAGATCGTGGCGCAGCGGTTCATGGGCCATCTGAAGCTCGTCATCACCATGCCCGTCTCCAAGGCCGCCTTTGTGGTCGGAACGCTGTTGTACACCGCAGTGTCGGGCACTCTTTCCGCACTGTTTCTGCTGGGCTTCGCCCTTATCGCCGGCGTGGAGATTTCCCCCACCTGGGCGCTGGCCCCCGCGCTGCTTCTGACCGTCCTGGCGCTGGCCGGCATCGTGCTGTTCGTGATGAGCTTCGCGCCCTCGCTGCCGGTGGGAAACATCATCGCCAGCCTCATCGCCATCGTCCTTGTCATCATCTCTCCGGTGTATTTCACCCTGGAGTCGGCGCCGCTCCTCTTGCAGTGGTTCGGCTACGTTTCGCCCCTCCGCTACGCGGCCGACGCCATCGCCGCCTCGCTGGGGGGACGTCTGGACGTCTGGCTGGAGCTTGCCGTGCTGGCGGCCTACGCGGTCGTCACCATGGGTCTTGGCCTGTGGCGCCTGCCCTGGCGGGAGACCTAGGGCGCGTTCGGTCCACTCGTGGCGAGCACGCAGACCTGAGAACGGCGTAGTCTTCGTTCAGCCGCTCCACCTGGATTCTTCGTACGGGGACCATCTATGGCCTGGCGTGACTCAGCAGCGCTATCGATCAACGAGCTTGAGGAAGGCGGCGACATCGCGCTGGATTTCGGGCGATTCTCCTCCGCCGGCGGAGACGGAGTAGTACCCGTGGTCGCCCAGGACGTTGAATCCCGCGACGTCCTGGTGCTCGCGCACGCCAACCGAGGGGCGCTTGACTACACGTTGCAAAACGGCGTCGCAGCCTTCTGGAGCCTCTCCCGAGATCGCCTGTGGATCAAGGGCGAGACCTCCGGCAACTTCCTGGACCTCGTCGAGGTCCGCGTGAACTGCGAGCAGAATTCGCTCCTGTACTTGGTCAATTTGCGCAAGGAGGGGGTGTGCCACACGGTCCAGGACGGCGTGGCTCGCCACAGCTGCTACTACCGCCGGATCTCCGGCGACCGGCTGGAGCCCGTAGAGAACTAGCGAGTGCGTGAGCGCGGGCGGGTCAAATCGAGATCTACGCCAGGAATGCCCGCGTCTGAAACTGCGACTGTCACCGGAGAGATCCCAACCGAATCTCCTCCAGCTCGTCCGCCGTCAATACACCCGTGCGGTACAGATTGAGGTATTCGTCCGAGACGCTCTGCCCAAAGATCATCAGGTCGTCGGTGTTGATGGTTACGTCCACCCCGTGGTCGTACAGCCTGCGAATCGGGTGCGACTCCAGGTCGGCCACCGCACCCAGCATCACGTTGCTCGTCGGGCATACGTTCAGCCGGACTCGATGGTCCGCCAGCCAGTGCATTACCGCCGTGGACTCCGCGGCGCCGATCCCGTGCTGCACCTCGTCAAGCACAAGAATCTCCACAGTCCGCTTCACCTCGTCGGCGCCCCCGAACTCGCCGACGTGCGCCTTCAGCTTCATGCCAGCCGATCGAGCTTTCTCGTAGATCCATCGCACCGCCTCAGGATCGCAGCCGTCCTCGTAGGCGTACATGTCAATCGACCGAAAGACGCCGGTCTCAATCGCTTCCGAAAGCGAAGTCATCAACTCAGTCTTTGCTACGTACGAGCGTGAGAACCCTATTTCCGGCCGAAAGTCGACCTGGCCAGGGAACTGCGATTCCAGCGCCGCGGCAAATGCCGTCAGGCCGCGCAGCCCATCCGGATGGTGCCGGACGGCCCAGATGTCGAAGCTCGATTCAAGCAGCACAACGCCGTCGCTCTGCGCGTGTCTCACGGCGGCCCCCGCCGTGAATTCGAAGGCCGGCCAGTTGTTCATGTACGGGTTGATTGCCTCGCGCGCCCAGGCCCGCATGCCGTCCAATCCATCCATCCTGGCCGGCGGACGGGCAATCGCGCGGCCCAGCCATCGTTCGACATCGGCAATCGGGGCGGCGAAGTAGAGGTGCGAGTGGAGGTCAGCCTTCGCCGCGCCTCGGATGGCAGCGGTGTCCCCGGCGGCCAGCGCCTCAGCGAATGCAGATGACATTCGTCCTAGCGCCTGAGCGACGGCTCAGTGGCGAAGGCAGGACGCTCGGCATTTCGCACGATCATCTCCATCCTCTGGATAGCAGGCAGACACGTGTTAGCGCCAACGGAGTCAGGGTATCGACTCAAGACCGGGAACTGCACCTGCGCCAGGCGATAGACTGTGCCAGGGACGACCATGGGCGGTAGAGGGAAAGACCGGATGACGGTGGACCTGACCGCCATTGAGATCGAGCGTCGGCTGACCGCCATCGAGACCACGCTGGAGACCACGCTCCCGACCTTCGCAACGAAAGCCGATGTCCATTCGTTGAAGGCCGACATGCACGCGCTGAGGACCGAAATCCAGGCCTCGCGAGCCGAATGGAAGTCCGACCTCCACAGCCTGACCCGCTGGATGGTGATTGCCGTGCTTGGGTCAATTACTGCCGCGGCCACCATCACAGGATTGATTGTTCGGTTCATAGGCACCTGAGGCGGTGCGGCAGGGGCGGTGTGAGGCGTCGTCGCCACGCCAGACGCTAGGTTGAGCTTGGATCAATCATGGGCGGGAAAGGAAAACCGGATGACGGTGGACTTGACCGCCATCGAGATTGAGCGTCGGCTGACTGCCATTGAGACCACGCTGCAGACGCTGGCAACAAAGGCCGACCTTCAGGCCATGCGTGCCGAGTGGAAGTCTGATCTCCACAATCTGACCCGCTGCATGGTCATTGCCGTGCTGGGATCGGTAACGGCCGCGGCCACCATTACCGGGTTATTCGTCCGGTTCGTCGGCGCCTGAAAGGGCCCAACTCGGCTTGCGGTCCGTCGGTGCGCACTGACGATCAGTCGTCCGACGGCTCGACCGCAAACGAATACAACTCTGCGTTCCTCATCACGAACCGCAGCCGCCGGTGCGGGACGAACCGGGTGTAGACGGTGCCGGAGTCGGCACTCTGGGGGAACGGCAGATTGGCGTCGCCCTGCCAGGTGACAGTGTGACGGACGCTGTCGCCGGTGAAGGAATCCGACTCCTGCAGTCCGCGACCGGGTAGCACCCGATCTCCGGCGTCGCGAACCTCGACCTTGAGATAACCGCCGGTACCGCAGGCCGCGTTGATGACCAACCGGTCCCCCTCCGACACAAGCGGCTGTGTGGCCACCATCCCCTCGCGTCTTCCGCCGGCCCCGACAGAGACAAACCCATCGCGCCGCAGCTTGCCGATGCCCAGCGCATACCGGGGATCGCTCGCTGCACCTGCTGAAGAGTCTTTCGGCTCATTCTGATCCTCTGCGTACCAGAGATCGTGCTGCGAAGTCGCGCCGCCGAAGTAAACCCAGGTCTCGTCCCCCACGTTCAACATGCGAGGAATCCCGATCTGGTTGGCGCACCAGCTCCCCGGCTCCCCCAGGCCAATCCAGTCATGCGTGGGCGCCAGCCGTTCCCACTGGCGCCCGTCGCGGCTATTCACCAGTTCGACCGTTGACGTGTTGGACACCTGGTGAAACACGCCCAGGAACCCGATCCAATGCCCGCCCATACGAAACGGACGCATCCCGTAGAAGGCCACGTCCAGGTTGTCCAGCGCAGGGTCCGGCGCGAGGATCAGCCGCGGCTCGCTCCAGTTCACAAAGTCGCGGCTCTCGCACATGAAGACGCGGCGGACGACCCGCCGATTGGGTGTAGCCATCACCGCATCAAAGCTGGGCGCGCCGCCCACCATCGGCGCGTGAGTTGGCCGCGTGCGCGGCGCCAGTTCCATCAACGGGTGGCGCGTGACGATTCGATAAACACCGCTATCGGGATCGAATGTCGGAAATATCGTGTCGCCCAGCCGGTCGCCCAGCGACCCGAACCTGGGCACCTCATCCGCCGGCGTCCAGAGGATTCCATCTGGTGAGTACGCCAGCCGGATGTGCGCGCCCGGCGTCTCGTCGGCCACCCGGAAACCGGGCGGACCCAACTCGTAGAGCATCTTGTAGCGGCGCGCCGGTTCCTGCTCCAGCGGGTCGTCCAGCAGCGCCGGGCCCCAGACGTTTCCATACGTCTCGCTGCCGAAGACAATGTTGGTGTCGTGCCCGCCTTCCTCCACGATGCCCATGGCGGGCTTCTCCCAGTTCAGCCCGTCCGGCGATCGCGCATACATCACCCTGAACCGGCTGACGTGCCAGTCAATCATCGTCCCGCCCTCGCGCGCCAGCCTGTCGCGGTCCAGCGCCATGTCGGTGTACAGGCAGTGGAACCCGCCGTCGTCGTCCCGCCACAGCGCCCAGTCGTCCGCGCCGAAGTTGGTGAAGTGCTCCCAGGGCCGATCCAGTTGCAGCACCGGGTTCCGCTCGAGCCGCCTCGGCGCATGCACCGTGCGCCGAATGTTCTGGATCTCTTCGATCAGCCCGTTGTCGAAGAAGTACTGCGGCCTGTCACCGATGATCAGTTCGGTGGAGTCAAGCCCGGTCACAGTTGCCTTCCTTACCGGCGCGTTGCGGCCTGTGGCCGACTTCCGACTCTCAGCGCCGTCGGTCAACCCTGCGTCAGCTGCTCCACCAGCCATGGTTCGGCCGTCACTCCGTACCACTGGTGCTCCCCTGGCTGTACATCGTGCACAAGGCAGTCGCCGCCGTCGTGCAGTGCGTACGCCTCGCGCGTGATGGCCACCTGTTCGTACACGTTGTCCAGCCCCCGCGCCCCGTTCAGCGGATCCTCGTCGCCGGTCTCGATCAGCAGCGGACGTGGCGCGATCAGCGCGCCCAGGTCACCCATGTCCACGGCCTGCCACAACCCGGGAACGTAGTTGCAACCGCAGTTGCTGTTCAGGTCCAGCAGCGAGTCGCGATAGCCGTAGAAGTAGCCGCTCACCACCGCCGCGCAGATCCGGTCGTCCATCGCCGCCAGCCACAGGGTTTGCAGCCCCCCGCCGCTGAGCCCGGCGCACCCGATGCGCTCCGGATCGCAGTCGTCCCGAGTCATAACGTAGTCCACCAGCCGCATCAAATCCCAGGTCCACATGCCGGTCACGGTCTGCCCCAGCGAGATCGCCGCGAAATTCAGCGGCGTGCAGGTGGACCGCATGAACGATTCTTCGTCATTCGCCTGCCCCACCGGTTCGCGTCGCTCGCCAAAGGCGCGGGCGTCGGACGCAAACACGATCAGTCCGGCTTGCGCATAGCGCTCCGCATAGGCGCCATTGTGTTTCTCGATGGTGTCGGCCACGGCCGGAATATCGCGTCGACCCGCCGTCATGTTCTTGCCCCCGCTGCCGTGCCCGTGCGGTGCGATGACGACGGGGCGCCGCTCGCCGGCCTGCAGGTCGTCCGGCAACAGCGCATATAGGGGCATGACGACGCCCGGCTCAGTATGGATCTCCATCCGCTGACGCACGTAGCCGTCGCACTGAACCGACTCGGTTACGACGGACCCCGGATCCGCGAGCCGCAAGCTGTCGATCCCCGTAATCGACGACAAGTGCCGGCGCGTCTCCTGGCGCCACGCCTCAAAGGCTGCCACGCCGCTCGTGTCTACCGGCATCTGGCGCGCCTCGCGGTCGAACCGCGCCTGCAGTTCGGCATGAGCCGGATAGAAGCGAGTGACCGTGGGAACGCGAGGAGTCGCCATGGCTCCGTACTTTAGGCCCGACCGCGACGCCGCGCGAACGGAAACCTGGACGAAAGTCCCGGTCCGATTAGCGCGGCCGGCCGGGAGCTACGCGAGAAGCGCTTCTCCACGCGCGCGGTCAGCGTTCAGCCGCGCCGTCAGGACCTCCAGCAACGAGTCCGCCAGCTCCTCCTGATTCACAGGCGTCGCGGCCTGCACCTGCGCGGCCCATTCGGGCCGAATACCAGAGGCTCCGGACATCGCCCCGGCAACCGGACCGCCCATGGCGCCAATGGAGTCGGCGTCGCGTCCGAAGTTCGCCGACATCAGCGCGACCTCGTTGGGATCGCCGTCGGCCAGGAGCAGCAGGGCCAGCGCCACAGACGCCGACTCGCGCGGGTCTACCGCATTGCTGTGCCCCTCTTCGGGCTGCTGCGGCCAGTCCCACAGGTGATCGGCGTAGTAGGCGGCGCGGAACTCGGCAAAGTCGCCAGTCGACCGCGCCAGGCTCACCGCTGTATCAATGGCCGCGGGCATATCGCTTTCGGGATCCAGGTTGCCGAGCGCCGCCTCGATGACTGACTCGGCATCGGCGTTCGGATCGAAGGCCGCGGCCGTGGCGGCGGCCATGGCCAGGGCGCCGTCTTGCGGCGAGCCGCGATGGATCAGGCTGGTGACCTCGTACGCTTCCAGCATCGCCCGGCGGGGGTCGCCCGCGTTGACGATCCCGATCGGCGAAATGCACATCGCCGTGCTGTTGGAAATCATGTTCCCGATGCCCGCCTCGCGGGCCCTGACCCCTCCAATCGAGATCTTGTAGAAGGAACTGGCCACCGGCGGATAGAACTTGAACGGGTTCATCCGCTCGCGCCACACCTGCGCCCAGGCCGCCGCATTGACGTTGCCGTTCGTTCGCCCGATCGCCTCGCACAACATGTGCTTCAGGGCCGAGTCGTCGGTGCCCGCGCCCGGCTGCAGCCCCCGGTGCTCCTTGAGCGTGGTGACCTCGCCATGGCGCTCTGCGATGAACTCGTAGTGCAGCCCCTCCACCGGCCCGCCCATCGCGTCGCCCAACAAGCCGCCGAGCAGGCATCCCATGATCTTGTCGCGCAAGTCAGTCATAACCGTCTCCGTGCTGGCCCGAACCCCGCTGCCCAAGCTACACGCCCGCGGGCCGGTCGCGCGCAGCCCTCGATAAGCTCACGTGAAGCCGCTGAAACCTCGTACTGGCAAGTGACCCGCCTGCACCCTGAAGCGCTGACCGGCGACTACGGACACCGACTTGGACGGTTGACCGGCGCCCAGCTGCAGGCCGCCGTCGATGGATTCGACCCTGGCCGACTCGTCGGCGCCTCGCCAATCCCCGGCGGCCAGTTCGGTCAAAACGTCCAGCTATCCACCGAATCCGGCGAGTGGATCCTGCGCGGCTGCCCACACTACGACTGGCAGTTTCCCAGGGAGCGCTACTTCGCGCGCCGGATCGCCACGCGCTCGCGCACTCGCGCCCCCTGGCCCTACCTCATCGAACCAGGTCGCGAGATCTTCGGCTGGAGTTTCGCGCTAATGCCGTACCTGCCCGGCCTCCAACTCTCGGATCCGTCAGTCCGTGCGCGGCTAACTCCGGCTGACGAGACAGCGATCGCTCGGGCGCTCGGCACCGGTCTCACAGTGCTGCACGAGTTGACCTGGACCCATGCGGGCGCATACGCGCTCAAAGCGGACGACGTTGTGCCCTTCGCAGTCGGCCACCGAGAGCGCGTTCTGGGCGAGATCGACGAATTGGTGGCCCAGTGCGGCTGCCTTAACTCTCTAACGGACTCAGATCTGCATTGGCTCCGCCGGCTCCTCAAACACAACCAGTCAGCGCTCGACGTGCCCTTCCAGCCAACCTTCGTTCACCACGACTTCACCACGTCCAACGTCGTCGTCAACCGCAGTACAACGCCTTGGACCCTTGGCGGCGTCTTCGATTTGATGGAGGCCTATGTCGGAGACCCCGAGGAGGACCTTGTACGAGCGCTGTTCAACTACAACTCGCGCCAGCACGGGCTGGCGCGAGACTTCCTGCGCGCCTACGTAAGCCGCAGGCCGTTGCGCGAGGACGCGGCAATGCGCCTTCGGCTGTACATGCTGCGCGACTGCCTGCTCATCTGGGAGTTTGGCCATCGATTCGGCAAGGAATGGGCGGCAAGCGCACCCGGTTTTCGGCAATGGGCTGAGCCGCTGGTATGCCAGGACTTCACGGCAATCGGCCGATGCCCCTCGAATCAAGTTTGGGTGTAAAGTTCCGCACCGGAACTACCCTCCCCGCTGGTCCGCCAATGCTCGACTTCACCCGCTCCTTCATCACCTGGACCACCAATCCCAGGAAACCCCATCCCTATTACCGCTGGGATGGCGGCTTCGTCGGCGACCTTGGCGACGTCTACCGCGTGCGCATGCAGGTCGACTCGACCATGGACATCATCAGTCCTTCTGGATCGTCGATCACCCACTACCTCAACTACCCCTGCCGCGCCGAGCTCACGATCGCGACCGAGCAGTTCTTCATGATCCCCAGCGGCGAGTGGCGGGCGGTCTTTACCCGCGAGCACGGCGTGCCGATCGCGCGGGGTCCGTCGGACGTCCCCGAGCCCGTCGCCCGCAGGCCGGTGCTCGAGCGCTACGCGGACATGGATTTCCAACCCGTCACACTCCCCGGCGCCGAACGGCTCCTCGACGGCCACGCCGTCAACGAAGCCACCCAGTCAGGCGCCGTCATCAACGGCCAGACCACCTACCGCGACAAGGCCACCGGACTGGACATTCGAGTCGAGTTCCCAATCCGCCTCATGAACCTCCACCCCGACTCCGGCAAATTCCAGCTCTGCTGCGGACCGGTCATCGTTCCCGACATGGCCACCTGGGACGGCGAGGGCGTGGACCGCGTGTTTCTGGCCGAGGTTGCCTTGAGCCAGTTCGACTACGTCGAGTTCATCCTCCGCCGCGAAATCGAGCCGGCCGAGAGCGAAAAAGAGTGGTTCCACCAGGTCCGCGGCCGCGACCGCCTCGAACTCTGGGACCCCAACAACCCACCGCCCCAGCCCCTCGTACTTCAGCGCCCCCGCCCCCACGTCTACCACGAGACCTGGGCATTTGACTCGGAAAACGTGATCCTGCGCGCGCCCTAGCCCCACTCTGCTGGGTCCTGGAATAGACCGGACCATGATGATTCATGGCGAATATCGAGCCGCAGACACGTACGACTATGACGCTGGCGTCTTCCACGGCGACGTGATTGACACTCGCGACGTCATTACCTTCCAGGCCGCCTCGGTTGCGGAGTTGCGTCAGGCATTCAGGGACTCGGTCGACGAGTACCTCAAAGTCTGCACCGAGCGAGGCCGCAATTCCGGTCAGGCGGCGTCGGCACGCTAGTCGTTTGGTCTGCGCACCTGCCCGGCGCGACGACCGAGCGGAGCTAGCAGCAACCGCTGTCCACGTACGCCTCCGCCTCGATCTCCAGCACCGACTCGCCGCCAACCAGGCTCGTGCAGCCAATAAAGGCCGACGCCGGCATTGCGTTGCCAAATGCCTCCAGGTGCGCCCGCCCCACCGCGTCCGCGTCCCGGTCGATGTCGGTCAGGAACACCCGCGTTCGCACCACGTCATCCAGCGTCGCGCCCGCCTCCGCTAGCCCCTTCTCGATAATCCTGATCGCGTGTTTCGCCTGCGCGTAGGCGTCTCCCGGCGCATCGGGATGCTCGGGCGGCAGCGGACCGGTGGTTCCGGCCACCCATATGTGCGGACCGACCCGCACCGCCCGTGAGTAACCGATCGCGGCTTCGGTTGGCTTGCCTGACGAAATGCACTGACGCTCCATGAACGTGCTCCTGAGGATTCAAGGTGCCTGCATCGTCGCGGCAACTGCCGCGCCGACGCAATCCGCTATGGACGAACGCGCTAGGTCAGCGCGTAGGCGTGCAGCCTCGCGGCGCCGTGGATGTGGAATCTCAGGCGAACCTGCCGCCGACCGCAGGCGCCCAGTTCCGCGCCCTGCCAGCTGGCCGCAGCCCGCACATTATCGACCGCCAGCGGCACGCACTCCTCGCGGCTGAATCCGGGAATCACCTCGCCCGTCTCCGCGTCGAGCACTTCGACGTCCACCCAGCTCCGCCGCGCAATCACGTCCGCCACGTTCGCGTTCAACCGCGTGTCCGGCGCTATCGCCAGCGGCGTCGTCTCCAGCGACCCCGAAATCTCCCGGTCCACCGTCTGCATGCACGTGAACCCATCCAGCCGCAGCGTCGCCAGGCCCAGCTGCGTCAGTCGAACGGACCCACTCTTCCCGCCCCCGAACTCCTTGGGATAGTTCCCCGGCGGCCAGAGGCTCCAGTCCTCGCCCTGCCCGCTGTAGTAGATGTAGATGGTGTCGTCCTTGACGATGATGCGGTCGCCAATCACAAGGAATCCGGCGTCCCACGCGCCCCGCTCGCCCCGCGGGATCACCTTGTCGGTCAGGCAGATGCGCGAGAAATGCTCGCCGTCCTTGCTGACGGCCAGCCGCAAGTCCGCTGCGTACTGTCCGAACACCCCGAGCCCGTTGGGCACGTACCAGCCGAACTCGTACACCGAAATCCAGCCCGTGCCGTACCGGTCCAGCGTCAGGAAGTGGTTCTCCTGCTCCAGCCCATCCTTGGGATCGAGAAACGGGTTGTCGGGACTGGACGTGAACTTCTCGACGCTTGGTCCGTAGGCGATGAACTTGCCGCGGACGGTTGCCGGCCCTGGCTTGGCCGCCGGTACACGTTCTTGCCAGATCAGGATGTATCGACGATCCGGGTCCGTGGCCTGCTCGTCCAGCGCCAGGACCACAATGTCCGGACCATGCGACAGCGCCGGCAGGTCGACGGCCGGGCCCACGGTCCAGTGAATGCCGTCCGGCGAGTACGCGGCACGCGCCGGCCCGCTCCCTACAAGGTCTTTCGTGACCATCTTGAACCGGCGCGCAGGGTCGGGCTCCGTCGGATCGCGAATTACCGCCCCCAGCATGTCCAGGCAGATGTTGTTGTCCTTGGACCCGTTGAACTCGAAAAGCCCCAACTTCGGCTTGATCCAGCGGATGCCGTCCTCGCTGTAGGCATAGCCCATGCGCCGCCAGCGCAGGCGCTCCTGGTCGGCTCCCGTGTACCAGCACTTGAACAAGCCGTCGTCCGGGTCGTACAGCACCGTCCGCACCGACCACACACTGGCCCGCACCGCGTCCCACTCGTCCAGCCGCCCCACCGGCAGCACCGGATTCGCCGGATGCTTCGTCGCCTCGCACACCCGCTGCTCCACGTTATGCGTGGCCGCAACCTCGTCCAGGTCCAGAAACAGGTGTTTTGTCATGGGTCCGGGCTTTCGAGTCTAAATAGTTCGCTCACCGCATATCGTCGCCGGATACCCGCCGGCGCGCAATCCGGCCAATGCCACGACAAGGCTCGCGCGCTCCGCCTACGGCATGCCCGCAAACAGAATCCGCCGCCGCTGCTGACTCTCGCGGACTCGCTGGTCGATCTCCTCGGGGGACCAGTCCTTGAGGACAAGGCCGACAAGGTCGTCGCGCACCTCGCGATGATCGGAGTCCGAGGCCAGATTGCTGACTTCGTTTGGATTCGCCTGCAGGTCGAATAGCTCCGGCGGCTCACCGTGGTAGTAGTTCAGCTTGTAGCGTCCTCGCCGGACCATGCGGGCGGGCCGGTCCGTCCCATGCGCTTCGAACTCAGCGAACACGGCCCGGTCGCCATCAAGCCTCGATTCCAGCAGGTCGTCGCCGACGATCCCCTCGGCTTCGGCGCCCGCCGCTTCCACGATGGTGCGCGTCAGGTCCAGCAGCGAAACCGGCGTATCCACCCGCGAGCCGCCTTCGATCCGGCCCGGCCACGCCGCGATCAGCGGCACCCGCACTGACGGCTCGTAGAACGAACTCTTCCACCACAACCCGTGCTCGCCAAGCATCTCGCCGTGATCCGACGTGTAGACCACCAGCGTGTTGTCGACCGCCCCGCTGGCCTCCAGCGCTTCGAGGACCCGGCCAACCTGCGCGTCCGTGAACGAAACCATGCCGTAGTAGGCCGTCCGTGCCCGTCCAATCTGGGCTTCGGTCAGACCCTCCGCGCCCAGATACTCTCGAAAGCGCCGGCTCTGCGGATGCACCGTGTCGATCGGCTGGGCAGCCGCGCTCGGCTGATTAACGTAGTCCGGGTAGTACATATCGAAGTACTCAGCCCGTACCGTCAGCGGCGTGTGCGGCAGAAACCACCCCACCACGGCCGCCCAAGGCCCATCCTTGCGTGCCGGATCCGACAGGTACGCCACCGCCGCGTCAGTCACGCTCTCGTCGTACCGCTGTTGCCAGGTATCGCCCGCGCCCGCGCTCTCAAGCCGCTCGCGAGTTCCGGTGTGCGCGCGAATCGGCGCCTCCCAATCCGGAAAGCTGGAGCCCATCACGCCCGGCCGCATTTCGTCGTGGATGCGCCGGGCGAACCCATGCATCTGGTTTGGACCGCCAATGCTCATGCGCCCGCACAGCGCCGTCTCGTATGCCACCGCGTTCAGCCGGTGAGCCCACGTAGGTTCCGTGACGGGCAGCGGACAGGAGTTATCCCAGGCGCCGACTTGGTGGACCGGCAATCCCGTCAGAAAAGCCGAACGCGACGGCACGCAAAGCGGCGATGGGCAGTACGCGTTCTCGAACGTCACGCCGCGATCGGCCAAGCCCTGGATCGCTGGGGTGCTGACGAAGGAATGGCCGTACGGCGAACTCACCATCGGGCTGTGCTGGTCGCTCATCAGCACCAGCACATTGGGCCGCGCCGAGGCCGTCAAACCAGCCTTCGTCGTATCAGTCCACGCACGGCCCGCCTGCTATGGGGCCGCGCTGGGTGTGGGCGTGGCCTGGTAGCCGGCGCAACTCACGGAACTCACCCCACCGCAGCGCTCGGGCGCAATGACCGAGTAATAGTCCTGCCGCACCAGCTTCTCGTCGCCGCCGCAGCCGGCAACCGCCAACCCGACCAGCACTGCGGCGATCGCCGTGCTCACGCGCTGTCGGCTCCAGCGTGTTGACCGGTAGGCAGTCATAGATCGTTCACCCTGAGGCGTGCGCTGCTTGCGTGAACCTAGCACGGGCAGCCTGGAGCTTCTGCTCCGGCTCCTTCTGACCCGCCGAACGCAAGTGCCGCTGGGGCGTGCGAAGATCGTCAGCGAACCACCGCCCGGATGCATCCCGAATGACCCTCACGGCACCTGAGCTAAACGTCGTTGGAACCAGCCCAATCCGCCACGACGGTGTCGATAAGGTCACCGGGCACGCGGTCTTCGGCGTCGACGTCAGCATTCCCGGCATGCTCCACGCCCAGGTGCTGCGCAGCCCCCACGCCCACGCGCGCATCGCCCGCATTGACACGTCGCGTGCCGAAGCCCTGCCCGGCGTCCTGGCTGCGATGACATCGGCCGACATCCCCTTGCCGCCGCTGGACGGTCCCCAGGCCTTCGGCAACGCCATCCACCTCAAGGCCATGAACGTCATGGCGCGTGACAAGGCCCTCTACCACGGCCATGCCGTAGCCGCCGTGGCGGCCACTTCGTCCCATATCGCCGCCGAGGCCCTGCGCCTGATCGACGTCGAGTACGAGATTCTCGACGCCGTTCTCGACGCCAAATCCGCCATCGCCTCCGACGCCCCGATCCTGCACCCCCACCTGCGCATGGAGACCGCCGGCGCCTTCGCCGACGCCCCGAGCAACATCGCCAAGCACATCGTCCTGGAAGAAGGCGACATCGACGCCGGCTTCGCCGCCGCCGACCTGATCCTGGAGCGCGACTTCAGCACCTCCACCATCCACCAGGGCTACATCGAGCCCCACAACGCCACCGCCTTCTGGCGCGCCGACGGCACCCTTGAGATCCACTGCAGCACCCAGGGCCACTTCGGCGTCCGCAACGAGATCAGCCAGATGCTTGGCATCCCCATCTCGAACATTCGCGTCGTCCCGGCCGAAATCGGCGGCGGCTTCGGCGGCAAGCTCACCAACTACGTGGCGCCGATCGCGGTGGTCCTCGCCCGCAAGTCTGGTCGACCGGTCAAGATCACCATGGATCGCACCGAGACCCTGCTCGGCACCGGCCCCGCTCCCGCCGCCTTCATCCGCTGCAAGCTCGGCGCAACGTCGGAAGGCGACCTCACCGCGGCGCAGCTCACGATGCACTTCGAAGCCGGCGCTTTTCCCGGCTCCTCCGTCGGCGGCGCCGCCAATTGCGGCTTTGCGCCCTACCGGCTCAAGAACTTCCGCGTCGATGGCTACGACGTCGTCGTCAACAAGCCCAAGTCCCAGGCCTTCCGAGCGCCCGGCGCCCCCCAGGCCGCCTTCGCCGTCGAGGGTGTCATCGACGAGCTGGCCGAAACCCTGGGCATGGATCCCCTCGAGTTCCGCCTCCGCAACGCCTCCGGCGATGGCGACCTGCGCCCCAACGGCACCCGCTTCAACGACATCGGCAACAGCGAGCAACTCCGCGTCGCCCGCACCACCGACCACTGGCAGTCGCCGGTCGCGCGGCAAAACGGCCGCCTCTGCGGACGCGGCGTCGCCAGCGGCTTCTGGGGCAACGGCGGCGGCACCTCATCCGCCACCGCCCGCCTCAACGGCGACGGCTCCGTCACCCTCCTGGAGTCCTCGCCCGACATCGGCGGCACCCGCACGTCCATCGCCATGCAACTGGCCGAGACCCTCGGCATCGGCGCGGACCGCGTCCATCCCCGCATCCCCGACACCGACGCCATCGCCGAAGGCGGCAACGCTGCCGGCAGTCGCACCACCTTCGCCACCGGCTGGGCCGCCATCGAAGCCGGCCAGGACCTTCAACGCAAGATGCGCGACGCCCTGGCCGACATCTGGGACGTGGCCGAGTCGAACATCGATGTCTCGCGGGAAGGCTTTGCCGCCAACGGCTACGCCGTTGACTTCGCCGAGGCCGCCCGCCTGATTGTGCGCGAGGGTGAGGCCCCCGTCGGCGTCGCCACCACCACGCCAACCCTTCCCGGCCCCTCCTTCGCCACGCACATCGTCGACGTGGCCGTCGATCCCGAAACCGGCAAAGTCGACGTCCTCCGTTACACCGCCGTTCAGGATGTCGGCAAAGCCGTCTATCCGCCCTACGCCAGCAGCCAGATCGAGGGCGGCGTTGCCCAGGGCATCGGCTGGGCCATCACCGAGGGCTACACCTACGACGACGCCGGCCGCATGACCAACACCTCGTTCCTCGACTACCGCATGCCCACCGCGTTGGACGTCCCGAACCTGGAAATCGTCATGGTCGAGTACCCGAATCCCGGCCACCCCTACGGCGTGCGCGGTGTCGGCGAACTGCCGATCGTCCCGCCCCTGGCCGCCCTCGCCAACGCTATCCATAACGCCACCGGCGGCCGCATCTGCCATCTCCCCGCCTCGCCGGTCCGGGTACTGGAAGCGGTCATCTCAGCTCGAAACGAGTAGCCAACCCAGGCCCAGAACCACCACGGAGTTCCCACCAATGCCAACCGACCTACCCACCGCAACCCTCGGCCGCACCGGACTTGACATAACCCGCCTCGGCCACGGCGCCATGGAAATCCGCGGCGCCCCCCGCGGTCGCGACATCAGCGACGATGACGCCCGCCGCATCCTCACCGCCGTCCTCGACTCCGGCATCACCTACATCGACACGTCCAACGACTACGGCCGCAGCGAAGAGCTGATGGGCCGCTACATCGGCTCCCGCCGCGACGAATACATCCTCGCCACCAAGTGCGGCTGCATCCCCGGCGGCGGCGAGCACATCTGGACTCGAGAAAACATGTTCCGCGGCCTCGAGCAAAGCCTGCGACGCCTCAAGACCGACTGCATCGACGTCATGCAGCTCCACAACGCCACCGTCGAGCAGTGCGAAGCCGAGGGCGTCGTGGACACCCTCCAGGACATGCGCGCCCAGGGCAAGGTCCGCTGGATCGGCGCCTCAACCACTCTCCCGCACCTGCCCACCTACATCCAGTGGGGCGTCTTCGACGTCTTCCAGATCCCCTACGCCGCCGTCCTCCGCGAGCACGAGGAATGGATCACGAAGGCCGCCCAGGCCGGCATCGGCACCGTCATCCGCGGCGGCGTCGGCAAGGGCCAACCCGGCGTAGGCCTCGCGTCCGCCGACCGCTGGACGCCCTACGAAAAGGCCGGCCTCGACGACCTCCGCGAAGAAGGCGAAAGCCCCACCGCCTTCATGCTCCGCTACACCCTCTCCCACCCCGACGTCCACACCATCATCGCCGGCACGGCCAACCCGGACCACCTCGCCGAAAATGTCGCCACCGCCCACCGCGGCGCCCTTCCCCCCGACACCTACGCCGAAGCCAAACGCCGCCTCAACCAGGCCGGCGAGTCACCCGACTCCGCGGGCTGACCACGCCGGGCCCTGGCCGCGCTTCGGCGGCTAGCCTCGCCCCGCGCCTACGTCCAAAACCGGCCGATCACCGAAGCGATCGTGCCGGCGAACATTGCCGCGGCCAGCACCGACCCAACCATCCACTTGATAAGGCGCGTCTCCAGGGCGTGCAAATCGGCCTTGGTCGCGACGCTGGCGGCCATCGCATCAATCCTGGACAGCCGGCGCTCAGTTTCCAGGGCGTGCAGCTCGACCGTCATCGGCTCCTCCATGAACCGGGATCCCGGATTCCTGTCGTCCAGACGATGGTGGCCCACCGCACCGCCCAGCAAGAGAGCCTGCAGAAATCCTAGCGCACGGCCCTCAATTCGAGCGCCAGAATCGTTGCGCAACTCGGCCTCACTCGGACCCGTCCCTCACGAGCTACGGCTGCCGCGTTGAACCCGTTAATCGAATCGGGCCGCGGTCCCGGACAGAGGAGTCCGGGAGACCGCGGCCCGTTCGTCAATCAGTCGAGCTACCCGGAAATCGCCGCGCTCACCAGCGGCAGAACCTCTCCATCCTCCGCGTGACGCCCCAGCGCCTTCTTCGAGAACACGAGGTCGCCATCAACGACCACCTCGAACACGCCGCCGCCCGAAGGCATCAGCGTCATCTCGCCCACGTCGGTTCCATGCTCTCCCAGGATTTCTTCCGTCGCACGGACGGCTTTAGGGAGATAGTTTCATTGGCTGCAGTATTCGATCGAAACCCTGGCGCCGCGTCCCATGTTGCGCTCCCTCGTATTGCGGGTCGGCTGTTTCAACGGCCCTATTGTGGCATGGGCTCCGGGGATCCCCGCAACTTCATCCCCTTCACCCGCAGTCTGCCCGCACGTCAATCGGCAGGTCGATCTCGCCAAACCAGGACTCCTTAACCACGCCCAGCGTCAGCGTGTAGGGTCCCGGCGCGGACGGTGCCTGCACGCCTCCCTCAAAGGCCATCCCGGATCCCGTCCCGATTCCTGGCCCGCGATAGGTCTGAACCTGCAGCAGCCGCCCTTCCAGGTCCTCCAGCCGTTGCAGCGTGAATCGATCATCCGGCGTCGACCAGCGGTATCCGACGTGGTGATCCTGGCCCCACGGCTGAGCGCCGCTGTTGAGCGCCTGCACCTGGGCGAGCGTGGTCTCCCCGGCGCGTAGGCAGGACGGCAGCTTCAGGATGCGCAGGTCCGCGGCAAGCGGAGCAAGTGCCTCAGCCTGAGCCGCGCGAACCTCCACCTCCGCAACGACCTCCGGCGCATCGTCAATCGCCAACCGCACGCGATAGCGCCCGGCAGTAGCCGGCGCACGGCTGCGAACCAGGTCGAGCGCCGGAGCCACGGAGCGAGCGGCAATGACTGGCGTCAGCCGCAGCCGCACATCCTGTCGCAAGGCCTCGCCACCCCCCAATGGCTCCCAGGTCAATGTGCCTGACGCAATCCGCTGACCTGCCGGCGGAACCCACGCGCGCTCTGCCGGGTTGGAAACTGTGACTGACACATCGATCAACGCATCGGCCGCAACTGCGGACGCCAGTGCCAGCCCGATCTCTAGATTGGACAACGAATTGATCGGTGGTGTACTCGGCGGACCCATGTAGGTCACGACAAATCGCTCGATCTCGTGCGTCGCTGCCGACGGCTGCATGGCTCTGATCACGGCCAGCCAGCCCTCCGCCTGGTCCGGAGGCAAGAAGTCCCGGTCCAGTACGACCGTTCGGACTCCCAGAGCAAGCAGCGCCTCCAGAACATCGCGCCGGTCTTCGTCGTCGGCCCAGAACGTCATGCGCGCCAGCTGCGAGGTCCCACGCGGCTCGTACCCCGAATACCCATCCACGATGGGCTGACGACCTCCGTTCAGCGTCCACAGCGCCCGCTGCACGTTTCGAACCTGCAGCTCGTGGATCCCTCGAACGTCCAAACCCAGCCGCTCCCCGGCCATCGGAATAAAGGCCACCGGCCCGTCGGGCCCTTCGGCCAGCGCTGCTTGCAGGCCCCGGTTGTAAGGAATCGGCACACCCGCCGTCGGCACCCGCGCGGCTTCCACGATCAGAAGCCCGAACAGCCCCGCCGCGACGACATAGGCCGGCCAACGTGCGAGGCGGCGCCAGCGCATGAGCTGGTCAACAGCAACGGCGGCCAACAGCGCCGTGGCCAGCACCATCCCAACCGCCAGGAACTCCGGATTGCGCAGCGCGGTGAATCCCGGAACCACCTCGCGCAGGGCCGCGAACGGCAGCCGCACCCCCGTCAATTCGCCGTTCCACCAGAGTTCCGGTCCCAGCGTCAGGCCGAACATGAACAGTCCGCAGAAGCCCAGTCCGATGGCTACCGCGCGCAGACGCGGCGCCGCAACGCCGGCGGCCAATCCCACGCACGCGAGTGCGGCTGGGACCAGCGCGGGAAAGCTCACGCCGAATCCCTCAATGCGGTCGACAGCCGCCCGAAACCAGTAGTGCGAACGTGTCGCCACCGGCAGATAGTCCGGCAATCGCGCGCTGAGCTGCCGCGTCTCGTCAATGGTCCTCACCTCCTGGTTGTCCAGCCAGAACGCCAGATAGCCGGTCAGCAGTGGTACGAACGGAAGGGCCGCAACTGCCGTGCCCAAGACCGCGTGCACCGCCAGCCGCCGATCAACGCGCGGCAGGCGTCGCGAAACGACGGCCGCGCCGATCAGGACAAGCAGCGTCACCAGGGCGATGAACCCCAGGTATATGCCGGTCGCAAACTGAATCAACACGCACAGCCACGCCCCGCTGAACTTCCACCAGGTCGGCCGCCGCAAGAACCAGAACCAGCAGGCCAGCGCCAGCGGCGTCCACCAGGCCATCAACAGGTGGTGATACTGAAAAAACTCCTGCGAGACGGGCGCAAAGCCAAAGACGAAGCCGGCCACCACGGCAGGCGCCCAGCGACCAAGCAGGAACCAGGCCGCTGCCGCCGCCGCCGCCGCATTCAGCACCGGACTGGCAATAGTCAGCACATTGATCCCGGCTCCCGGCCCGAACAACGTCGCCACCGGCACGTACACCGGCAGCCCGCCCAACAGAAGGTGCGTATAGAACACCGAGTCCCCCATGCCGTAATACATGAGGCCTTCGAAGAACCGCTGCGGTTCGCTCAACAGCGACACCCGCGCCCACTCCATCGAATAGAGAAACAGCACGTTGTCCTTGTGACCCAGGTGAAACTGGTCCCCAGGCAGCGGCGGCAGCGTGGCCAGCGCCGCCGCGATATACAACGCCCCCGCGGCCGCCAGCTGCAAGGGCCATCGCAGCCGCCCGGCGGCCAGCAAGCGCAGCCGGACCGGGCGAGGCCCCACGCTTCGTTTATCGGGCTCTGCGACGAACGACATAGCGCAGGTTAGCCAGTCACGCCCGCCCGTCCGACGTGTTGCCAGCGGCGCGGCCCTGGCGCACAGTGAGCCTCAGCCCGCCGCCTGGCTTCGCACACCCATGGAGGTGACGCAATGGGCACTGAACTAATGCACCTCGGCTCGCGCAAACACCTCTTCATCGACCTCTCCCTGGCCGACCACACGTCCAACGTGACCCTCGGCGTCAATCCCCCGCGGCTGGGCGGCATCGCCATCGGTCGCGACCGCGCCTGGGAGCATCACATCCACTTCCAGAACACCGTCCTCGACGACAACGGCCTGGGCCGCTGCTGGTACCTCGCGTCGATAATCCGCAGGGGACTGGAGTCCGCGCGGTTTGGCTACGCGGAGTCCGAGGACGGGCGTCACTGGCGCAAGCCCAACCTCGGCTTGGTCGAGCTCAACGGCCGGCGCGACATGAACCTCATCCCGCCCAAGCCCAAGCGCTCCAACGTCTTCATCGACCCCACGGCGCCTCCCGCAGAGCGCTACAAGACCTTTGGCCTCAGCCTCGATGGCGATCCCGGAGGCGATGGCTACGGCGTCTTCGCTTCCCCCGACGGCTACGTCTTCCGCGAGCTTGGCTGCAACGGCCTCCGGCTTGCCGGCGACACCCAGAACATGGCCTTCTGGGACGACCGCATCGGACGCTACGTCGCCTACTTCCGGGGCTTCTCCCACCATCCCGACGGCCGTCGCCGCCGCGCGGTCGCCCGCTGGGAAACCGACGACCTCACCAGCCGCGAGGGCTGGGACCTGTCGAACGAGGAGAGCGACCGCCACATCATCAACCAGCTGCCCATCGTCATCGCCTGCGACGACGACGACCCGCCTGACATGGACATCTACACCCCGTCTGTCGTCAAGTACCCAGAGGCTGAGGACGTCTACCTCGCCACCATGTCCATGTACCACCACTTCACCCCCGACGAGATGGACGACACAGACCCGCCCCGCAACGACGGCCTTATGGACATCCAGCTCGCCGTCAGCCGTGACGGCATCTCCTGGGACCGCCCCGACCGCCGCCCCTACGTCGGCATCGACGCCGAAGGCCCCGGCCAGCGCATGTGCTACGCCGTCCAGGGCATCCTGGTCCGCGGCGACACCGTCCTCCAGTACCACACCGCCTACGACCAGTCCCACGGCCACAAGCGCCAGAACAACCCCGGCGGCGTCATCCGCTGGACCGAACAGCGCTTGGATGGCTTCGTCAGCGCCAACTTCGCCTACACCGGCGGCGAACTCGTCACCCGGCCAATCACCTTCGACGGGTCCAAACTGATCCTCAACGTCGACGCCTCAGCCTCCGGCGAAGGCCGGGTCGAAATCCAGGACGCCCACGGCCGCCCAATCCAGGGCCGCACCCTCGCCGACTGCGACCGCATCCTCGGCAACTACCTCCGCCACCCCGTCACCTGGGGCGGCGACCCAGACCTCGGTGTACCCCCCAACACCCCCATCCGCCTCCGCCTCGCCCTCCGCAGCGCCCGCCTCTTCGCGCTGCAATTCGCCGGAGCGAGCATGTAGCTGGTTGGTCCGGCTCACGTGCGAATGGCCGTAGGCTGCCGTGCCGCGACGATCGAACCAGATACCCGGGACTGACCCACTTGATGCAACCACCAACTCGTGGCTGGTCCATGCCGAACCTAAGCTGGCTTCCACCTCACGCACGCGGATGCGTTGGGCCAAAGCTGGTGGGAATGGCTTGACGCATCACAGTAGAATTAGCTAGGTCGTCGCCCGAATGCACATTGGTTTCGGAGCAGATGCCGAACGGCGACCCGGGAGGTCCGACTTGCCATTCAGCCATCTGGCTGAATGGTGCTACACCAAGGAGGAGCCGATGAGCAAGGATGCGTCGCCGCAGGAATGCGATGCGCAGAAGACAGAAAATCGACGAGTCAAGAGAAAGTCTCCGTTGCTGACTGAAGAAGACGTACGCAGAGCACAAAAGCGATGGGAGGGTGTTCCACTCGACCAACCAGTCAGTGCCGAAGACATGCGACGAGTCGTTGCTAGATAGGGGTTCTGGGGTTGCTGTGGATGAGGCTGATAGCATGCCGAATGTCAACAGCAACCCCGATTCCTGAGTTGCGCCCGTCCTGGTCGGGTTCAAATCTAAACATAACGCCGACAACGTAGGTCGTTGGGGGCATCTCTTGATCCTGATAGTAAATGAGAGGTCCACCGCTGAATCCACGATTGGCATAGCAATCAACATAGATAAAATCTGTGCCATGCCACTTGTCAACTCCGCTTAGAATGCCTGCCTTCACCAGTGGAAGTGGAACTGAGGGGTACGGTGATCCACCCATCATACCGAGGGGAAATCCTAGAAGGTAAAGTTGCTGACCGATCTTCATGCCTGTTGACGATGGGACTACGAGCTCCTCATTCGGTCCTCTTGGGCCAAGAACGACCGAAGATGAAAGCACAGCCACATCAATGTCACCACTCCCAATTCCTATAATCTCAACAGCTAGTGTCTTCCAAGATTCATCGTAAAAAATCTCAATTGTACTCTCCTTGATATCTTCTACTACATGGAGCGCAGTAACTAGATACTGCCAGCCTTCATGATTCAATGCGAATGCTGTGCCACTCTTGGTTCCACATCGAATGTGAAATGTTCCCCTGAGAAAAAAAGGCTTAACCATGAAAGCTCAGCGGCCATGCCATTCTTTATCCGTGCCGTTTTTTTCGTTAGAGATTTGTCGAAGGAGAGTCAAGTTACACTTCGTCCAACTGAAATCCTAACGACCTTCGCTGTTCTTGTATGTCCTCAATGTCGCCCTCAAGATGCGCGTGAACAGTCTCGCGTGATCCAGGAGATTGCATCGCGTGAACCGCCGCTTGAAGAAACCTGGATTTAAGTTCTCCGATAACAAATGATAGTGCCTGGAATTCACTCGACATTATATCTGAAGACGCGTCCTTCGAAATCACGCCTTCACAAATGGACCTAAGAAGCGCGTCAGATCGCCAGCGCATGTGCTCCTTTTTTTCCAAGGACCATTTATTCAAGAGAACAAATCGGCCGAAGAATCGCTGTATCATCACAAAGGAAGACCAAACCTCTTCACTGGCGAACAGGCGTTGATGTTCCTGTGTAGCAAGAATATCATCGAGCATCGCGTCGATAGTTGACTTGTCTATTACATTTGACTCATATAGGCCAAGCGCGGCACTGGCCCGGTCCGACTCGAAGATCTGATCGAGTTCGTTGGCCGTTAGTATCGAATGTGCCATAACGAGGTCAGAGCATCGTTTTTCGATGAGCAGAATGTGGTTCCACAGATTCTCGACTGCAGATATCGTTTTGGATTGAAATTGAGAATGGCTGGCTTCGCTCGTCAACGGAAGGCCTTCATGAGCTTAAGACGGATCAGTGTACCATTGGTCATGGACGTCGTAACCTTCGTGGTACAGCTTCGTGGACTGTCCTTGGGCAAAGTGTCCTTGAGGTAAGCCGGGTGAGCTGATTTGGTTGGCAATACGTGTGTCACAGCGCAGTCTCTCGCGGTCAATAAAGGGACTCGGTCGGCTCGCAAAAGATCGTCCATAGACGTCTCTACGTTTTCATGTGCATTCCTGTGATGAACATGTGCGCTTCGAAGCATGCAGGCATTCTCTAGTCCGGCTGGGGTTGGGTATGCCTGGCGGCATCGAGCGCTGTTCAATGCCCGCCGAGCGTAGGCGTGAGTCACCGACGGCTCGATCGATGCGTCGCAGAAGCCGGCGCAGGAATCCCTCGAGTGATGGGTCCGTGGTGAGCCAAAGGGCCTGGCCGGCTCTCAGCGCGGCTTCCGTGAGATAGCTGGCCTTGAACAGGCTGCTTGCCAGCCACGCCAGCGCTTCAGGCACGACTCCAGCATCGATCCCCAGCTCCAGCGCCTTCCGGTAATGCGGAATCGCCTGCGCTTCCCGCCCATTGTTGTCGTGGAACAGGCCAAGCTCATAGTGCGCTCGAGCCTGCCCGCCTCGCGTCGTCGCCCGCTCCAGGGCGTCTGTCAGCCCTGCCAGGCTCCGGCGCTTCCTGCGCGGCTTTTCCATTGTCACGCGTTCCACCTCAAGAACCGGTATCAGGACTCTGCGGGCTTCTCCCTGCCACCCATCGGCCCTGATCCCCGCCCCCGCAGCGGCACCTCCCGCAAGAAAATCGTCACCACAAAGGCGATGGTCAACGCCACCGCCACCACCGTAAACACCGACCCGATCGCCGAGGCCAGCGTCTCCCGCAGCGCCGCCAGCAACTGGTCCAGCACCACCGCCCCCTCCGGCCCACGTTCGGCGAAGCCCGCCCGCAGCGCCTCCAGCGCCTGCGGATTCACCAGCGCTTGCGGGTTCTCCTCCATCCGCGCCAGCTGCTCCGCCGGCACCGCCTGCCGGATCGCCGCCGGCAGCGAGTCCTGCAGGCCCGCCGCAAACCGGTTCGCCATAAACGACCCCAGCACCGCCAGCCCCAGCGCCCCGCCGACCGACCGGTAGAACTGCGTCGCCGACGTCACCGCCCCCAGCTGGCCCATCGGCGCGGCGTTCTGCACGGCGATCGTGAAGCTCGGAAACGTCATCCCCAGCCCCAGCCCCGTCAACATGATGCTGGCCACCGCCTGTCCAAAGGACGTATCGGCCGTCATCCGCGAGGTCATCACCACCCCGCCCGTCATGATCCCGATCCCGATCAACCCCTGCAGCCGGTAGTGCCCGCCCAGCCGCGACAGCGCCTGCCCCGACAGCGCCGCGGCCACCACCATGCTCATCATCATTGGTGTCATGAACGATCCGCTGCTCGTGGCGGAGGCCCCCAGCACACCCTGGAAAAACAGCGGGATGAAGATAATCGACCCAAACATCGCGAATCCCGTAATGAACACGGCCACCAGCGAGACGCCCACCACAGGGTTCCGGTAGATCCCCAGCGGCATGATCGGATCCGCCGCCCGCCGCTCCACCAGCACGAACACCACCGTCATCACCGCCGCGAACACCAGGATCCCCACGATCTGCAGCGACAGCCATTCGAATTGCACCCCGGCCAACGACAGCCCGATCAGCAACGGCACAACCACCAGCACCAGCAGCCCCATCCCCGCGTAGTCCAGCTGGAACGTTCGCTTCTCCGGCCGCGTGTTCGGGAAGAACCGGATGAACAGGGCGATCACCGGCAGACCCAGCGGCACGTTGACATAAAACACCCAGTTCCACGAAAGCGAGTCGGTTATGAGTCCGCCCAGCGTCGGACCAATCACCGACGACAGGCCGAACACGGCGGCGACAATGCCCTGGTACTTCCCGCGCTCCGCTGGCGGAAACAGGTCCCCAACCGTCGTAAACGACAGCGCCATCATGCTGCCGCCGCCGATGCCCTGGATCGCTCGAAAGAAGATCAGCTGGTTCATCGACTGGCTCACCCCCGCCAGCACCGATCCCACCAGGAACACCGCGATCCCGCCCAGGAAAAACGCCTTCCGGCCATACAGGTCCGACAGCCGCCCCACGATCGGCACCGTCGTCGTCGACGCCACCAGGTACGCCGTCGTCACCCACGTAAACCGGTCGAACCCGCCCAGATCCGCAATGATCCGCGGCATCGCCGTACTCACCACCGTCTGATCCAGCGAGGCCAAAAACAACGCCAGCATCAACCCACCCATCGTCAACACCACCTGCCGCCGCGGCAGCGGCGTATAGCTCTGAGCCCGGGGTGAAGCCGTGGTTGCGCTCACGCTCGATCGGTCAAATTCATTGGCAATTGGGCAAGCGGGCTGCGCATACGCGCCCCGGCCTGCTCCTTCGGCTGGTCGACATCGTCCAGCTTGACACTCTTCGAGTTCTCGAGACCGTTGACCACGGTGTGATCCGCCGCCAACCCCGCCGACGTTCGTGCCGATGCCGCTCCCCGCGTCTTCGGCTCAATGTCAAGCCCGCTGTAGCCCCAGGCAAGTGGTGCGTCAGTCGGCATCGAACGCCGCGTTCGGCCCCCCGCGACAGCCCTCGTGCCAGGCCTGCAGATCCACGCACGTGCGCGCCGGTCGCTCACCGGCAACCCAGGACGCGATGTCCTTGATGACTTCCGAGCCAACGTGAATCTCAGGGCGAAGGTCGGGTCCAGTCACCTTGCGCCGGTCGAGCAGGCTATGGGTGTGCTCTCGATAAAGGCGGAACACAACATCGTCCCGGCGGCGCAGGCTCGCAACCCAGCCAACGATCTCCTCGCCAGACAGGAGTTCGTCGTTAAAGCTGTGGAGGATCAGCATTGGAATCGGCAAGTCGCGAGCGATTGCCTCCGGCCGGTAGTCGGCACGATCCAGAAAGTGCGACGGACGAACTTTCATGTGCCGCGCCGGCGAACCCGCGGCCAGCGCCTCCATCGCCGCCGCACGCGCTCGGACGAGTCCGAGCCGACGTTCATCTGCAGCGCTGACCACGCCGTCTGCCTTGAGTCTCCGCTGCCGCTGTTCTGCGAAGTCCTCCCATAACATTCCACTGGGCGCTGAATAAAGAATTAGGCCGGCAATCGTTGAATCGCGCTGCGCGATTCGCGGTGCAGCAACGCCGCCCAGGCTAACCCCCAAAACGTAGATCCGCGCCGGGTCGATTCGTGGGGTCTGACGCAACAGTTCGACTGCCGCTAGGGCATCGTCGACCAGCTCATCATCGATCGTGAAGTCCGGCTGGCGCGCGAAGGCCAGCGCGTGGGTCAACGTGCGCTTGTCATAACGTAGTGTGGCCACCCCCTTGCTGGCCAGACCCCATGCCAGATCCCGGAACATCTTCGCCGCCCCACGGGTTGCGTCGCGATCCGCAAAGCCGCTGCCGTGCACCAATACGACAGCTGGGAAGGGACCGTGTCCGCGTGGAACCGTGAGCGTTCCCCCCAACTCCCAGGGCGCCTGCCCCACCGCCACCTCGGTCTCCTCGAACGCATCCACATCTGCGTAGGCGGGCACCGGGAATTCCCGCAGAGGACCGAGTTCGGTCATAGCTTGATCGAGCCCGATCCAGTCGACGCGTCCGTCGCGCAGGAAGGTGACTCGCACGTAGCTCACGGGGTTCTCCGGGAACTCACGAGGCGTTAGCTGGAGTGAAACCGAAAGCAGGTCGTTAGACGGGTCAAATCCGAATACCGGCGCGCGTCCTTCATCTATACCAACGGAGCTAGCGGCGTGAGCCTCACCCCCGAGCGTCCGGTCCAGGGCAACGTCCGTCAGACCTTCGCCGGTCAGGCTCCGAAAGTTCTCAAGCCCAATCTCGCAGAGCGACCCAACGTGCAGCACCTCGGGCGCCAGCATCTCGTAGGCCACACGGACGTCGTCGTTCACCAAGGCGTGCCCAAGGGCCAGCGCTCGCTCCTCCGGGTCAAACGAAAATGGCGCGACCTCGAAGTCCGGCGGTGCCGGCGTTGCCGCTTCGCAGGCCGGAAGCGTCACGGCATTGACCACGAGCGTCAGCGCAACAAGCCCCGCCAGCCCGCTGCTGATTAGCCCGAAGGCCAGCGCCACGCCGACATGCAACCGCCAGAAGGCACGCAATCGCCAGGTCCCCGGTCGCAGCCGCATAGCCTCCAGCCTCCACTTGTGCCCCATCGCGCTCGTCCAACTCGATTCACCACCGGCCGGCCACCTTCAGCCGTAAGCGCGAAGAGCGGGCGTCAGAGTCCTCGTGTGAATCCCCAGCCCGGCGGAATGAGGCAAGCGTTGCTACCGGTCCCACGGCCGAACCCGGGGATCCAAGAGCCTACGAACCTATAAGCCCTTCCTGCGGACGCACCCACGGAAGCTTCGGCAAGACGGCCATGAACTCGGCGCGCGGAAGCTGCAGATCGCCGACTGGAACGTCGATCACGACTGGCGCCTCGCACTCGAGCGCGCGCGGAAGCAGGTCCTTCAGATCCTGCGGATCGTCCGCCCGCATGCCGACCGCCCCGAACGATTCGGTGAAATGCACGAAGTCGGGGTTATGCAGGTCGGTTTCGTAGTCGCCGTCAAAGAACTCCTCCAGGTCGCGTGCCACATTGCCGTAAGCGTCGTCTCGAAAGACGATGCTGGTGACGTTGATGCCATACCTCACCGCCGTGGCCAGTTCCACCGCGTTGAACAAGAAGCCGCCGTCGCCATTGACCGAAATTACCGGGCGTTCGGGATGCGCCACCTTTGCCCCCAGGGCCGTGGGAAACCCGAACCCAAGGTTGAACGAGTAGCCGGAATCGATAAACGTCTTCGGCTCGTGCACCGGGTAGTGCGTACGCGCGTAGTAACCGAACTGCGTCACGTCCCAGACGATGTGGGTGTCTTCCGGAATGCTGCGTTGGATGGTCTCCAGGATCGGGAAGTGCGGCTCCTTGAGCTGGATGTCCTGGTAGGCGATCAGCCGTCGAGCGGCCGCGACGGCCTCCTCGGGTGATGGGCGGTTCCCGGCGCCGGCTGAGCTGAGCAGGGGAAGCAGAGCTTCGATTGTGGCCTTGGCGTCGCCGTGGAGGGGGTGCGTGTTGGCCTGAACTCGCGTGACTTCCGCCTCGTCAATGTTGATATTGATCAGCGTGGAGG
>JAPPKM010000137.1 GCA_028874315.1 Chloroflexota bacterium
GTGGGCCACTGGGCGAGGGCGGGGGAGGCGAAGGCGAGGGCGGCGGCGAGGGCGACGATCAGGAGGCGGACGGCGCGCATTGACTGCTACCAGGGGCCGGCCGTCGGGAGGCTACCAGTCCTGTTTGGAACGGAGGCACGGTACGGTGATCGTTCCCTTTCGTGATTGGGCAACGCTGCGGGTAACGGGAGCAATGTGAACGCCTCATCTAACCGACCAGGCGACCGGAGGAAGGCTGGTAGCGGGATGGATGGCGCGCTCTAGAACGGGTGGCGGTGGGGGCGGTAGCCGGCCGGATCTGGCTTTCGCGGTGCGTTGACGCCAGGGCCGGAGCCCCAGCAGACGGGGACGCCGTCGGACCGAATGCCGCAGACGTGGCTGGAGCCAACACTGAGCGAAGCGAACGCCTCCGAGGGCGGGTAGCGGCCGAAGTAGCTGTAGTGGCCCCAACAGGTGCGTGTTCCGTCAGTCCGAATGGCGCAGGTGTCGAAGTCACCGGCGGCAACGGCGACAAAAGCGCCTTCCGGCGGGACGGCCTGGCCTTCGGTGTTGGCCCCCCAGCAGGCCAGATTGCCGCCGGCGCGGACGCCGCAGGTGTGGGAGTCGCCGGCGGCGACCGATGCAAAAGGACCGGCGGGCGGTGTGGATTGGCCCTCGTCGTTGGCACCCCAGCAGGCGATCTCGCCGTTGGCGCGCACGGCGCAGGTGTGGCGAAGTCCGGCGCTGACCGCCGTGAATGCCCCGGACGAGGCGGCCGTTTGCCCCTCACCACCGTAGCCCCAACACGCGACGGCGCCGTTCGAACGGACGGCACAGGTATGGTACTGGCCGGCGCTCACCGTGGTGAACGCGCCGGACGGCGGTGAGGCCTGCCCGTGGTCGTCGAGACCCCAGCAGCCGAGCGCGCCGTCAGGTCGAAGACCGCAGGTGTGCCAAAAGCCGGCGCTGACGGAGGCGAAGGCGCCGGGTGGCGGGGCGGACTGGCCGGAGCTGTTCTCGCCCCAGCAGGCGACTTGACCATCGGTACGAGTGCCGCAGGAGTGCTGGTGACCGGCGCTGACTGAGGCGAACTGGCTGGGCCAGGGCGCGGCCTGGCCATAGTGGTTGCCGCCCCAACAGACGACCGTGCCATTCAGGCGCACACCGCAGGTGTGATACTCGCCAGCGCTGACCGAGCGAAATTCGCCGGCAGGCGGTGTGGCCTGGCCATAGTCGTTCGATCCCCAACAGGCGAGCGTTCCATCGGTGCGGACTCCGCAGGCATGCCAGAAGCCCGCGCTGACCGAGGCGAAGGGGCCCGGCGGCGGAGCGTCGATGCCCCCGCCGTAGAAGCGCGAGCCCCAGCAGGCGACATCGCCGTTGCCTCGAACTCCACAGGCACCACTGGTCCCCGAGTCAATTTTGATGAATGGACCAGGCGGCGCCTCCAAGTCAGGAAAGTCAAAGCCACCCCAGCAGGCGACGGTGCCGCTAGGGCGGAGGCCGCAGGTGTGGCTGAATCCAGCGCTCACGAACGTGAAGTCGCCGGGGAGCGGGTTCGTCCGATCGTTGTCGGGGACGCCCCAGCACTCGACCGCTTCTTCGAAGCGGACGGCACAGGCGTGGTATTCGCCAACGCTGACGGACGTGAATCTGCCTTCGGGCGGTTCTGCGATCGCGCCCCAACACTCCAGGGCGCCATTGGGACGGAGTCCGCAGTTGCCACTGCCGCCAGCGGAAATCGCCTTGAAGGCGCCGAGCGGCGGAGCGGCCTGGCCGTCCGAGTTGGCGCCCCAGCAGCCGACCTGACCGTTGGCGCGGATCGCGCAGGTGTGGGCCGCTCCGGCGGCGACGTCGATCCACTCGTCGGGCGGCTGGATGCCAAAGGCCCAGGCGAAGAGGTTGCGGACATCCTCCCGGTGGTCGCGCTGGCAGGCGGATTCGGCGGCGGGGCCGGGGCCGAAGGTGCGCTGGTAGATCTGGACGTTGCCGGTGTTGCCGAGGTGGGCTTCGACGATGTCGTTGAGGGCGACGCAGGTGGAGGGCCAGGGGGTGGGGGCGATGGGGCCGGCGGAGCCTTCGTCGAAGGCCCAGGCGAAGACGGCGCGGACGTCGTTGCGGTGGTCGGACTGGCAGGCGGCTTCGGCGCCCGCGTCAAAGGTGCGCTGGTAGATGCCGACGTTGCCGTGGTTGCCGACGTGAGCCTCAACGATGTCGTTGAGGGTGACGCAGGCGGTGGGCCATTGGGCCAGGACCGGAGAGGCGAAGGCGATGGTGGCGGCGAGGGCAACGATCAGGACGCGGAGGTGGCGGATCCAGGCAACGCCTGCGGACACGGCCGGTTGGCTACCTGCGGACAAACGACTGCCCTTGGCCTAGTCAGCGAGTGTGAAGTGACGATATCAGCAAGCGAAAACGGGGAGAGGGACGAATAGTGAGGGGTGAGAGGGTGGAGTAGGAAGTTGGGAGCATCTGGTTGGGCAGGGCTGCGGGGGTGGCGTGGGTGCGGTCGGGTGCTTGGGGCCCGCTGGGTCCCCCTTTGGCAAGCTCTCCGCGGACGCCGGGGTGACGGGGTGGTTGCTGCCGATGCGGCGTGGTTCGACACGGGCCTGCTCGGCAGGCTCAGGACAGGCGAGGAGTGAACACCCACAAGGGGCGATCCTACGTGGGAACGGGCGATCGCCGGGGCGGACGGGGACTGGGCACCCACAAGGGGTACCCCTACGAGGACCGGCGCACCACGAACGGGTAGGGGCCTCTACCGACTGGGTAATTGATCCTCCGCCTGTAAGAAGGGGTTGAGGACGGGGGCGCCGGTGGGGTGGAAGTGGCGGGTGTTGCGGGTTACGACGGTTAGGCCGTGTTCGAGGGCGGTGGCGGCGATGAGGAGGTCGGCGCCGCTGTGGCCGAGGGTGGCGGAGAGGCGGCCCCAGCGGCGGGCGGTGGGGACGTCGACGCCGAGCAGCCGGTCGGCAAACCCGGCGAGGGTGCGCTCCATCCACGTGGCCAGCTCGCGGGCGAAGGCCGGGTCCTGGGGCATCTGCCGGGCGACTCCATGTTCAATTTCGGCAACGGTGACGACGCTGAGATAAACGTCCGAGGGCCGCTGGTCCCGCAGCCAGGCTGCCGGCGCGGGGTGGCGGTCGGGTCGGCGGAGGGCGGAGACGACGTTGGTGTCGAGCAGATACATCACCAGGCCACGTCGCGCAGGTTCAGCGAGGGACCGTCAAGCAGGTCGTCCGGCCCGCCCGTGGGGATGGACAGGAGGTGCTGGATGAAGTCGGGCGCGCCGGCTTTTTCCGCCTGGCACAGCCGCTCATAGTCTTCGACGGCCAGAACCACGACGGCGGGGGCGCCCCGGCGGGTGACGGTTTGGGGTTCGCCGTCCAACGCGGCGTTGACTACCGCGCTGAAGCGGTTTTTGGCGTCTTGTAAGGCCCAAGTCTCCATGGCATGCCCCTCCTGGCTAGACTGTCTGGCTAGATTATAGGGTTTGCCGCGTGGGGCCCGCGGTGTAGGGGGCGGATTTCGGTTGACGGAAACGGCAGCCGCGCCTGGTTTGGGTGGGGCAGGCGAGGGATTGGGGCGGGGACGCGGGGGTGTGGTTCGCACGGGTCCGTTCGCGAGGCTCAGGGCGGCTCTCCGGGGGACTGCGGGGTGGCTCACCGCGAACAGTTGCTCAATCCTCAACCAGTTCACTATGAACGGGGGTGCGCGGAAGAGGAGCGCTTCGCGAGGCGCCGCTAGGCGAGATGGGGCGGCTGGGTGGCTGATGGGATGGACGACGGTCTCTCCGGCGCGGAAGATGAGGGGGACACACCCGTGGAACGGAGGTGACGGCATGACCGACTGGGAGCAGTGCCCGGCGATGGAACGCCGTCCGGGCAAGCTGAGCGGGGCCTGGACGTTCGCCGGAACGCGCGTGCCGGTGTCCGCCCTCTTCGAGAACCTGGAAAGCGGCGCCACGGTTGGCCAGTTTCAAGATTGGTTCCCTGGCGTTGAAGCCTGGCAGGTTCGAGCGGTGCTGGAACACGAAGCGGAGGCCCTGA
>JAPPKM010000097.1:0-13075 GCA_028874315.1 Chloroflexota bacterium
AGAGCGCTAGCCTTCCAAGCTGGATGTCGCGGGTTCGAATCCCGTCCCCCGCTCCTAACAGAAGTGGATCGGCCGAAGCGGCCGATTTGCGAGGTTTCGCGACATCCAGCTTTCCGCCCGTTCGCCTCACGCCCCCGCAACGCCTGCTCCACGCTCGCTCCCCACCCGCGCCACGCCTGCGTGCGCGGCGCGGCTCCCCGTGGTAGGAGGGGGCAATGCACCCCGAAAACGTCCCGTTGGCCAGGGCGACGCTTCACTATCTGGCCACCCTCACCGGGCAGGGTTATTCCCCGGAAACCGTGCGCCTCTACCGTGAGAATCTCGCGCAATTCGCCGACTTTCTGGGCGACGAGCCGACGCTGGCCGAGCTCACGCTGGAGAGCGCTCTGCGCTATCAGCAGCACCTGCAGCAGCGGCCCCAGAAGGCGACCGCCCTGCGGCGATCGACGGGCGGACTGAGCCCGTACACGATTCACCAGCACGGCCGGGCGCTGCGTAGCTTTACGACCTGGCTGTGGCGTCATGGCTACCTGGAGAGCAATCGCTTAGCGGACTTCCACCCGGGCCGCCTGCCGGAGCGCGAGGTGGAGCCGCTGAGCCCGGCCGAGCAGCAACAGGCGCTGGCCGCCATGGATGGGCACACCTATGCCGACGCGCGCGGTCGCGCCGTCGTCCTGACCCTCTTGGACTCGGGGCTGCGGGCCTCGGAACTGTGCGGGCTCACGCTGGACGGCCTCGACCTCGACACCGGCGAGGTGCGGGTGCGTCGTGGCAAGGGCGGGAAGGCCCGGCACGTGGCGGTGGGGATGCGCACGCTGGCGGCGCTGCACGTGTACGTCTACCGCTACCGCCCGGAGCCGGCGCTCCCGGCGCTGGGCGAGCCGCTCTTCCTCACCCAGGACGGGTACCCGCTGACGCGGGGCTCGCTGTACCTGTGCATCCGGCGGCTGCGGGCCCGCTGCGGGATCTCGCGGCTGACGGTCCACCTGTTTCGCCACACGTTTGCGGTGTCGTACCTGAAGGCCGGGGGCGATGTGCTGACCCTGCAGCGCATCCTTGGCCACACCAGCCTGCGCATGGTCAACCACTACGTGCACCTCGCGCACTCGGATGTGGTGGCCCGGCACCGGCGGCACTCGCCGGTGGACCGCCTGCAACTGCCGCGGACGGTCGATCGGATGACCCGCGGGCGATCCGCGCAGCGTCGGAGGCCCGGGTGATAGCTGCCGCCCCGCGAACTCCGCCGTCGGTCTCGGGGATCCGGCGGCCGCCGGCGCGTGCACGACCCGGCGGGTGGTGAGTGACCCCGTGCGGGTCCATCACCGTGGCCCCGTCGCAAACGCTGTCGCCCTGTCACCCTGGGGCCAGGCCGGGGGCGCGCCTGCACGTGTCACGACGATCGCACGCTCCGGGCCGCGCGACCCGACATCGTCAGGGCGTGTCGGCTCGTGACGGTGCCCGCGCGGCCATGCGATAGCCGACGCGAGGTTCGGCGAAGATGTACGTCGGGCTGCTCGCGTCCTCGCCGAGCTTGCGGCGAAGTCTCGTGAGGTGGGTGCGAATCACCCGCACATCGCGCACGTCCGTCGACCCCCAGACTCGCTCCAGTAGTTGGTCGTGCGTGACCACCCGGCCCGCGTTGATGGCCAACTCAACCAAAAGGTCATACTCCGTGGCGGTCAGCTGCACCGGGCGCCCCGCCACGGTCACCAGACGTTCGGCAAAGGCGATGGTCAGATCGCCCTGCGCGAAGGGCTCGTCGGGCACCGCTCGTTCCGGCGCCGCCCGCCGGCGCAGGGCGGCCTGAATCCTCGCCGACAGCTCGGTGGGTGAGAAGGGTTTAACGATGTAATCGTCGGCGCCCATTTCAAGCGCCACGGCGATGACCTGATCCCGGCCGTAGGCGGAGAGAAAGATGACCGGCACATTGGCAATGTCGAGGATCTCCTGCATGAGTTCGATGCCGTCGGTTTCGGGCAGGACAAGGTCGACCAGGGCGAGATGGGGCCGCTGCTCCCGCACGAGACCGAGCGCCTCCTTGGGATCACTGGTTGCCGTGACCTCGTAGCCCAGCTTCGACAGTTCGTCACGGACGTACCGGAGCGTCTGCGGATCGTCGTCAACCGCGAGGACGCGCGTCCGCTGGCGTCTGACCACGGCGGATCGCGGGAGGCGCGGCGCAAGCGCGCCGGCCGCCTCCTCGGCCAGCGGGATCGTGAAGGTGAAGCGCGCGCCGCGGCCCGGCCCGTCGCTTTCGGCCCAGATGCGTCCGCCGTGGGCCTCGACGATCCCTCGGCAGATGGCAAGCCCCAGGCCGGATCCCGCGATTCCGCCGCGCGGCTCCGCAGCCTCGATGCGCGTGGACTTTCGAAACAGGTGCGGAAGCCGCCCGGCCGAAATCCCCACGCCATCGTCGACGACCGAGATCGCGACATGGACATCGACGTGCTCGGCGGCGACCCGAATGGTCGACGACTCGGGGGAGTGGCGGGCCGCATTGGCAAGGAGATTGGTCAGCACCTGGACGATTCGCCGTCGGTCCGCCAGCACGCGGGGGAGATCGAGCGGGAGGTCGATCTGGACGGTGTGCCGGCTCTCACTCCCGAGGAAGGTGTTCCGGGCCTGGTCAATGAGCCTGGCGAGATCTGAGGGTTCGCGGGCGACGGATAGCGTGCCCACCTCGATGCGCGCCATGTCGAGCAGGTCGCTGATCAGGTCGAGCATGTGGTCGGCCTGCCCGTCAATGATTCGGAAGAACTGGTGCATTTCCGTGGCGTCGAGGACGGACGAGGCGCCGAGCACGGCGGCTGCGGAGCCCTTGATGGAGGTCAGCGGCGCGCGCAGTTCGTGGCTCACCAGCCCCAGGAACTCAGCGCGCAACCGCTCCTGTTCCTCGAGGGGCGTCATGTCCTGGAAGGTGACGATGACCGACTCCACGTCGCCCGCCTCGGAGCGAATGGGCGTGGCGTTGACTAGGGTGGTCACGCTTCGCCCGTCGGGGACCTGCAGGACGATTTCCTCAGCCCGCACGGTCTCGCTGATGCTGAGCGCTTGGGCCAGCGGCGACTCCTCGAGCGAGACCGCCCGTCCGTCCGCGCGCCGGTAGATCATCACGTCAAGCAGCGCTTCCACCGACTGGTCCGGGTTACGCAGCCCGTCGACGATGCGCACCGCTTCTCGGTTCAGCAGCACCGGGGTTCCCGTCGTTGCGTCGAAGACCACGACGCCCACGGGCGCGGTGGTGACCAAGGTCTCCAGATCGGCTCTGGCCCGCTGCTCCTCCCGGTACCGATGGGCGTTGGCGATGGCCATGGCGGCGTGGGCGGCAAACATGCGCAGCGTGTCCTCGTCCTCCTGGGTAAACGCCAGACCGGCCCCTTTGTCCGCGACATTGACGGTGCCAACGTTTTGCCCCTGGTGGCGGATGGGCACGCCGAGGAAGCTCGTCACCGGACCCAGGGGCGGGCCGATTTCGGGCAGGCCGACCGACGCGAGATGGGCGGAAAAGTCCGTCACGCGGAGGGGTTCGGACGTCTGCGTCAGGTAATGAAAGATCCTGATGCCGTCGGGCAGCCCAAGCATCAGCTGGTGCTGCGCCGCCGTGACGCCGGAGGTCACGAACGCCTGCAGTTCTCCGGACTCGTCCACGACGATCAGGCCCCCGCGGCTAGCCTGGGTCAGCGCGCGCGCCCCGTCCACCACTTCCTGTAACACCGTGTCCAGGTCAAGGTCCTCGGAAACGCGCAGGCTGGCCTCGCTCAGCTTGGAGAGACGCTCCCGCAGGGCTTGATTCTCGCGAACCAGATCATCGCGCGTCATGAGCTCATCCGTCGTGGACGCTCTCGGTCCGTCTGGTCATCGTCGGCAAGTTTCCACAACGTAGGCTGGTGGTACCGGTCGTCGACACGCCGTCGGCCCGATTTGACGCCAGAATTGGTCAATTCCCGATTACGCCATCGTTCTGTCACCGAAGTCTACGCGACTGTTACCGTGCTGTAATCCCACCTGCGACATCGTTGAAGTGCGCGTGACCCGCAAGTCGGACGTGCACCGGTGGCTGTGGATCGGCGACCCCTCGGACAGGCCAAGTTCCGCACGCCGTCGGGTTGGTCGCGACACCGACCGACCTGCGCCTGGGTTCTGTCACCGCGCGTCGCCGTTTCCGACAGCGCGACGCGACGCCGCGTAGCCTCGGACCCGTGCGGCTGCCGGGTAACGTCGACCTGGACCTCTGGGGGCTGCGGTTGCGTGCGCCCGGTGCCATGTTGTGCGTTGTCGACCTGACGGCTGGACCCAGGGCGTTCGGTCGATTGAGCCTGCCGTTGGCAGATGCGCACGCGCCGTGCTTGCCAGCGACGCTGGTCGCCTTCAGCTCGGGCAACCACGGCTCGTGCGTCTGTGACTCGAGCGGCAACGATGCCGCACGCCGTGCTGGTCCAACTGCCGCTGGTGGCCTGCGGCGTGCTGGGCATGGTGAACCTTCTCGGCCGGATGCGGGCCGGACACCGCGCCCCGGCCCAGTGGCTCGCCCTCGCCGGCTTCAGTGCGTGGTCCCTGCGGGCCGGCATCGAGGCCGGGTGGCCGTGGCTTGCGCACCTTGGCCTGTCGACCGATTTTCGGCACCTGGCCGGTGGCTGGCTCCGTGTGACGTGCGTGCTGGCAGTGGCCCTCGTCGTCACGACCTTTGGCATTCGCGTCAGTTGGCGCCCGGCGTTCGTGGTCGGCGCCGTCGGCGCCGGCATGCTCGTGTGGTGGCTCCCAGGTCACGGGGCTGCGCTTGCCCGACGGTCGCCGACGGCGTGGACGGAATGGTGTGGGCTGGGGCTGTATCTGGGCTACTTCGCGGCCGTGTGGTTCGTGCTGCTGGAGGTGGGTCGGACGCGCTACCGCGTCGGTCTCCCGTTGCCGAAGCAAGTGCAACTGCGCTTTCTTCAGGCCATGGCAGCGGCGGCGCTCACGCACGTGGGTGCGCAGGGCCTGGTGGTTGTCGGCGTCCAGGCCGGATGGCCCGGATTCACCTTTGCAGCCGCGCTGCCGGTCCTTGCGGTCCTGCTGCTGGCCTTCGCGCTGCTGTTCTGGCTGGCGCTGGCGCCGCCGGACATATGGCTGCGCGCGGTTGCCCACATTGAGGCGACGGAAGTGCAAGCCTTCGCGACGACGTTTGCGCTGCAGACGAAGGAGGACGCGGGGGTCGGACGCGACCTCGGCTGGCGATCGACTCTCATTGCCCTGTCGGAGCAAATGGCTCGGGAGCAGGGTTTCGGCTTCGATGAGGTGGCCCACCTGCGGCTGGCCGCGGCGTTGCTGCACACGGAATTCGAGATTCGTACGCTGCGTGAGCCGGAGGATGCGTTCGGCTCGCGTCCGACCCCCGGCGTGACGTTCGCCGAGCGCCAACGTGTGCACTCGCTCGTTGCGCGTACCGTCTGGGTGCCGACGAATGTCCTCCGGGTGCTGCGTGAGGCCGGCCGAGTCACGCCGAACTGCCGCAGCGCGCGGGTGCTCAGAGTGATCGATCGCTATCTGCGACTCACCCAATCCGGAGACGTACGAAGGGCGTCGGACGCAGGGACCGCGTGGGCCCTGTCAACGCTGGACGAGGAGTTTCCGGGGTGGGCCGAGGTCGACGCGCTGCGACAGGTCGTCGCCCGGCAGGGTGGGCGCCACCGGCATTGAGTGCGGCGGAGCGTTGGGCGGCCGTCAGCCGGACCTGGAGACGCTGTTCGGCCGCCAACGAGGGCTTAAACGATGCTCGGGTGCGCGGCTTCCTGAAGCAGCCTCAGATTCGTCGGACGACTGACGAGGCCGCGGCGGAGTCGTTCTCGCGGCCGTCAGGCGCCCGCTCCCGTTGTCTCGGCGGAAAGCACACGCGATCCGACGGCCGGGAGAGGGCGATCACCGGCGCTCGTCCGACAGCATGACCGGCCGATAGTAGGTGCGGAGCCGCACGCCGAGCGTTGCCGATGGCCCCGGGGTGCCGGGCGGGGCAACGCCCTGGATGAGCGACGGAAAGCGCTCCGGTCGCTCGGCGAAATGCACCAAGGCGGCCCCGAGCGCTTCGGCGGCAAGTTCGTCGCGTGGCGACGGCAGAGCGGTGCCGGCGAGGACATCGTCGACGGATCGACGTTGGTGATTGAGGTACAGGTGGGCGCATTCGTGACAGATGACCGCCAACTGCACGCGGTCGGCGGCGCCGGCCGGGTAGAACACCACATGGGACTCGTTGGTCGTGATACAGGCTCCGGAGATTCCGCCGACGGGCAGTCGACGATCGGGGACGGCGTCGATGACGATGCCGAGGCGTGATTCGAGTCGCTCGAGGAGAAGGTCGCGGTTGAAACTACGGCCGCGGAGTCCCAGATGGCGCAGTAGCGTGCGGGCCTGCAGGAGGGCGCTCACGCGTCCAGGTCACGCCGTCCCGAGATCCGCTGGGCGAGACGGATCATGTCCAGCAGGATCCGTCGGCCGTCGGGTCCGAGGTGCTCGGCTGATCGCAGCGCAACCTCAATTTCGGAGGCCGGTGCGTCCTCCGCCGGCTGTGGGACGTTCGATCGCTCGAAGAAGTAGGCGGGGGAGACGTTGAAGAACCGAGCGAGCGCGGCGATGACTTTGCGGCTGGGATTGTCTTGGCGCCCGGCCAGCATGTTGCGCAGATAGGTGAGCGACACGCCGGTTCCCCGGGCCACCTCGTCGATGCTGTACGCGGTGTTATCGGGCTTGCGAGTCGTGGTGAGCAGGTACTGCATGCACAGCGCCATGTCGGCGAGATCCGCGTCCGATGGCTCACAATTGTGATTATCAGTCACAATAGTATTGACAGGGCCTCCCGCCCATCACTACGATGACCGGCCACCATCATAGTGATCCGAGCTGCCATGTCAACCAAGGCAGGGAACTGGCTGCCGAGATCCGGACAATACTCGGGGCGCGCCACCGCGCGCCGGCACCGCATCCGTGTGCTGGTGCTCGCGACGGACCCACGGGCGGCCTCGGAGATTCAGCGCCGACTCCAGGGGCTTGCGGTCATCGAGATGATGGGGACGGTGGACAGCCCCGATGCCGCGGTCGCGCAGTGCGCCCGCACACGGGTCGATGTCCTGGTTGCCGTGTTCGAGGCGCAAACAATGCCGGCACGGGAGATCCACCGAGTGGCGTCGATCCGAGCGAAGATTCCATCCACGCGGGTTGTGCTGGCCCTCGGGAGGCACGACCGCGTGTGGCAATCGTTACTCGTGCGTCCGGACGGTCTGCTGGCAGCCGAAGCTCCGACTCCGGAGCTGGATGCGGTGTTGGGCACGGCAGCGGCCGGACACGTCACCATCGGGCGCTCGCTGCGCGAGGCGTTCTTCCACGCCTGCGCGCCCGCCGGCGATGCCGCCGAGCCGCCACTTGAGGAATTGACGCCTCGTGAATTGCAGATCATCGCCGGCGGTGCGCGCGGACTGACCTCGCGGGCCATTGCGAAGGAGTTGCACTTGGCCGTCAATACGGTGGACAAGGCGCTGACCGTGATCTACCGGAAGCTCCGCGCGAAGAACAGGACCGAGGCCTGTCTGATCGCCGCCCGACGCGGCCTGCTGCGCTGAGGGGCCCGACCGGCGCACCCGACGCGTCAAGCGACGTCGCGTCGAGTGATCGGTTCGGGCACCGGGCAACATCGACCCCGTCAGGCAATGCCACGTGCGCTGACGTTGGATCTCCAACGTCGTCGGCGCAGCGGCCTTGGCCGGTGACGTTTACGGAAACCTGGATACCGGACTCCGAACCCCGCGCCTACCGTGAGTCCAGCGCGCAGATGGCGCGCACCCCCACGCCGGCCGGGGGGGGGCGCCCCCCCCCCCCCCCCCCCCCCCCCCCCCCGTCGCCGCCGCCCGCGGGCGCCCCCCCCCCCCCCCGGGGGGGGGGGCGGCCCCCCCCCCCCCCCCCCCCGCCCGCGCCACCAAAGGAGCCCGGTTCCGCCGTGAGCGAACAGGGAACGGCCCTGCCGATTCGAGTGCATGTGTGCCTACTGCGGTCCGGCGAAATCCAGGAGCTTCGGGGAGCGATGAGCCAATACCTGGACCGGCGACTGGAACTGGCCGGTCTAACCACCGACGGTTCGGACGCGGCCGCGCAGGTGGCGGCCAGCCAGCCCGACGTGGTGATCGTCGGGGCGGAACTTTTCCCCGAGGACGCCAACAGGGGCCTGCTGGCGTTTCTAACTGACCTCCAAACGCAGGGCCGGCACGCGATCGTGCTCATCGAAGTCTGGGACCAGGACCTGGGCGATGATCTCGAGCGTCTGACGGCAGTCCAGGAGGTTGCGGTCAGGCCTGTCGATGCCGATCGGGTCGTGGCGCGGACGCTGGCCATTGGGAAAGCAGCCCGCTCGGCGCGGGGACGAGCGTGGCAGCAGGAAACGGCTGCGGCGGAGCGCTTGGCGGAGCGGTTGGCCGTCCCACCGGCCGGCCGGTCGATCGTCTGTCTCACGGCTCGTAAAGGCGGGATTGGCAAGGACACGCTGGCGTCCAATCTGGCCTGGGCCGTGGCCGAACGCAACGTGCCCGTGCTCCTGATCGGCACTGATCCCAAGGACGATCTGGCCGCCTACTGCGGCGTCGACCCGGCGCCGGGCGTGGCCGCGTTCCTGCGCCAGCCCAATCGCGAAGGCTTCAGGTTGGGGCTGCAGCGCTTCCGTAACTTCCACCTCATGGTGGGGCTGGCCGACGACCACCTCGCGGCGCAATGGAACGCTCGATTCGATCGCGAAGAGCCGAATCTGATCCGCGAGTTGCTGGTCACGGCTCGCGACTTTCCCTACGGCGCCGTGGTGGTGACGCTGCCGACCGAGTATGGCCACTGGCGCTTTCAGCCACTGGCGCGGGCCGATCGCATCCTGTATGTCGTCACGCCGGCCCAGGCCGACGTGGTGAACGCCATCCGCGACATCATCGCGGTTCGACGCGACGTTGGGCCCGAGTTCATGCCCCAGGATCGGCTCTTTCTGCTGGTCAATCGGGTCCGAGCCGCGGATCGCCGGCGACTCACGGAGATTGCGAGCCTGATCGCCGAGGGTGTGGGTTTTGAGGTACCCGTGATCGGGGCGATTCCCGACGCGCATCCCTACGTGGAGGTGGCTCAGAGCCGCGGTGAGCTACCGCACAGCTGGATGATCGACGAACTCGAGCCATTCCGTGCGGCTATCGACGACCTCGCCGAGCGGCCGGGTCTCGCGCCGCCTCGGGGCTCTCGCAGCGACGGCGGGAGCCGCGGGCTCCGCGCCGTGCTCCGGCGCATGCTGCGCGGACTGGGACGGGCACCCGCGGCGCCGCCCCCCGCCGCGACCGCCATGGTAGACGAGGCGCGGGCATGACGGTGCGTCGCCGCGCGGTGCTGACGGTCGGACTGGCGGTCCTGGTGGCGCTGCCCGCGGCTCCTGTGTTCGCACAGACCGACCCGATCACATTTGCGGTCGAATCGCTCAAGGGCTTTCTGGCGGCCATTGCCAGCCTCGTCGTGGCGGCCGCGATCGGTTGGAAGGCCATTGCCGCCTGGACCTCGAACAGTGTGGAGGCCCAGATCGATGCGCGCCGTTTTGCCATGCAGGCCCTGCTGGTCTATGGGCTGGTGATGGCGTTCAACTTCGGGCTGTTGCAGGGCGCGGTTGAGTTTTTGGTCAATTCGATGGGCGGTCGGACGTGACGCCACCGCCACGGTTCGTGATCCCCGAGGACCTGGAGCGTGTGCCGACGCGCTGGCCGTTAGGCGGGTTTCGCCTTACCAGTCGCGAGCTGAGCTGGCTGCTGGTTCTGGGTGCCGTTGAACTCGTGCTGATTGTCACCCTGGTCCCGACTCTCGGGCTCGGGCCCCTGGCCGGCCTGGTGCTCGCGCTTCCCGCGCTGGTGGGCTGGTCGCTCATGCGAGTCCGGGTCGACGATTCATCCCTGGACGGCCATGTCCTTGCCCTCGGCCGCTACTGGATGAGGCCTCGTCTCGTAGGTCGTCAACGGCAACCCCTGAGACGGCCACAGCGCGCTCGGCTCCCGGATCCGCTGTACCGCGTACGGCTTGAACGGCCGCAGCCGGCCATGATCGTTCGCCATGGCTGGGGGTTTCGTGTCGCGCCCTGACCTGCGAACCGGGTCACCGGAGCCGCCGGGCGGCGTTTCACCCGTGGGCCGCGACGACGATCCAAGGGATTACGCACCGATACCCCTGGGAATCCGCGAAATCTGGCAGCAGGGCATCGTGCGGACCGATGGGGCGCTGGTCGCCGCCCTTGAGGTGCGGCCGCTCAATCTCGATGTGTTGGTGGATGCCCAGATAGCTGCGGCGGTGGCTGGCCTCGCACAGCTGCTGGCAAGTCTCCAGTGTCCAATTCAGATCGTCCTACGGAATCGTGCGTTCGATCCATCGGACTACCTGGGCGATGTGACCCGTCGCTGGTCGGCCGGCTGGGATCACAAACTGGATCGCCGCCGCTGCCTGCTGGGCGTGCCGGGCCGCGTAGGCGACTCGACGAAAGGGCGGCCGTCGACGTATGCCCAAGTCGTGCAGGCTGCCCATGGCAAGTGGCACTTGCGCCAGGTGCGCTGCTTTGTGCTCGTGGCGAGCCAGCCGATGGCACGTCTTGAGTCCTGGTGGTCCTGGCGCACGCCGGGCGACCGGCAGTCGGTGGATCCCGGCATTCTCGACGGTGGGCTGCAATTGCTTCGCGACGGGCTGGCACGGGCCGGGCTGGAGAGCCGGCGGTTACACGGGTTCGACCTGGTCGATCTGGTCGAGGGCCTGTTCCGACCGGCCCCGGCGTCGGCCCAGCTTCTGCGCCACGCGTTCGACACGGCCAAATCAAGCATCGAGGCCAAGTATCGAACCGACACCCCGCCGGTCACGCGGGTGGGGTTCGACCTCGCCGATCCGTTCCCCGAATGGATTGCCTTGCAACCAGACCAGGTGGTCATCCAGGGTCCCGGCCCGAGGGCTCGTCGGCTACGCACCCTCACCCTGCGGCGCTACCCACGAGAGGTGGCGGCCGGCTGGCTGCGCTGGTTTGCGGCCCTGAAGCACGACCTTGATCTGTCGCTATTCGTAACCCCGGTCGACGACCGCGAGGTGCGCCGTCGTCTTTCCACCACCGAGCGTGAATTGCTCAGCGAGGTTGTGGGTGGCGAGGACGTCAATCCCGAGGCTGCCCGTGCGTCGCGCCAGCGCCTGGAAGATCTCGAAGACGTGCACGAGGCGTTTCGGTCTCGCGAACGCTACGTCCGCACGTCGGTGGTGGTCGGCGTCGCCACCGATTCGGCGGAGGCGCTGGAGCAGGCCACGCTGGACGTCGAGGCGGAGTTGGCAGCCCACGGCATGCTGGCCTCGCGTGTCGTGGGGTACCAGCAGGACGGGTTGCGCAGTCTGCTGCCGCTGGCCGACGATCGGCTCGGGCGTTGGCGCGGCCTCACGACCGGCCCACTTGCCGCAGCCGTGCCGTTTCACGCCCCGGGCCTCAGCGAACCCGGCGGCATCTTTCTGGGCACCACCGTCGGTCGAGGACGGGGCCACGCGCCGGTCATCATGAACCCGTTTGGGCCGCGGCATGAGAATCCGCACCTGGCTGTGCTGGGGCAGAGTGGGGGCGGCAAGAGCCACTGTGCCAAGCAGATTGCCCTCGGGCTTTGGCTCTCAGGCGCGAGTCTCGCCGTTCTCGATCCCAAGGATGAGTACGGCGCCCTGGCGCGGATATGTGCGGGCCGGGTGTTGCGCCCGGCCATGGCGACCTCGCATGCCATCAACGTCTGGGACCTCGCCGGGGTGACCGATGCCCGCGGCTTCGCGCGCGTGGCGAGCGGGCTTCGCGGCTTCTGGCGCTTGGCGTTGAGCGGACTCAGCGAGCAGCAGCGCACCATCATCGACAACACCATTGAGCCGACCTACCGTCGCCGCCGGATCGAAGCGTCCGATCCCTCGACCTACCGTCGCCCGGCACCCACGACATCGGATTTTGCCCGAAGCATTACTGAGAGCTACGGCGAGGACGCTATGTATCGCCAGGCCGCGCGCGACTTGGCCGAACGGCTCCGCCGATTCACCAGTGGGCAGTTGGCAACGTTCTTCGATCGCCCGACCAACGTCGACCTTGACAACGACTGCACGGTGTTTGCCCTGCGCGATCCACGTGCCGATCAAGCCGACATCCTGCCGCTGGTCTACTACGTGATCCTGCTGCATCTTCGAAACTGGATGGATCAAGAGTCACGCCGGCGGGTCATCGTCGTCGACGAGGCGTGGACGCTTCTGCGCTCCAATCAGGGTGCCGACTTTCTGTTGGAGTTAGCCAAGACGGCGCGCTCTTTGCAGACGATGCTGCTCCTGGTGTCCCAGGACGTCTCCGAACTCATTGAGAACTCAAAGGCGCGCGCCATCCTGGCCAACTGCGCGGCGACGCTGCTGTTTCGGCAGCATCCGGCTCACGAGCGCGCGCTGCGCGACGCCTTCGCGCTGACCCACCAGGACTTGACCACGCTGGAGCAGGGGCGGCGTGGCCAGGGGCTGGCCATCATCGGAGCCGGCGAGCGAGTGGCGCTGGAGACGCCGGTCTTTCGACTGGACGCCATTCGCGCCCGGCGGCGCGTGGAACCATCGGCGCAAGCCCTGGGCTAACCGCGACGATGCGTGAATGGCTCGTTGCCGCCGTGGTGGGTCTGAGCGCCGTCTTGCTCGGAGGCGTCGCAAGTCCTGTGCTGGCCGATACGTCGGCGGCGAGCGACACTCCCGGGACCGAAGAGGTCGTGCCGGCGGACTTGGCCGGCCGCATTGCCGACGACCTGGCCGATCCACTCGGGAACCGGCTGGGTGAGACGCTAGGCCAGACGTTTGCCTCGCTGTTTCCACCCGTGTGGCGCGACCCCGAGTCGGCCGTCGCGACCGTCAGTCTCGGGGCCACCGACTCGCTGACGCACACGCTGCAGGCACCGATGGCCTGGGCGTGGCGCTGGATGCTGACCGTGCCGGACAGCATACAGCCGGCTACGGGCGGCGAAATGGATAGCGCGTTTTCCGCGGTGCCGGGAGGGATAGTCCTTAGCGATTTATTAGTTACATCGAA
>JAPPKM010000097.1:13085-135381 GCA_028874315.1 Chloroflexota bacterium
CCCCCCCGCCGGCCGCGGCCCCCCCCCCCCCCCCCCCCCCCCGGCGCCGCCCCCGGGGGCGGGGGGGGGGCGGGCGCGCCCCCCCCGCCCCCCCCCCCCCCCCCCGGCTCCGGGCGGCGAACTGGATCGCGCGTTTGCCGCGGTGCCGGGAGGGATCGTCCTTCGCGATTTCTTCGTTCCATCGAAAGCGAATCAGGCTTTGCGAGCCATGTGGGAACGAACGCGGGATCTGGCCTTGAACGCCAACACGCCCTTGGTGTCGTTGGTGGTGGCGATCGTCGTTGGATTTGCTCTGTTCAAGGTCTTCATGGGAGCGCCCATTGATCTGCGCGCTCTCGCCGGACAGACCGTGGTCGCCGTCGGATTCGCCCTCGCCAGTTACACCATGGTTGAGGCGCTCCTGCAACTCAACAATCTATTGGTGCAGGCCTTTGTCTCACTTGGCGGCGATGCGATCAATCGCGACAGCCCGCTTGAGCTCTACCAGCGTTGGGGCTGGGGTGAATCGGTCACGGCCGGCGTCTTCGAGGGAATCTGGGTCAATCTGTTCCGCACCTTGCTCTATCTCATCCTCCTGATCGAGGTGGCGCTGCTGGCGTTGAAGTTTGCGCTGCGATTGATCTGGATATGGGTGCTCGTGGTCGCGGCGCCAATCGTGATGGTGCTCAGCCTGCTGCCATTCGCCCGCGGATTGATGGACGCTTGGGTAAAGCGCGTGGCTCAGGTGGTCTTTGAAAGGCGGCCATTGTGTTTGGTCTGGTGGTGGTGTTTGGAATCATCGCGGCACAGCCCCCGAGCCTGCTGTCGATCGCCATGCTCATCGTCAGCCTCGGCGTGGTCCTGCAGTTTCCTCGATGGCTGATGGCAGGACTGACCCAACTGCCATCAATTACGCCGCAATCCGTGTGGGGCCGCGGAATCCACCACTACCTCACGGTGCGCAATCTGGTGCGCGATGCGCGAACTGTCCGGGGAGCCGGAGGCGTGCTGCGCGGGCTGGGTCGGTGACCGCGACGGGCTGAGTGTCGGCATTGCCTGCGTCCACCCTCGGCGTCGCGCTGCAGCACATGCTGACTGCTGCGGTTCGATTCCTCGCTCGAACGCTGGTCGCCCGCGTCGCCGAGCAGATGCGCGACATCCATCCTGCTCTTTGGTGGCTGATCGGCGGATTCATCGTGATGGGCGCCTTGCCGGTCGTAGCTGCGCTGCTTACGGGGTTCGTCTTGCAGGCGGCGGTTTACGGACAACTCGTCTCAGGAGACGCGGCAAACGACGAAAGTGCAACGGGCTCGCAGCGACGAGCCGAGATTGCTGCTTCGCTGCTCGGAACCGAGCCCCCGAGTAACTGGAGCTGGCCGGTTACCGGGCGCCTGACCGCCCTCTACGGCGGCTGCACCTTCGCAATGTGTCCCCACTGGGGCACGGATATCGCCGGTGTTCCGGGAACGCGGGTATTGGCGGCAGCTGATGGCGTGGTCGCCGAGATTGGCTGGGATCCCGACGGCTACGGGCACTACATCATCCTGGCTCATGGGGGCGGCTGGCAGACGCTCTACGCGCATCTTCAGTCGCCGCACGTCAGCGGCTATCGGATGAAGCTCAGCCAAGCGGTCCTTCGTGGCGATCCCATTGGGGGCTTGGGAAGCTCGGGGGCTTCGACGGGCCCACACTTGCACTTGGAAACCCGGCGCAATGGAGTTCGCGTCGATCCTGTGCGGGTCATTCGGAGTTAGGACAAAGGAACCTACGGCCTTCTAAGACATCAGCGAGGGCAAATGGATTTTTGGCCCGCGTTACGCCCCGCGTCACAATCGGGCAACTATAGTTCCTCGCAGCCCAACACCGGCAACCCCGGCGGCAGACACTGTGTTAACGGAATCCCCGCCTGACGTTCCTCGTGCAGCCCAGCTAACTTACGGAGATTCGCCGGAGACGGCCGTGAGATTTGGTTGTGCGACAGTTTCAGATTCACCCAGTTCGTCAGCCGCCCCACAAGTGCGGGGATTGGCCCGAGAAGGCTGCCGCCTGATACGCCAAGCTCACGCAATTGTAGCGGTGCCCCACTTAGATCCACGCCGAACCAGTCGCTCACGGGTTAGTCACTACCCCCAGTTCAAGCGCGCGGCCCCGACGGCCCGCACGCGCAGCAGTGCCGCACCGTCCTGAACCAACCCGCGATTGACCGCGGAGACGGTCACTGGCAACCCGGCCCGGCACCGCCCATTCGCGCGAAGAGACGGAGGCGCTGACCGCGGTGCTGGCGGACACCGACGGCATCACCTTCAACGCCGGCTCCAAGACCTACTTCATGACCGGCTGGCGCGTGGGCTACGCGGCCGGGCCGGTGGAGCTGATCAAGGGCATGGCCAAGCTCCAGTCGCAAACCACCAGCGCCGCCGCCGCCTTCGCCATGCACGCCTTGGCCGCCGCCCTGGACGGCGATCATGCCTGCGTGGAGATGATGCGCACCGAGTTCGAACGCCGTGGAGCGTTTATCAGCGACGCCCCGAACCGGGCGGCACCTTCTATGTCTTCCCGGACGTGTCCGACACGTACGAAGAGGTCGGCGTGTCGGGATCAACCGACTGGGCCAACCGCCTCCTCGAGGACGCCCACGTGGGCGTGGTCCCGGGCAGCGACTTCGGCGACGACAACTGCGTGCGCCTCAGCTTCGCCACCAGCATGGAATACCTGGAGGAATCGCTGCGCCGCATGGAGGCGTTTCTGGAGTAAGCGGGCTCGATGCGCACCGCATCCAATAGCATGAGGCGCAAGGCCTGCGGCGACATCGTGGGCTTCGGTCGTTGACACACAGCGCTTGAAGCCCGGTGGCCTAGCGTCGTCACACTTCGCCGACCACGAAGCCACGGGTGACCGGCCGAGGCAGTGCGATAAGCGCACTGACGGCTGCCTTGTCCCATCAACGGCCGGTGCGATCACCCTTGATGTAAATCTCCCCGTCTAAATCGGCAAGCGTGTGCTGCGTCCCTGTCACGCCGCTATACACTCCGGTCGACTCCTCCGGAAGCTCGATCTGCTGCGCGCTTCCGCTTCGGTTGTACACCGCCCACCCGCTCGTGAACTCCCGGATGAATAGCCCTTCCCGACCACGGTAGAGCTTTCCTTTTGTCCCATTTCCGCCGAGGACCTGGCCAAGCGGCGCATCCCAAAAGGACTGCCAACTCTTTTGTTGCCAATGCTCGTGCACATTCCCGGCTGCGTGTTCCGCTAGGTGTCCTTCCCAGATGTCATCTCCATGCTGATGAACAAATGCAGGGTCGGATCCGATCACATAGGACACGTAGCCGTTGGAGTGTGTCAAGTTCAGCGTTGTGAATACACGCATCCACCGTTGATTGTCGGCAGAGCTAAGGGGTTCGGTTAGGATGCTCCATGCTTCAAGGTTGTTCACCTGAGGATACCTGAAGTTCTCTTCATTCCAAAGTAGGGTGGTTTCTACTTCAATCAGATACTCACGAGTGTGCCTGCGATGCCCTTCCATGAACGCGCCATTGACATAGGGGGCGGACAGCGGGATCTTCTTTATTCGAGAGTTGACGACAATCAGATAGTCGTCACCGACCGCTTCACGAATTCGTCGAAGCATTGTCACTTCGGCATTGATTCGATTGCCGTGATAGAGGTGGGCTATCTCTGCGTTCGAGTCTTCTTCCTGTGTCCACCAATCCATGAAAATGCCATCAAAGATGCCGCACTTCGCGATCGCAATCGCCTGCTGGACAAAGTGATCTTGCGCTACGGGATGCGTGTAGTCGATGAGGAGTTCACCCCAACCTTCGTCTGCGACTCGGTTCCCCGACTCATCCCGGAGCCAATATGGCCAGTCTTCCGGGTACAACTCAGGGTGGGCGCCGTAGTGGTAGATGGGCACTATGTGAAGATAGCTAGGATTCTCAGCAAGGATCCTGTTCTTTTGTTTTTCGGCGAAGTCCCATGCTCCAACAACCCTCATTCCATTCGGCGTGGAGGACCACTTTAAACCGTGACCCATACCTTGCCCGAATAGATCGTGGTACGCCCGGATTCTCTCGACGTATTCGAGTGCCGACTCTTCTTCCGGTATCGGCAAGTTCAAAAGTACATGGTTCCATACTCCAAAGACCGAAGGAAATTCTCGACTCACGATCCGCTCCACGGTCCCGTCCCGCGCAATCTCACAGATATCGCTCGCATCAACGTGTACCACCGGAGACTTCGCGGCCTCGGGAATGATGACGTTCGCGAGCCGCTTGACCTTGTCGGGAATGTTCTGGCGGCCGACGGCGCCTTGCGTCGTGCCCGGCGCCGGCACGTTCCAGACTTCAAAGACGATGCGCTGCGCCCGCAGCAACTGCAGCCCCTGCGGGTTGCCATTGACTTCGCGCTCTTCGTAGCGGATCGGCAGTCCGAAGAGGTTCAGCCAGTCCGCCTCCGCCAGGAACGCGGCCTTTATCTTCGGGTTGCGGTCGAGGATCGAGAGATGGACGTCCTTGACCCGGGAGAAGCTCAGCCCCGCGGTGTCCTGGACCTGGTGTTCGGGAACGTTTGCCAGGCGCACCTCGGGGTACCTGTTGGCCAGCACATCGAGCGTGTTATAGTAGTTCATGCGACCGTCGCCCGGCGACCACTGCAGGATGACCTTCTGAAACGCCTGCAGGGTAAACGGCCCGTCGACCCAGCGCTGGCTGATCGGGTAGCCGATGGCCTGCAGATCTCGGTCGCGTACAAAGGTCCACAGGGGAACGCCATCCGCGTTGGTTACGGCGAATCCATCGTCCGGTTCTGGCGTATCGCCGCCCGTGGCCGTGTACAAGCAGCCGTCGTCAAGCAAGATGCCGTCGCAGGCGATGGCGCGGACCGGTGCCGCAGGTGCCAGCAGCAGAGTGGCGAACACAAGCCCGAGAATCAACCGGTGCGGCATCCTCAACATACGGCCGAGTATCCAACTCTGCCTGCCGATAGAACAGTCGGCGGTAACTCTGCCTGGCGGAGCCGTCGTGCCATCACCCCATCCACACTTGGCTCTCGAAATCAAGCCAGCGTTGCCCCTGCCCTTGACAAGTATCTCCCCGTCCATGTCGGTGACTGTGTGGCTTGTACCGCCGACGCCACTGTGGACACCTCTCACAATCAGGGGCATCTCGATTCATGGGTGGCCACGACAGCGGAATGTATGGAGGCCACGTCGCCCAATGTACCCACGGCAGATTGCGCAATCGTGACGCTCGGACATTCATCAGATGACTCTCTATAACATTTCAGAGTGCGCGGGCTTGTGGTACTCGAGGGGACGGGAATAGTCACGTCGCTGAGTCTGGACAGCCGTCTGTCGATCGCCGCTTTCGCCGCGCAATAGGGGAATCACGATCGCGACCGCGATCGACCACGAGACCGCGGCCAGCTACACGCTGCCGGTGCAAGCCAGTGAAGGAAACAGTGGGCGCTCGAAGGCCGCGGTCAGGGTGACCGTGACGGATGTCGCCGAATACCTGCCGTCGCACCGCCGGATCCGCCCAGTGCGGCGGAGCATGCGGCGCGCCTGTTCTCATGAGCCAGCGTGCCCAGCGTCGGACGGGGCGTCGATCGTGCCCGTGGCTTGCCGGCGACTGTGGTCCACACGCAACGCTACTCCCGCAACGTTTCCGTCGTTATCGACGGCCTGAACCTGCTCGGCGAGGGCGGGTGCGTCGGCATCACGCGACCCGGAAGTCTCGGTGGCGAACCGCGGGCGGCCGTCCGGCGCGTCTGCGTCGGTCAGCGCGTTGCCGTCGCGTGCAGCGGGGCGTGGCTGAACCAGGTGCGGCCATGTCGCGGGTCGTGCGCGTGCTGTCTCCCCAGTCCGCTGGTCGAGGGTGACGCACCGGACGCGGCGCTCAGACGGCTCCTTCCGTTGGCGAAGGCCCCGCCGCCGCGCGTGGACTGAGCGTCGCCGGCGATCTACGGGAATCCCGTCGCACACGGGGACCTCCTCGCCCGGTGAGGCTGCATACAGAATCCTGCCTTCCGCTCGGATCAGTGGCTCGGCACCCTGACGTAAGACCACCCGTCCACCAAGAGGAGTCCAACGCTCCAGACTGCAGCCTCGCCAATCACCGGGCGGCCCCACGCGCGCCGCGCAGCCCGCCGCAGCCGACGGTCGTGCGCCGCGAATGATCGGTGGGGTGACGACGCACTGCGTCCTCGTACGGACGGCTATCGCCTGCTCGACTCCTTGCCGCGTCGCCGGCTAAGTGCCCAGCGCCTTGAGCGCTGGCGCCGTCGCCGACGTGCATTCGACGCGGGCGCTCTTGCAGCAGGCGACCGAGCGCGCCTCGGCGATCCTGTCCCCGAGACAGGCCCTGGCGCTGCGGCTGATCTGCGACGGCCAGCAGATGGCCGTCATTGCGGCGCGCTTGGGCCTGCGCAGCCGCCAGCACCTCTGGGCCGCCTACCTACGCCCGGCGGTGGAGGCAGGCACCGGCGAGTTCCTCGTGCTGACGCAGGCGGAATTTCCCCCGAATTAGGGTAGGATTTCCGTGCCATTGTTCCTGGAAGGGGGCAACGGCCTGTAAATCGGCCTCGCCGCCGTAACAGGTTTGGGATGGCTCGCGCGGGGTGCGTGTCACCGCGGTTCTTCTAAGACTTCAGTTCGCTAGTACGACTCCTACTAGCCCCGCTAGACTTGACGAATTCGAGAACCTTCTCGCTGCGGATCAGGCTGGCCTCTAAGCTGTTCAGGCTAAAGTATGCGCGAGCGGGCGTGTACCGCCGTCCGTGGATCCTAGCTATCACTTTCACTTGGCCTGATTTCCGTCGTCCTAATCGTCCTACGCCTCTTGGCAACGCAGTGCCGGTCATTTGACGGTTCCGTCACCACCCCAGAAGGATCAGCGAGTAGGTGTTTGGAATGGTCCATACCTCGGCGTCACCTGGGTGACTGTTCGGTCTAGGTACTATCTCCTTGACGTTTCGGCTGTTAGGAAAGAGTGAAGTTCGCGTTCCCATCGTTCCCATAAGAAGGTGAACATTTCCTTGTCGTTCTTCGCATGGTTACAGAGAGCGCACATCAGTTCCGCGTTGGCCATATCTCTTGGGCCAGACTTAGACTTTGGCATACGATGGTCGTACGTTAGGTCGTCCAATCGCTTCTTGTGGAAACAAGCGTTGCATCGGCGATCTTGCATTTCGTACAGTGTTAGTTTCGAAGCCTTCGTGACTGGCCCTTCCAGCCTCGCATATGTCACCACTGGGGCCTCCATCTGAATCACCGTGCCTGTTTTCTCTTCTCTTAGCTCCAACGTCACTGGCCCGGTGGTCTCCGCTTCTCTGCGTACTGTCGAGTCTGGATTGCAGAACTGAGGCAAGGTCATACCAGCCAAGTCGGCTGAATTATGTGCCTTCATGATATTGGTCGGACACTCGTGCTTGCATCGAGGTGGATACAGGGAGAATAGGTCGTGTCGGAATGCTGAGCAACTGCACACGCTACACCGTCCGTTATGGATTATGAACATGCGGAGATCACCTAGTCGCCAACAGAGCTCACGGCGATAAGACAACACTTGCAAGGCTAGCTGAAAGCGCTCTTCCGTCACCGGCATCACAGGTCCAATTCCTTTAGTCTAATGGAGCCACGGCTTTGAACCTCGACTCGTGGACTTCCTTGCGATGCTAATGCAGACATAACAAGAATGTCAGATCCGCGGTCAATCAATCCGAGATTACGAGTGATGGAAGTGGCCAGGATCGGCATTGCGCCGGGCGTTGCGCATTTCGACAACACCGAAATTATCCTCTTGCGAAGACCGTCGAGCGATCTCCGGCTCTTAGCTGACTTATGCGCCTTGCCGCGAGGCTGCGTGCCTGTGGATCTTAGCGATGAAGGGATGGACATAGGCCTCCCTCGCCAGCCCACGCTGTCCGTGACGAAATCTGCGGTGTGATGTATGAGGTCGGCGGCCGTAAAGCAGGGGCGAGAACTCTGTAGCCTTCTGCCTCCTTCGACTTCGGCAACCTTGGTCAAGGCCGTAGTGGCGCGATTCACGGCGTCGCCTGCGCTGCGCGATTCGCCCATCACCCGATGATGGTCATTGCGAGAGTTGGCAGCATGCGCGTCACTCACCAACTTCCCGGCTTGAGCGCCATGCTTTCTAGCCTCGATCACATGGTCGATAGTCTGGGGCGCTGCTGTAGTCGCATGATCGCGGGTTCCGTAACCGACGCTTCCACGCAGTTGCCCCTTCTTCGCGCCTTTGACTCGCTACGCGCCTTGGCTCACGGACACGCCACCGGCGTGATCAGGATGGTCCAGTCCGTGTGAGGATCAACGCTCAGACTCACTTGCCCCGCTGGGATACCGAAATAGTCTGAGTCCTGGTAGCCGGGGCCCACGTGGACAATCTCGTAGGCGCCGCCCGACCAGCTGCCGCCGCCCCGGGGGTGGTCCAGGTTCACACTCACCTGGCCCTCCTCATCCGGCGTGGGCCGGATCACTTCCAAGATCCACAGCCCCGCCTCCATCTCGATCACCACCTCCTCGCCGGCCGCGCCGTTGACAGTCCATAGCTCCTTGACCTCGGACGTTAGCGAATGCTCGGTCTCGCCGAGGCTGGGGTTCATGTACCAATACAGGGCATAGGTTGCGCCGAACGCGTTCCAGATTTGGGCGGCTGCGATCAGGACTGCGGCTACCGCCACCACCGTCAGGGCAATCCGCGTGCTTCGTTCCTGCATGGCTATGTGATCTCGTTCGGGCACCAGCGCCGCAGAATGTCAATCGACCACGCGCCGTCGCCCCTGACTTCGAGCCGCAGGGGGCCGCCGGGGAACGTGCCGTCGTACTCCCGAGCTTTCGGCCATTCGTCAGGATCCACAATCGTGAGCACGTTCATGAAACTCGTCCAACTGGCGCCCGCAGCTGAGTTGTAGCTCGTGATTGCGATTGGGGCCTCGTCCGAAGCCCCGAGGAACTCATAGACGCCTGGCCGCAGCGTGAAGTTCTTGGTCTCGCCGGCCTCGCCCTTGAGGTGGATGACGGTTTCCGCGACCACCGGCTCGGCCTGAACCTCAACATCACGCTCGACCGTGTGGCGCGTAGTCGCGAATCTGGCCACGCTCATGGCCACTCCGACGGAGTTCACGATCTGCGTCAGCGCGATCAGGACTAGGGCCCCCGCTATTACCGCGAGCGAGATACGTGTGCCTCGCGTTACCATGGTTATCCTCCTTAGCCGGGTGCGCAGAGCGACTGGACTGATCGTACTCGTCGCAGATTACGGTTAAGTGACGTTTGAGCCTTCCCCAGACGACGTCTAATTGCATTTCAGTGTCCCGGGCTCCACGGGCCGCGAGGGGATGGAGACGCTCACGCGGCTGGTTTTGGAGCAGGTGTCCGTCGGCTGACACTTTCGCCGCGAAGCGGGTGCACTGGGCGCACGCGGACTCCGGGGGGCGACACCGCAATTCAAGGGTCTCATGGCGAAGTGCGCCCCACGCGAGCCCTGCTGCGACACCTGGCTTGCGATGACCATCCACTGGCCGCGCTCGCGACTCGGCTGGACCAGCGCAGCCATCAGTACTTCTGGCCACCTATCAGCGGCCGGCGGTGACCCACGAGTTCATGGCGCAGGCGCAGGCGGAATTTCCCCCGAATTAGGGTAGGATTTCCGTGCCATTGTTCCTGGAAGGGGGCAACGGCCTGTCAATCGGCCGCAGCGCCGTAACAGGTTTGGGATGGCTCGCGCGGGGTGCGTGTCACTGCGGTACTTCTAAGCAGATGCTTTCCGAGTTCGAGGCCCGCTCGGCACCTGCCGCCTGACCATGGTGGACCTCGGCGCGCCGGCAAATCGGCCCGTGACACCGCGGAGCATCGACCACCAGGATCGCGGGGGCGATGTTGCGACTGGCAGCCGTTGGGCGGCGCGGCCCATTGGCGTATCGCCACCCCGGACGCGGTCGCTATTGGCGGGTCAGATGCCGGCGACCGGGAGCCGGCGGTGGGCGATAGAGCGTCTCGGCGAACGGTGCCCAGGACAGATTGACATCGTGTAATTGAACCGTTACGCCCTGAGATCCGATCGTCACGACGTTGTCATGCGCCGGGCAATACGATTCCGTACGGCAGGCTGATCGAACGGGGAGCGACCCGGGTGCGGGCGGGGCGACATCGGCGAGCCGCGCGCGCGTGGATCGCGTGCGTTCTGGCGCGGCTCGCCCCGGCCTGGCCGCCGGGGCGGCGGGTGGCGCTGGCGGGCGCTGTGCTGGTCGTCGCAGCGCTGCTGGGCCACTTTACGCCGCTGCAGGCTCAGGGCGGCGAGGCAGCGGCCCCGACAGTCCGCTTTGCCGCCAGCGGCAGCGCGAGGAGTGAGCTCTTCCAGCTCGCTGCCGGCCGTTACGATCTCACACTGACCATTGACGGGAACTACCGTCAAACTGCCGGAGACAGCTGGAAGATTGAGCTGTTTCGCCATCCGGGCGACATACTGCTGCTTGATGGCACTGGTCACGGAGCGTCAATTCGAGGTCGGGGCGAGCTTCTGGTCGAAGACGAGTCCTGGAATCTCTGGTTCAGACTTGATGTTGGAGATAACGCGAATTGGACGGTAGTGCTGAGGCGAGTCGGGCAATTACCGTCGACAGATTTGGCGCCAAGGCCAACCGCTCAGCCCGCGACATTCCAACAGACTGCACGAACAGCTACACCGTCTGCCAAGTTTGCCAGTAGGGGTAGGGAGGAGAGCGAGGTCTTTCAGCTGGCAAGAGGCCGGTACGAAGTTTCGCTAGCAGTTCGCGGAAACGACCGTCGAGTCGGCCGAGACACATGGAAGCTTGAGCTCTTTCGCAAGCCTGGCGACACCCTAGTGCTTGCGAGTTCAGGACGAGGGACATCGGACCAGTGGCAGGGCGAGCTCCAGGTCAAAGGCTCATCTTGGAATCTCTGGTTCAGGCTCGACGTTGGAGATGGTGCGGACTGGAGCATGACGCTGACGAGGATTGGGGAGCTGTCGGATCCGAGTTCTCAACCAGAGGAGACTCCTCAGCCTCCCGCGACTCCGCGGCCGACCCCCACTCCGCAGATATTCCAGTCCTGCCAAGATGTTCCAGAGTCGCTCATCGTCGTCGATACCCAAGGACGCCGAGCTGTCCCGCGCGAAATGGTCCCGTCAGCGCCCGACGGCGACAACGACGGCTTTGCGTGCGGTGGACAACTAGGCTTTGCACCTACACCAACACTCGAGATTACGAGAACGCCTCGACCGACGCGGACTCCGCGGACATTCCAATCCTGCCAAGATGTTCCAGAGTCACTCATTGTCGTTGACACCCAGGGGCGGCGAGCTGTTCCGCGTCATCTGGTTCCGTCGGCGCCTGACGGCGATAACGATGGCTTTGCTTGCGGGGGACAGCTAGTGCCAACCCCATCACCAACCCGAGCAGCAGCAAAATCAACGACCACCACGGTCCCAAGACCCACTGTTGCACCGTCTCAGTCGCAAGAAGTGTCCAAGAGTATTGCTGGCAGGGGCGGAGCGAGAAGCGAGGTTTTTCGTCTTCCAATCGGACTTTATGAAATCTGGATAGACATCAGCGGAAACGATCGTCGGTTCGCCTTTGACACTTGGAGTATCGAGTTCTTCCGCACGCCTGGCACTGTCATCTTGCTGTCAGAAATCGGCTGGGGAGCGTCGGACCAATGGCAGGGTGGGCTTCTAATCACCGACGCAGCTTGGAATCTCTGGTTCAGTCTCGATGTTGACGATAAAGCGGTCTGGAGCGTGACGCTGACAAGGGTTTGGGCGCCGCCGACACCAACGCCACAGGTTTTCGAATCCTGCCAGGATGTCCCGGAGTCTCTCATCGTCGTTGACACTCAAGGTCGCCGTGCCGTTCCACGAGATCTCGTTCCATCGGCGCCTGATGGGGATAACGATGGGTTTGCTTGTGGCGGTCAGTTGGAATTGGCGCCAACACCGGCCAGCACACAGCGCATTGAGACCTTACGTAGCGCAATCTCGCTAGAGTTCATCCTTACGATCCTCCCGTCGATCCAGACAGCCGCCGCCTACGCAGAACAGCGTGACTGGCGACGCTCAGGCGACTACATGGAGCTCGCGGCCGGTAGCTGCGACCTGGCTCGCGATGCGATAGCCGAGATTGCGAGTCTTTCAGCCGAAAGCGTTTGGGACTCCGTAGCATCCCACGTCCGTCGTGCTTGCCGTGCCTATTGGAACGCTGCCGAGGCTCTCCAATCCGGCAACATCGACGCCGCTGCCCGCTCGCTTGACAACGCAACGACTGCTCTCCAGCGTGCGACCAGCTTGGTCCCGATCTTCTGAGACGCCGCGCGGTGATTCCGTCGAGCGCCTAGAGGGCCAAGGCTAGACGAAGGACGCCGACCAGTTCACAATCGCCCAAGCGTCGGCTCGCATCCAGGCCCGCTAGTTGGATGCGGCCGCCACTCCCGATACCGAGGGACAGCTTAGGCACGATGGCCAGCCGGATCGGCCAGGGACGATAGGGCATTCGCTAACCGCTGAATCCGCGTCCTGCTGGAGCGGCCCGGTACTCACGACCGATCGCGAATTCTCGATAGATCGCTGAGTGAGCGCCGCGGAGATGTGTGAAGTGCGCGCTCGCTCGCTCGGCCTCGCGGGCGCCACTTCGGCTACCTGATTGCCAGCCGAGGCTCCTCGAGCTTTCCGGCCTCGACAGCGCGACGCTTCGTTACACGGGCACGTACCAAAGCAGTCGGTTCCGCAATCTCGGCAGCGATTGGGGAAATCTGCCACTCACGCGACTCGAGTAACCAGGGCGTTGGACCCGAACACGAGGTCGATGGCGAGGGAGCTGGATTACGAGACGGTGGCCAGTTACAGCCTGACGGTGGCAGTGACCGACGCACACTGCGGACGGCGTCGTCAAGAGGCACGATGGGCATGATGTACATGGTCGCTGTGCCGGCGTTTACCGCCGACTGCGATGCCTCCGCGTGACTGAAGACGTCGCGAGCCCCACCGGGCTCGGGACCGTGTCCGCCAGGGATTCCAAAGGTGCACGGCGTCGTCTAGGACCTCATCACCGGCGATTCGGGCGGAGTCTTCGCGGTCGGTGCGCTGGCGGGCACCCTGATTCTGGTGGCCACGCTGGACTACGACACGTATCCCAACTAGACCCTGACGGTCCCGGATTCAACGCACTGGAGCGCTGTAAGCCAACTCGGAGCCGAGGCTCAGGTGGAGACCTCCTTGCAGGCGTGCGCGCCGCGGGTGGCGGTCGTTCGCCACCGAGGGCGAATCGGTCGAGCTCGCCCCGCATCGCCGGGCGTACGGCAACCGCCAGCTCGAGTCGCCCACGGTCGGGCTACCGGGCGTTCGAAGTCTCGTGCGACAGCGCGTTCGATGGAGCGCTCTCGCCGACCGGCCCCCCATGCGGGCGGTGCCGCCGCCGTCGGCTGAGCGCGCCTCGGCGATCCTGACCCCGCGGCAGGTCCTGACGCCGGCGTAGGCCGAATTTCCCCTAAATTAGGGTAGAGTTCTCGTGCCATTGTTCCTGGAAGGGAGCAACGGCCTGTCAACCGGCCGCAGCGCCGTAAAAGGTCTGGGATGGCTCGCGGCGGGTGCGTGTCACCGCGGTACTTCTAATGTCTCCAGCGATCTAAAGGGCACTTCCACGGGACCGGAAAGACCACTTCAATTCTCACTAATCGCGAGCTACTTTGGGGTCTTCTGCTCCGGGCCATGATCGAACTCGCCCTGGTAGCGAGTCTAATGAGCGATGGCAAAGGCTTGCTCCATTCATTGAGTGACTTCGTCTAGACGCTGGCAAAGCCAAAGCTGTTGACTTCGACAATGCCCTAAGTTCTGGCTACACTCGGGATGCTCACTCCGGCGACGCACTGTCGTCCGTGGGTTCCGAGGCTGTGGAAGACAACGGTAATCTGGCTGCTCATCTCTGGGCTCGGGATCCTATTTGGTCTCAGTAAGAATATAAACGACGCTTCGTTCTTTTGACGAGCAGCCTACCGCGCACTTGGTGTTGTAGGCATCCTCAAGTTCGTAGCCAACCTCGAGTTGTTCGCGCTCTGGGTGGAGATTTTGGGACAACAGTTGGCCGGCACTGCTGTCGACACAACGAGCTTGGACGAGGCGCCAACATCAAGTCGGATAGCACGTGCCTACCTCGGAGTCTATGGACTATGTTGTCTCGCAAGGGGTGCCTAGCCTGACTGGTGATTGGCCGCAAATTGATCACGGGATGTTCATCAGAGAATCTCTGATGCCGATTAGGCGCTAGGGGCGCCACTTGATCGACTGCCCTATGTGCATTTGGAATTTCGGTGACGGGCTTGGTGAGACCTACCGATTCAGATCGAGATTGCCAAGGGAAGAATTCGCAAAATATCTACGGTTGTGCATACCAATTCGGACAATTCAACGCTAGATGGAGGCTCATGGATTCCGGTTCATTGAGACTTCCTGGAGGGCGGCGACAACACTATATGCGGCTGACGCGTACTGTTGAGCCGCCTCCGAAGTGATGATGAAGTCTGGCCTATGCGCAGCCGCGTTCCTTGTAGACCGAAGATCTCTAAGCATGCTGCCTAGCGCTTGGTCCAGAACTTCAGCTTCTAGGAGGGATCTCTCCAATCTGACTATCGATCGCCTTTGAGCGGGGTCGATTGACATCCCACGCTTCCGAGCGACTTCAACGATTGCTCGTTTAACAGTGATCCAAGCATCAATTATTGCCCCCCTGGGATTTACACTCGAGACTTCCAAGACATCCCGGTCTATTTGGGGTGGTGTCTCAATCTTCTTTGACGCTCCTTCCTGAACCTCCTTCAGCTTTGGACCAAACTCAATAGCAAAGTCCTTGTACGTCACTCTCTTCAAGGACTCGATTACTGATATGATCGGTCTTCTAAATATGAAAATTGCAAATCCTGCTAATAGTGGCCAGGCCGTAGCGCCAATTACATCGGAGAGAAACTCGAGAAAGCTCATGCCAGAGTAGTGCTTTGTCGTCCGGCGAAAAGCTGCGGACATTCGGCTAATGGCAGGACACAAGGTGTTAGCACTTCGCCGCAACCTTGGTTTGTGAAACTCTCCGTTACGCCGTGGATAACGCTGTTGGGGTCTGGACCCCACCCGAGGCGGATCACATTGGTGGCGTGTGGCTCACTGTGACAAGTAGCGGTATCGTCGTGATCAAGCAAGTCGGAGCTTCCTCGCTTCAGATAGCGTGGCAAGGGGACTTCAGTTCTCTAGCTTCACAGACGAAGCGTAAGACCGCAAGACGTACCGCCTCGTGACGCAGGTATTCGCGTCTGACTTTCGACCAGGGCTGTGACGTGGCGTGATGAGGGGCCGCTTGCATCTCGAACCACCAGACCACGGTAAGCCTGGAACTCGCGCCGTCGTCGATTGGTCGAGATATTACCTGCAATTGCCCGTGCACCAAGGGCTACCAACGGCGCCATGCCGACTAGCAAGTCCTTGCCCGCCGTCGACGCTGGTCAGGCCTTGACCGCCACCTCTACGTGCGCGCCAAGGTCTTGACCTAGCTCTTTGACCCCTTGCAGTTCCGCCTCGCGACAGTCAGGCACCTTCGATTTGGGCAGCGAGTTCGCTTGCCATCACGAGCTCGACGCCCAAGGTGCCCAGGTTTCTTCGACCCTCACGTGCTATGGCAGAACGGTGGCACCGAAAGCGCCATCGGGTGCCTCCACCACGCGCTGCCATGCAAGACCAATCTCACAAACCTCTCCGCCAGCCGCTTCAACCAGCTCGCGCAGGCCAACAAACACATAGCCCAAATGCCGTGGCACCATACCGGGCTGCTAGAGTTGGCGCCGCGAGAGGTGGAGCAAGTGAACGACGCGCAACGCGCGGCTCGGCTGGCGGTCAAGGGTGTGGGCTACAGTGCCGGCACCGCCTTCATCCTGGTCTTTTGGGTGATTCCCGCCGTCGTGACCGCCCTGATGGTGCTCGGCTGGCTTTGGGGGCTGCTCGGCGGCTAACCGCGGGGCGGCCGACGCGAAGCTGAATGACGCCGCAGAGGCAAAATGACCTAATACCCAGGCGAGGACTTCTGCGATCTTGTGTTGAACTTGAAATCGTAATCCACCCTCCCGTTTCCGCAAGAATTAGGGAGCAGTGCGAGCCGCTACTGTCCATCCGAGGAGCCTGAGTTGCTGCGCGTGAAGAGACTCCGCAGAGATCGGCCGTCTGAACGTGTTTGAATCGAGGCCCAATACTCTTGGGTTGAGTAACTGTCCAATTCTGGCCAAAATCGGCTCCGTTATTCGGTTAGGCGCCAAGGGCGGCGTATTCGAGGTCTGCGAGGCAGGCTAACGCCGCGGGGATCGCTGCCCTCGGTTGTTTGTGTTTGGGCTAAGGGTCTCGCAGATTTGCCAGCTGGCCCGGCTCCGCCGGGAACGGACCGGTCAGCGCAGCTACGCATAGACTCAGTAGCTTTCTGATCGCCGACCGCCGGGAAGGAGCCGGGACTGGATCGATCAGCAGATTTCCACTGCGGTCCAGGGCCTTCAACGTAGGGTAGTCCCTGTCGCGGTCAAGTTGGATTGCTACGAGGAATCCACAGGCCGCCAACTACGGAATCCTGCCTTCCCGCTGACTCCCCGTGTCGGCACCCTGAGGTGACACCGTGGGTGCACCACGAGGAGTCGGATGCCGCAGGTCGCTGCTACGCCCATCTCGGGCCGGCGACCAATGCATCGCACGTCCCGCCGCGGCCGACGGTCGTTCGCGGCCTACTACCGATGGGTCGACGATGCCCTACGCCATAGCGCCGACGGCTATCGTCTTCTGGTCTCGCCCTTGGTCACCCGCCGGGTGTCCAACGGCTCGTCCGCCGGCGCTTTCGCCGCAGTGCCTTTTGCGACGTGCGCGCCGCGCGGGCGCTGCTTCAGCAAGCTACGGAGCGGGCCTCTGAAGTCCTGACCCCTCGGCAGGTTATCGCGCTGCAGCGTATTGCGAGGGACAGCCCATGACGGCCATTGCGGCGAGGCTCGGCCTGCGCAGCCGCCAGCATCTGTGGGCGGCCCATCGGCGCCCGGCGGTTAAAGCCGTCACGCGCGAGTTCCTGGCGCTGGCGCAGGCGGAATTATCCCCGAATTAGGGTAGAATTTCCGTGCCATTGTTCCTGGAAGGGGGCAACGGCCTGCAAATCGGCCTTGAAGCCGTAACAGGTTTGGCACGGCTCGAGGGCGGGGCGTCTGACCTCGGTTCTTCTAAGTGCTGGACTGTGTGTCTTGAGTATCGCTAGGTTTGCCAGCAGCGGCTGCGCCGCCCACAGGGATGCTGCTGCAGACGGCAGTCGTTGGATCCCTCACGTCGGGACGTATACAAGTGGACTGACACGCCGCAGGCAGGCACGGCAGGCCAAGTTTGCGCGACTGCTGGGTGGTACTGCGACCTCCGGTGAATGGTGGTAGTCGCTTCGTAGACGCCTGACCACGCGCTACGGCGGCTCCACGATTGCTCGTGTCCGCACTGGCGGATCATCGTTGCCGGCGCGCTCGGCATCCCGGTGGGGTGGCCAGCGACGGCGTCGTGGTAGCCGTGCGCTGAGACTCCGACGGCTATGGGCCCTTTGCGATCCTCACGCACGGCGACGGATTGCCGACGCTCGATGCGCACCTGCAGCCGCCCGATCGCAGCAGCCCTTGGGTGCGTCGAAATGATGTCATAAGCCGCGGCGATCTAATCGGAGGGCCTGGGAGTTCGAGCGAATCGATGGGTCCGCATGTTCACTTCGAGATATGGCGCGATGGAGGCCGCGCTGATCCTGGTCAGCTGCTTCGGAGCTAGGTCGAACACTCCGGGATCTGATCTGGACGCTGTGACGATTGGCACCGACGGGCGTCGACACCGGTAGGCACGACTTCTGAATGGACGCACGGTCGTCCCTGCCGACGGGCCATGACTGGTGCGTCAGGGCAAGACTACGCCATGTCGCGGGGCCGACGCACGGCATCAGGTTGGTATGTGCGTGGTCTCGGGTTGCCCAGGCTGGCGCCTCGTTCGATCGACGTGGGCGTGGCATGCGCTGTGTCCGATGCCGGGCACCGGGAGGTCGTCGGCGCGGTGGTCGGTGATTGGCGACCTGGAGCTGTTCAATGCAGCGAGCCACGCGCTGAGCTCCGGCTTGGCCCACCTGCACGAGTCCGACTGGTGTTTCGGGTTCCCGGACGGGGTGATGAGAACTCCCAGAGCCCCGACCGAAGCGCCAGCAATCACTAGGTGACGAACGCGACTAGCACGGTGCGTTCTCGACACTTCACTGATAAGTGTCGGAAACCTGAGCAAATCGTAACGGTTTTGTTAGGCGCGGGTGATATGCATTTTCGGTGTTCGCCCGCTTGGGGGACGAATCTAGGTGACTCGTGACCGGCATCGACCGGCAAGGAATACGTGGCAACGCCGGACCGCGCCATGCGCAGCCACCGATCGTTGGGTCCTGGAGCGCACGGTCGAAGGTTCCGGCGATCTTTCGTCACCACGACACCCACCAGGCCCAGGGAGGGCAGTCGTGCGGACCAAGCGCCCAGGCCCAAGGGAGTTCATCGCAATGGCCATTTCACTTACACCTGTTCGCGTTGGCGCCGTGCTGCTCGCGGTGCTCCTCGTCGGCGCCTCCACCGCGCCGGCCCTTGCCGAACACCCGGCGGGTGGCGACGGCCTTTCCGGCGTGGTCCAGCGTTCCGCCTTCACCCAGCCCAACGAGACTCTTGGCCACAACATTCCCGACCTGACGCTGTCGGTCGACGACGCCGAGGTGTCCTGTGACTTTCTGACGTTCTATCGGGCCACCGGCGACGTCGACCGCTGGGGATACGCAACCTCCGAAGTCATTACCGAGCGCACGGGCGCTCTGTCCCAGTACTACCAGCGCGGCATCGTGGACTGCCAGGAACGCGACGGCGTCTGGCGCATGGAGCGCCGGCTGGTCTGGGACCACCTCGGCGGCCTGGGTGCGGAACCGCACCTGCGAAGCGAGCAGCCGGGCCTGCCGCTGGGGCCGTGGGGCCACCGCGTGTCCAACGTCGCCGTGGACGGCACGCCGACCGGATTCCTGGACTTTTTTACGGCCCTGGGTGGCCTGCAGGCCTTCGGCCACCCCAAGTCCGAGGCCCGCCCGGACGGCGTGCCCGGCGCCATGTTCAATCTCGGGAGCGCCGCTCCAGGCGTGATCCGCCAATATTTCCAGGCCGCCGTGTTTGAATATCGGCCAGACCGCCCCGAGCGGGTACATCTGCGGTTCCTGGGCGATACCGCCCGCAACGCGCGCTACCCGTTTGACATCCACCAAGCGTTCGAGAGCTTCCGCGCCGCCGAACCGCTGGCGGGTGGCCAGACCTTCGCTCCCGAGGAAATCTCGGGTGTCGACGCGCTCGTTGCGCAGTACTACGCCGACCGCGACGCCCTGGTTGCGTTCTTCCATGCCACCGGCGGCTCCACCTGGAATCGCAACGATTACTGGCTCAGTGAGGCGCCGCTCAGCGCGTGGTACGGGGTCACCATCGGGGCCGGCCGCGTTGTCGAGCTGGACCTCTCGCAGAACCAGCTGAGTGGCCAGATCCCGTCGGATATCGGCCGACTCACCGGCTTGACGGACCTGGACCTCTTTGGAAATCAGCTCACGGGCGCGATTCCGCCCGCGATCGGCGATCTCGACAAGGTGACTCGCCTCTCCCTCTGGGCCAATCAACTCAGCGGCTCCATCCCCGCCGAGTTGGGCGACATGGAGAGCCTGGCGTGGGTGGCGCTCGGCATTAACGAGTTGACCGGTGAGATTCCGCCCGAGTTAGGCAGCCTCACGACCCTCACGAACATGGACTTCACGTTGAACCAGCTGAGCGGTCCGATTCCGGCGGAACTGGGCCAACTCCCCAACGTGGTCTGGATTGGGCTCTGGTCGAACCAGCTCAGCGGCCCGATCCCGGTCGACCTGGGTAACCTCACCGGCCTCACGCATCTCGACCTCGATCACAACCACCTGAGCGGCCCGATCCCAGCCGAATTGGGCAACCTCGTCAACCTGGACGAGCTCTGGCTCCGGCATAACCACCTGAGCGGCGCGATCCCAGCCGAGCTTGGCAACCTCAGCCGCCTGACGGTGTTGGGCCTGGGGCACAACCAACTCACGGGCGAGATTCCGGCCGAACTAGGACGTCTCGAAAACCTGGTTCGGGTGTACCTCTTGGGGAACCAGTTCAGCGGGTGCGTGCCCGCGGGATTGGTCGGGATTCCCAGGATCGATCTCGACGCGCTGGGTCTCCCACTCTGCGAAGCCGCCGAACCGGCGGACACGGAGGAATCGATGGTCGCGACTGACGCATAGGTCAGCCTCGAGTGGGGCGGTCGCTGACTCGATCCGCTCGCCGCGTGTCCGGTTGGCTCGCCCTGTCCGCCCCCCGCTCCCTCGCGGTGTTCCGACCGGGGACCTCGTGGCCAAATGGTACAGAGCGATGGTGGGCACAGCCGGCGATGCGATGAAGGACGGGGATGGGCCATGTGCGGAGCGACGCGTGAATGAACCACGCGCCGAGCACTTGCCTGGCCCGCCTGGGCGAGTCGGACCGGTGTCACGGGCTCCCGGACAGGGTGACGAGAGCCTTCAGATTTCCAACCGCACCGCGCGAACGAACGCGGTGACGAGCGAGAGCCTTGAGGACTCTTCCGACTCTTCACTGGACGTAACCGAAATCCGGGTAAGTCGTAACTGTTTGGTTACGTACTAGTGCTAAACATTCTGGATGGTCGGCCACTTCGGGGATGCGTCAAAGCAGCTAAGCGGCCGCACAAGGGAGAACCACCCATGACTCGTAAGCTCCAGCCGGTGCTCACCATGGCCGGGGCCCTCGGTTTCCTGCTCCTCGTCTTCGTTGCCAGCGCCGGTCGGGCGGCGGCCGCAGCCGACTGCGAGTTCGTGCTGGGCTTCAAGGCGTTGCACGCCATGATCCCCGACATCGTGGGCACCTGCGTGGAGAACGAGCAGCATCATCGCGACCAGGGCGTCACCTTGCAGCGGACGACGAATGGCCTGCTCATCTGGCAGAAGGCCACCAACCACACGTCCTTCACCGATGGCTCCCGCACCTGGGTGCTGGGCCCCCTGGGTCTCCAGCAGCGGCTCAATTCCGAGCAATTCGATTGGGAGCGCGACGTAGCGCAGGCGCTGTCTGTACCTGCATCGTGCCGGTTGATTCAGGGCGAACCGGGCCGACCGGGCGAGGTGGAGTTGCACGTCGAGGTGATTGCTGACGGTCTGGAGATTCCCTGGGGGTTGGCGGTTCTTCCGTCCGGCGATCTGCTGGTGACCGAGCGACCTGGCCGCGTGCGCCTGATTCAGGCCGGGGAAGTCGTCCCCGACCCAGTGCTCGAATTCGGCGTGTCGATCCTGCCTCCGTTGGGCGGCCACCCGATCGCGGGATCTGAAGGCGGGCTGCTGGGGTTGCTCCTGCACCCCGAATTCGCCGCCAATCGCCAGTTCTACGTCTTTTACAACATAGATAACGAAGACGGTGAGTCGGTCGGTCGAATCGAGCGCTATGCGCTCTCCGCTGACGGACGCTCGGCGACGTTGGACCGCCTCATCATCGATGACCTGCCCGCGGGACTGCATCATCAAGGCGGTCGCATGCGGTTGGGGCCGGACGGTATGTTGTACGTAGGCGTCGGCGCCTATGATCCCCCTGAAGCGCAAAATCCCGACACCCTGGCGGGGAAGTTGCTCAGAATGGACCTCGCTGGCGGGATCCCCCAGGACAACCCGGACCCGAACAGCTATATCTTCGCGAGCGGCATCCGCAACACCCAGGGCTACGACTGGTTCGACGACCAGCACATTGTGCTGGTGGACCACGGTCCCTCCGGCGCTGAACTGGGGATGCCGGACTTGGCCGGGTTTGACGAGGTCAACGTCGTAACCGCGGGCGACAATTTGGGGTGGCCCCGGGTCTGGGGATGCGACACAGACGAGGGGCTAGTCAGCCCGGTGTTGGCGTGGGAGGGTTCGGTGCCGCCGACCGGCGCGACCTTCTATCGAGGTGACCTGATCCCGGAATGGACCGACAGTTTCCTGTTCACGACCGTCGGACTCATCGAGCGATTCACCGGCCGACCGATGCATGGCCGGCACCTGCATCGGGTGGTGTTTGACCAGGACGACCCCTACACCATCCTGGACCACGAGGTATACCTGCGGAATACCTATGGACGCCTGCGGACCATCGTCAGCGATGCCGATGGGTATCTCTACCTGATGACCAGCAACTGCGACAATCGCGGTAGGTGCCCGCCCGAAGGCGACAAGATCCTGCGAATCGGCCCTGCCCAATAGCGAGTCGCGAGATGCCCGGTTTTGGCGGATTCTGGCCGGAAGTCGGCCACTCCTGTTTCCGTCAACTCATCCGACGGTCTTGGGTTCGAGACTTACCCGTCCCACTAGGTTTGGGAGGCCATCCGGGAGGTGTCAAGTCCCTCCGAAAGCGGCGTTCCATTGGATCGCTTGGCAACCCATCCCTCAGCCCCAGCGGCCGGACCATGCGGCGACCATCCGAGCGCTCTTTGCGGTGGCGAATCGTACCGTTGGCCCTGAAGCGAACCTGGATGCGACGGCGGCACGATCCCGCGCACCCCGGCTTATGTGGCGGGAAGCCGCCCAGGCGCCTGACGCGCGGGGCGGTCGCCGGGTGCGGCGCAGTCCAGAGGTCAGGTCAGCGTACGCGGGGACGAAGGCACAGCGGCGGTCGAGGATCACCTTGACTTGACGGGGCATGGGCTGCGTTGACTTGCGGGCGCGCCACGCCGGTGATCATATGCGTGAGTGCCCAACGATTCCGCAGTCCATGCGAGCTACATTCCAGCGCCATCGTCCGATGCCAGTTGCAATCCGGGCGCTGCCGAGAACTTGTCGACTTGGGCTTCTCGTGCTGGGCCGACGGCTGGACGACGGTCTCCCGTTCATCCGTCTCCTCTAGATGCGCGGCGTCACGATTGGTCCGCTGCGGGCGCTTCACTGGCCAGCGAGCGGTCGTCAGGCTCCCCAGAAACTGCTGGCCATTCACGGCGTGTGGGTCGGTGCGCCCGTCTGGAACCAGGTTGGCCCGTATCTGGCGTCGCACGGGTACGAGACGTATGCCGTCTGGCTGCGGCATCACCAGCCAGGCGCCGATCCCAGGCAGCTTGCGGGCCTTGGCCTTCAGGACTATGCCGACGACGTGGCGGCGGTCGTGCGTGATCTGGGCGCTCCCGTGCTTCTCGGCCACAGCATGGGCGGGTTGCTCGCGCAACTCGTCGCCACCGCGACCGAGCCGTCCGGTCTGGCCTTACTGGCCAGCGCGCCGCCCTTCGGCATTCCGGTCATTCCCCGACTGTCCCTCGTGGTGACCAGCCTCCGCCACTTCATTGGTCGGCCCTTGAGCTCCAGGCCCATGCGCCCATTTGCCGACGACGCCTTCCTGGGGCGGGTGAGTCCAGGCCAGCGCGCCGCCTTGACCGCCCGTCGCGTCCCTGAGCCCCGCCGACTGGCGAGGCAACTCGCGTTCGTGCCACCCATCATCACGGCGTCCCACGTGCGCTGTCCGGTCTGGGTCGCCGGCGGGGATGAGGACCCGGTCATTCGCCCCTGGGTCACGCGACGCATCGCGGCCCGCTATGGCGTGAGGCCGAGCATCTATCGCGGCGGTGGGCACATGCTGAACCTTGAGTCGGGCTGGTCGTCCGTCGCCGATGACCTCATCCACTGGGTGGAGCGATGCGTCTCGACCTAAGCCGCGCCACTCGCGTTCCCTTGGGCGGGCGGCGGAATCGACATTCGCGACGTCGCCACGAGCTACGCCAGCGAAAAGCAGCCATATGGACCAGGCGTGGCGCTTATCGATGGCGGCTACGGCGGCCCAGGCGATGAGAACGCTGCTTCCTCATAGAGCTAGTTCCGTACATCCCTGGCGCACGAGCGGCAGCCCCAAGCCCCGGCGAACTCAACGATTCCTCGACTCCTCCATAGCCCGGTCACGCGAGCGGTCGTCTCGGGAACTGGTATCCGCGCTTGTCGATGTGGGCCTCGGGATACTTGGCCGTTGCCCCGCTCGCACAGGCCACGGTCCGGTAATCGAGGTCGGGGAGGTGGGTGATCAGGTCGTGCCGAAGCCAAGAATTGCTTCGCTTCCCTGTGCCGTGCGGTGCTGGCGGTAGGGACAACATCCGGTGCGCCACATTCTTGCCGCTGCCAACGACGGTCGTACCGCCCGGCGAACTCGTCGTGCTCGCGTGGCAGGAGTTCGATCTTGAATCCGGCCGCGCGCGGATCCGACAGTCGCTTCAGCGCATCGAGGGCCAGGGGCTAGTCCTTGCGAGGACCAACACTCACTGTCGTACACGCACCATCGCGCTCGATCTCGTCGTGGTCCAGTTGCTCGACGAGCATCGCGTCTGCCAAGCGGCGCGACGACACGAGCTCGGTTCGCTCTATGAGGGTCACGATCTCGTCTTTGCCCAAGCCGACGGACGACCCGTTGACCCCAGCGTCATGCTCGACTGCTTTCAATGTGCGCTCCGTCAGGCTGGCTTGCCGTCGCTCTGTACCAAAGATCTTCGTCATGTGCACGCCAACATCATGCTCAGGGAAGGCGCGCACCCGCAGGTTGTCCGGGAGCCATTGGGTCACGCCAGCATCAAACGAACCCTCGATACATACGCTCACGTCTCGATCTGGATCGAGAGCGCGCCCAGAGCCTTGCGCACGGCCGGTTGGAACTCCTCGTCCGGCACCACGATGGTCGTCGGTCTGATTTCGACCACCATCAGTTTCCCCTAAGTGCGTGTGCAGACGCCGGGGACAATGTCACGCCCTCACGTGCACGTGCCGGTGCCGAACACGTAGGCCAGGAGGGCGAACGCGACTACGCCGGCGGCCAGCGACCAGCGCAAGTCTTCCCACATTACCGGATCGGCCTCGCTCCGTTCGGGCGCCCAATGGGCGCGATGAACTCCTGGTAGCGCAGCCGCTTGCTCCGCATGCCGGTCGCAATCGCGGCCATCATCTCGATGACCTGGTCGTCACAGCACGCGGTGACGTGGCAGACCGGAAGGTGCCGGTTGTGGAGCGACGGGTGAACGACCTGCTGGCCGGATTCTTGGTGTTGCCCACGCAGCCGGAGGCCGGGCGTTGCGAGCCACGCGTCCCTCGCCGCAACTCAATGAACCGTCGCTGAGGCCGCGCGGTCCAACGTTGGCCGTTCGCATCCGCGCATCGCGTGGAGCGTGGACGCCATCATTCCGCTCACCCGCATCATCTGCCAGTCGACACGGGTCGCGAAACGTCTCAATTCGGTCGCTAACGGGGCCGATCATCCAGAATGATTACCACCCGTACGTAACCAGACCGTTACGATTTGCCCGGGTTTCCGTTACTTTCGGTGAAGCGGCGAGAAAGAAGCTCTGTCCTTACGCTCGGCATCACGTCGGTTCGGGCGGTGCGGTATGGGAGCTGGGGGCTCTCGTCAACCTGTAGGGAAGCCCGAAACTCCATTCGGACACGGGCGGGCGCGCCAAGCCTGAGCCCGGCCCGTGCTTCGCCGGGTCGAAGGCATCCGGCTCGCCGGTCTCCGTCAACCGGAAGTCCAAAGGATCGTGGGCGGCCTGCGCAGTCCGGACCAACCGCGGGAGCGACTCCTGGAAGTCCTACGCCGACGGGAAGGAGATTTCCCGGGAGGAACTGCCTCCGGCCCCGGCGCTGAGCCCGGACGACGCGGTGTGGGCCGAGTCGATCATCCGGCGGATGCCCGACTGACCTAGCGTCCGGGTGTTACACAACGCCACGTCCATCCACTCCGAAGATGGTCAGATCGAGTCCTTCGTCTCCGCGCTCCAAGTCCTGATGCCGCCGGAGGAGCAGGAGCGGCTGCCGGCCGAGTTTGTAGCTATGGTCGGCCACGAGCCGCGCACCCCGCTCACATTGGTCAATGGCGCGGTGGCCACCCTGCTGGACCCGCCCGACCCGCTGCCCCCGCGGAGACTTGGACCCTGGGGGCTGCCGGTTTCGTGGTCAAGCCCTTCTCGCCGATGGAGCTGGCGGCCAGGATAAGGGCGGCCCTGCGCCGGCGGGAGAAGCCCGAGCCGTCACGACCCTGCGTGCGGGGCGATCTGCCCATCGACTAAGCCCGGCGCCGGGTGAGCCTAGCCGGCCGTCCGGCATCTGCTGGCGACTTGCAGCTTGCTCGACCGTCGATCACCGGATGAGCGGCCGATGGTCACGAAGATTCGGGTGCGATCGAATCACACGTGAACAGAACGATTTACTGATCGGGGCGCTGGTTGCCCGCTTCCGTCTGTGGGCCTCGGTCACGGCATCGGTTGCCTCGATCGGCTGACAATCGGATCACCTCTGTTACCGCATTCACCACAACGTAATCGTTACCGATTCAATCGTCACTTATCTGTTACTGATGAGTCTTAGCATTGTGGCTGCAGTTGATGGCTCTAGCTTTGCACGGCGCATACGTGACCTCCGGAATGACGTCACAGTTCAACTCCTGCGATTCGCAGTTACGGCAACGGAGCCACCATCCGGGCGCGAATCCACTCAACCCGACGGTGCACATGTACAAATCTCTTGGCTTTGCCCTGCTTGCTGTTCTGCTGCTGGTCGTTGGTATTGCGCTTCTTCTTGCCGTGGCTGGACTAGCTGTAACGTAGGAGGACTCTCATGTTCAGACGTACCTGGCGGAGGAAACTCGGTTCAATCCGCAATACGTGGCACTGGCGCAAAGACTGCCACAAATGGCCAACTGACGATTATGAAACCACAAACAAGAAACCAAGTCCATTGTGCAGTCGGTGTCTTGATCTGTCCAAATGAAGTACGAATATCGAGAATTCTTGCAGCATGTGGGCCAGCTGCTACTGGCCGCGACGGTCGTACGAATCGACAATCAATCGCTGATGGCACTGCTGCGATTGGCAATTGGATTGCCGGGGTGGCAATGCGAATTTGCCAAATGCAGCTGAGACTAGGTGACTAGCGAATAGACTAATTGGAGGAATGATGGCTCGACTGGCCGTAATTGTTTTCCCACGACAATGGGCAGTATAATCTGATGATGGATCATTAGTGTTGAGTGCCGAACTAGCTACACTAATTGAACAAGAGTCCAACAAACTTGCAAACATAGAATTGGTTGGCGTCTTTGACGAAACGAGAGTGCAAGACCGTTACGCGGGAGTTTCACGTGCCATTGTTGATAGTCATGGCAATGTACTTGGTGCCGTGGGTGGATCTCAAGCACTTGATCCTGGACAGCGCATCGCTGATGAGGTTGCCCAATTGCTAGGTATTGCTCGACGCATTGTGGATCTGTATAAGCAGTCGAATCACCTCAAGACCTGATAAGCACCGATAGTGGGTCGAAGTAAGATTGGCGTACAAGAGAATTCGACCTAGATTGATCACACAAAGCGACGGATGGATCATTCCTAGGTTTTGTGACGTCCGGTTAGTCTCCAAATGACTTCCGAAGACAGTTCAGTATCCGCGGGCTATCGGACCGCGAGGTGCGGGAGCATTTTGACCGCCGGTTCTCGACACGCGTCTATCGGCCGCCGCTCTCGCCTCATAACGGGGGCATCACCGGCGCGGCGGCGTTCGACCACGAGACTGAGGCCGTATACATGCTGATGGGGCAAGCCAGTGACGGCGGCGGCGGGCGCACGAAGGCCGCCGGCACCGTAACCGCGACTGACAACGCCGTATCCGCCGTCGCACGGCCGGATCCGCCCAGCGCGGCGGAGCACGCGGTGCGCCTGTCCTCGCGTCGTGTGACGTCATCGACTGTCTCCAAGAGCCTGCGTGCCCAGTGTCGGATGAGGTGTGGAGCGCGCCTGTGGCTGGCCGGAGAGTGGTCCCCGCGCAGCGCCACGCCCGCAGCGTTGCCGTCGACGTCGACGGCCCGAACCGGCTCGGCGAGCGCAGGTGCGTCGGTACCACGAGACTCGGGGTCTCGGCGACGAAACGCGGGCGGCGGTACGGCGAGGCTGCGTCGGCCGGCGCGCTTCCGTCGCGGGGGGCAAGGTGTGGCTGGATCAGGTGCAGCCGTGTAGCCGATCGTGCGCGCACTGCCACCCCGGCCCGCCGGTCGTGGGTGGCACACCTAGCGCGGCGCTCAGGCGCCTCCGTCAGGTGGGGGAGGGCCCGCCGTCGCGCGTGGCTCGAGCGTCTCAGGCGATCCACTGGGGCTCCGTCGAATGCGAGGACCTCTGCGGTACGGCGGCGATTCGCCTTCGCGTCCTGCGAGGCTTCGTACGGAATCCTGCGTTCCTCCCGGATCTTGGGCTTGACACCCTGACGTAGGTCCGCTGGCGCACCAAAGGGAGTCGCATGCCCGACGCCGCGGCCTCGTCGATCTCCGGGCGGCCCAACGTGCGTCGGGCAGCCCGCCGCGGCCAGCGGTCGTTCGACGCCACCCATCGCTGGGTCGACCACGGCCTGCGGCACAGCGCCGACGGGTATCGCCTCCTCGACTCGTCCTTCGTCAGCCTGTCGGGTGTCGAGCGGCTCGCGCGCCGGTGCTTTCGTCGCCGTGCATGTGACGCGGGCGCTCTTGCAGAAGGCGACGGAGGAGGCCGCGGCGATGCTGTTTCAGACGGCGGTCGCTGGGTCCCGCGCGTCGAGATCTGGGAAAGCAGACGGACAGGCCACTGACTTGCGACGGTAGGCCAAGTTTGCGGATCTGCTGGGTGGAACCAAGTCAATCGGCGAACGGCGGTAGCCAGCTTGCGGACGCCTGACCACGCGCTACGTTGGCTGCACCGTCGCCATGTGTCCTCACTCGGGCACGGATACCGCCAGTGCGTCCGACACGTGAGTGTCGGTGGCGCTGGATGGTGTGGTCGCCAACACAGGCTTGGATCCCGACGGCTGTGGGCACACCGTGATCCTCGCTTATGGCGACGACTGGCAGGCGCTCGATACCGACATGCAGCTGCCTGCCGGCATGGGCCCTCGGTTGCGTCGCTACGACGGCATGCGTCGCAGCGATTCAATTGGTGGTCTGGGGAGTTGCCGGGCACCGATGGGTGCCCACGTTCGCTTCGAAGTTTGGCGCGTTGGCGGGCGCGTGGATCTAAGGCGGGTGCTTCGGAGCTAGGTCGAATCCTAGAGGACCCGATCTGGGCGCCTTGTCGATCGACACCGACGGAGCTCCACGACGGTAGGCACGACTCTGACAAGTCACTCGGTCTCCACTGCCGACGGGCCATGACTCGTGCGTCAACGCTATACCACTCCATATGTCGGGGAAAACGCAGCGAATCCGGTTAGTGGGCGGAGAGTCTCGGGTTGCCCGGCCTCCCCGACGGGGTAAGGAGGGCTCGCAGATTCGAGACCGCACCGCGCGAAAGAAGTCGGCGCCGAACGGGAGGATCAAGGTCCTCTTTCGGCTCTTAACTGAAAGTAACGGAAACCCGGGAAAATCGTAACGGTCTGGTTACGCACAGGTGATAGACACGCTGGACCTTCACCGTCTTGGGAAATGCGTTGACGTGTCTTGTGACCGATGTCGACTGGCAATTGATGCGGGGTGAGCGTCATGGTGGCATCCAGGCTCCAGACTACGCGCGGATGCGAATCGCAAACGTTGGATGACCCATCCTCAGCGACGGTCCTTTGGGCTGCGGCGAGTGACGCGAGGCTCGCCACCCCCGGGCCCCGGCTGCGTGGCCAACGCCAGGAATCCTGCCGGCAGGTCGTTCACCTGTCGCTCCGCACCCGGCAGCTCGCGGGCCTCGACGTCAAGGCTAACTGTGTAGACCAAGTCTCCAAACACGTGTACCTGCCGACAGCGAATAAGGCCATCGGGGGTTTCTTCAACGAAAGGACTCGGTGTTGCAACGACCCACGAGACAGACAGTAACGACCAGCACTGGCTTGTTCAAAGTCGATCCTCCCAGACCTTCCATCCAGCGAAGGGACCTGCCTCCGGGGCCATCCGAGTTGCCACTGGTCGGGCAGGCGTTCCGTCTTCGGTTCGACCTGATCGGCTTGCTGCAAGAGGCTGCCACCTACGGTGATGTCAGCACCGTGTCAGTGAACCCCACCTTGATTTACCTCGTGAATCACCCTGAGCTCAACCGGGAAATTCTGGTGACAAACCACCAGAAAACCGGACGGAGCGCCACTGCGTTTGAAACCGTACGCTGGATGATGGGTGATGGCCTGGTGGCATCCACCGGAGCGTTTCATCTCAAGCAGCGGCGGATGATACAGCCTCGGTTTCATCGCAGATACATCGAGCATTACGCTGGCGCCATGACTGAAATCTCATCCCGAAAAGCCAGGCAGTGGCAGGACGCGGCCAAGGTGGACATGGAGCAGGAGATGCGGGAATTGACTCTCCAGATTGTCGCCAAGGCTCTGTTCGATATTGAGACGAGCGACGTTGTCCGGCGCGTGGGCGACTCGTTTGCGGAGACTGACAGATACATGTACCTCCGCTTAACGCAGCCGGTGTTTCTGCGGCGGCTCTTCCATCGCCTTCCTGTGCCTTCTACCCGGCGCTTTATGGCGGCTCGGGCTTACCTGGACGAGTTGATCTACGGCCTGGTCAGGGAGCGGCGGCAGTCGGGCGCCGAAGGTGACGATCTGCTGTGCATGCTGCTGCAGGTGAGATACGAGGATGCCGAGGGCGAGGACGACGGCGGGATGAGCGACGAGTTGGTGCGCGACGAGGCGGTATCCCTGTACATCGCCGGGCACGACACCACGGCGACGACCCTGGCCTATGCCTTCTACCTTCTGTCCCAGAACCCTGAAGTCGAGCGAAGGTTCCATGCGGAGTTGGACGACGTCCTGGGCGATCGCGACGCTACCCTTGACGACCTGCCCAATCTGCCCCTCACCGACCAGATCGTCACGGAGACGCTGCGGCTCTATCCGCCGTTCTGGGCGCTTGGACGGATGGCATTCGAGCCCATCGAATTGGGCGGCCACCATGTTCCGCCGGGTGTCGCGGTGATGGTCGCGCCGCTGATTACCCACCGCGATCCGCGCTGGTACAACGCTCCCCTGGAGTTTCGCCCTGAACGCTGGACGGACGAGTTCCGGAGCGAACTGCCGCGGTTCGCCTACTTCCCCTTCGGCGGGGGACCGCATCAATGCATCGGCGAGGGCTTCGCGTGGATGGAGGCGAAGCTCGCGCTGGCAACCCTGTGCCGGCGCTGGCGCGCTGACGCCTTAGGCAAGGCGGAGATTGTGCCTCGCATAACGATCAAGGTGAAAGGCGGCATGCCGATGAGACTGGAACGTCGCCGCTAAGGCGCCAGGATTATCGAGGGCGTGGACTGGCCGCACGACACCAACCCGTCTGGCGGGCGGTCCGCTGTGGGGCCGAGCAGATCTCGCAACCTGCGGCAAGACTAGTCTGCGGTGGCCCAATCTATGCCATCGGGCCTCCGCCGCCAGATCGAAATCTCCCGCCTAGAAGCTTGCATTCCGGTATGCCCCAACCCACCATCAGATATGGCGCGAGGTGCTGCCTGTTCGTTTCGTCCAGCAACACCTCGCGACCCCTCGGTTTGGCGGTTGGTGCCCGACGACGCCTAGGGTGGCGGCGGACTGGCTGATTGATCCTCTTCCGCACAAACAGTCGCGTCAGCTTTGTCGAGAGATGTGTCTCTTGGACGACGTGACACAGCAGACGGCCAGTTTCTAGGAATGCTCCAAGGCCCGGCGAGAGCGACTGCAGCGGATGATTGGACAGCTTGTGGAGCCCGTGTGCCGCCGGTGCAGGCCAATGCCCCGACCCGAATTGCGCATGCGCGGTACCCCATGGGCCTCGGTAGCACACGCAGAGCGACAACCACCCTCCACTGCACCTCGAGTCCTTTGGACACGTGCGGTTGGCTAGGCAACTCACGGCGCGAGAGCCATTACAGCTCTCGCGGCAGACATACGGAATCTTGCCTTTCGGTCGCTTCGGCACGCCGGCATCCTCAGGCTAGGTCGCTCATGCACCTGAAGGTGGCGGATGCCCAACGCTTTTCCGCGTTGCGGCAGCCGGTCGTACGCCGCCAGCGATCGGATAGTCGACGACGCTGTGCGCAATTGCGCGTCAAGCGTTCGCCAAGTCGATGATCCCGGGTTGGTCGGTCCGCCCGGCGTACGTCGCGTGGCGCGACAGTGATGTTCCTGCCGCGCCTTCGCCGCCGTGCACTCGACGCGGGGCCAACTCTGGCGGGCCATGGTGCACGAGCCGTTCGGCGGGCGGCTGCCGATGGCCGCCTTTGCGGCGCAATTAGGTCTCCGCGGCCGTCAGCACCCTATATCCACCGACCGACGGCCGGCGGTGACGGCAGCGACGCGCCGGTTCCTGGCGCTGGTGCACGCCGAGTTCCGCCGACTTAGGGCAGAATTCTCCTGCCATCGTCCCTGGAAGGGGGCAACGGCCTGTACATCGGCCTCGATGCCGTAACAGATGTGGTGCGGCTCTCGGGCGGTGCGTCTGACTGGGGTCCTTTCAGGTGCTGGGCTGCGTATTTCGAGTGTCGCTGAGCCTGCCAACGGCGGCTGCGCCGGCGACGGGACTGCTGCTGCACACGGCGGTCGTTGGATCCCTCGCGTCGGGACATCTACAAGTGGACGGATACGCCGCAGCCTGGCGAGGGCGCCGTTTGCGGCCGTGGATTGGGATACCGACGGCCACAGAAAATCGATGATCCTCGTGCACGACGACGGCTAGCAGACTCTTGATGCGCACCTGCAGCTGGCTGACGTCAGCAGCCCTCGGTTGCGTGGCAGCGATGGCGTGCGCTGCGGCGATCCAACTGCGGGTCTGGGAAGTTCGGGCGCATCGACGGGTCCGCACCTTCACTTCGAGATGTGGCGCGGTGGCAGGCGCGTCGATCCAACTCGGCTTCTTCGGAGCTAGCTCGAACGATCGAGGCTCCAATCTGGACGCGGTGACCAGTGGCCCCAACAGAGGTCGACACCGGTAGGTGCGAATCCGAAAGGACGCAAAGTCGTCCAAGTCGACGGGCCAGGAATCCTGCAGTCCGGCAATGCCACGGCATGCCGCGGTGCAGGCGCACAGCTTCCGGTTGGAAGCGGGGCAGTCTCAAGGTGCCCTAGCGAGCGGCCCGTCGATGGTCGTGGGCGCGGCATGCACCGTGTCCGATCCCTCGCACCGGGAGACTGAGGGCGCGGTGTTCGGTGACCGGCGAACTGGATCCGTTCAACCCGGCGAACCATGCGCGGAGCTCGGGCTTGGCGCGCCTGCGCATGACGGAATGGTGGCACGGGTTCGGGGACAGGGTGACGCGAGCTATCAGATCCCTGCTTGGACCGCGCGAACAGACTCGGAGCCGACTGGGAAGAACAAGGTGTGTTCTCTCCTCGTCATTGAATGTAACGGAAACATAGACAAGCCGTAACGGATTGGTTATGCGCGGATGATATGCATTTCTGGATGTTCGGCCACATGGGGGATGGGTTTGGCTGTCTCGTGTCCGACGTCGACCAGCGCGCGTATGAACAGTTCAGGCGGCCAGAGGGGCGCTGCAGTGGTGAGCGGCGTGATCGTCACCGGTGACATTGCCGTCAGTTCGTGACGCCCCTCGCCCGCCTGATCGTCATGGCCGTCGTCTTTTGCGCTGTCTCGGCGGTCCTCATCCCGCGGGAGTTGTTGGCCTATGTCGTCATCATCATGATCGCTGGTGTGACCTTCATCGCGTGCGTCGGGTATCGGGGCGACCGGGAACGCCGCGATTGAGGCTGCGATCCACTGGCCCGCTCCCCAGCCCCCGCTCGTCACGATCCTGTTTGCCAAGCACAACAGCCGCACCTCCTCGCAGGCTCTGGCGGTGGCGCAACGGGCCAAGCAGTACCGTGAAGATGTGGAGCGTCGGACCATCCTGCACCGTGCGGCGTTCGAGCGCACGGCGGCGCAGAAGTCGGCGTCCTAGCAAGCCGGCGTGTTCGACTCAGCCGCTGGCGCTGACCATCCATCCGCGAGCTGTGGCGGCGGGTAGCTGTACGGGCTCGACAGTGGCGAGAATGGAATGGGACATGACAAGCACGGCCGAGTACCGCAGAAAAAATCTAAAGATAGTGAATGGCATCGGCGTGTCGATTGCCCCCATACGCCCACAACCGGAGCCTCCTTCTTCCAGTCAATCGGTGAGTCACGATATAGCCCGTTCTTGCAGGAACACGCGTGTGATCAATGCTTTGAGATTAGATGGCAGGAATATAGACAACAGCAGCCAGGAAGCTGTCCGTTCGAGACTACGCTCACAGCCCGTCAAGGCGGTTGTGATGCTTTTCCCTTACAAACCCGTCTAGTAGCGTCTGGCAGCCTAAGCGACCTGTACGGTACGCACCCATGAAGTGCTCCCATACCGCACAGAGCCCGCCACGGTCACAGGCATGACTCATGAATAGTGGATTGCAGGAGTACCGACGCATACGTGGAGCCAAATGGCACAACCGCAGAGATTGCCATATGTGGCCAGACGAGGGATTTGAATTTATTCTGACAAAACGGCAACTGAACCATCGGTGCGAACACTGTGTGTGGCTCACCCAACAGCAACAGAATGATCGGAAATCCATACCGAAGTGAGCTTAGGACACATGAACGGGCTCTACTTCGGCAGGCGATGTGTCGGACGTTGGCGTTCCTGACCCCGCGGCAGGATCTGGCGCTGCAGATCGTGTGCACCGCCAGCCGATGGTCGCCATCGCAGCTCGGTTGGGCTGCGCAGCCGTCGGCATCTCTGGGCTGCCTACCGGGGACCTACGTTGGCGGCCGTCACGCGCGCGAGCCTGGCGCTAACGCAGGCGGAATCCCCCAAACTAGGGCAGGATTTTCTTGCCATTGCTCTTGTATGGGGGCGATGGCCTACACATCGGGCTCGCGGCCGTAACAGGTTTGGAGTTGTGCGAGAGCGGCGCGTCTCACCACGGTTCTTCTAAGGCGACGCGAAAGTCCTCCACGCCTTCCACGTACTGCGTCGCGATGTGTAGGGCGATGGCTTTGGTGACCTGCAGGCTGGCCTCGTGCACCCTGCCAGGTCGATCGCGTACGCCTGCGTTCTCGCGCTTCGGCGCGTCCGGACGGTGCGGTGCGTTCTCTCGACCGGCCGACCGGCGCTCCAAGATTCTCCTCGTCGCCGACCATGACAGCGAAGGCATTTCGCGCGGCAGGTTACAAGACGTAATGGAAACGGTGGCTAGATGGAACCGTATGGTTACACGCAGGAGGTATACACGTCGGAGAAGTGGCCACCTGCGCTCGGGAGAGATTCGCGGAAACGGGCCTTGGCACGCTTGGCGCCACGGTTCACTGTGGGCGATATGAAGGCGGGCCACGTTTCTTGGAGCGATACCGCCTCGCCGCTGGACATTGGCCGAAGGAGATCACGCGATGAGACGATTCACAGCATTTGTTCGCGGGCTCTCGGTCTCTCTGCTGCTGATCGCTTCCCTGCTCCTGGCGGCTGGCTGCGGGCACGATCCCAAGCCCACGCCTACGGAGAAGTCGGAGCCAGCAGCGGTTGTCGCCGCATCCCCAATGCCGGTAACGACGGCCACTGCCACGCCGGAGTCTGAACCCACTCCGACGGCCACCCCCACGCCCGAACCCTCACCCACGCCCACCGCGACTCCGACGCCCGAACCCACGCCCACGCCCACCGCGACTCCGACGCCCGAACCTACGCCCACGCCGACTCCTGAGCCGCCAACGGCCGCCGAACAGGCGGATCAGCTTCTTGCGGCGGTCGCACAGAATATCGCCACGATGTCGTCGGCAAAGTTCACTATGGTCGACGAGACGGAATCGGGCGCCCCGTTCTTTGGAGCGAAGTTAAAGAAGATGGAAGCCGTCATTAGACTCCCCGACGGCGTGCGAATGTTGGTTGACGTGGTGGCTCCAGGATTTGGATTTGTACAGATCGAGATAATCCAGGTCGGAGATCAAGCCTTCATCAAACTTACTGAAGATGCTCCCTGGCTCCCGTTGCCGGCGAACCAGGTGCCCTTCAATTTTGCGAGCATTGCCCAGCTACTTGAAGTCCTGCCTGCTGAGGTTGAGGATCTAGCCGTGACGGGGGAGGAGACCGTGCAGGGCACCTCGGCCCTCGTCCTCCAAGGGGTCGTTCAGTCCGAGGCGTTAACCGGACTCATCACGACCGCCGAGCCTGGTCATCCGGTTGACCTGACCCTGTGGCTTGACCCGGAAGAGGCCGTCTTGCGACAAGTTCGGATCAAGGGCCAAATCCTTGCCGAAGACGCCCCAGAGACTTCCCGCCTCATAACCCTCGAAGACATCAACGTCCCCGTTGAAATCGAGCTTCCAGACCTGACTGTCAGCCGGTAGGCGATGTGAGGTCTTTCCTTATCCGACTGGGCTCGTCCCAGCCGGTTGTCCTGGGTGTCCTCTGTCTGGCGGTGTTTTCGACGGCCCTGGACCAGACTGTGGTGGTCACCGCCCTGCCGCGCGTGATGTTGGATCTGGAGATTCCAGTTACGGACCTGGATCGGGCGTCCTGGATCATGACGGGGTATCTGATCAGTTACACCGTGGCCATGCCGCTGGCCGGGCGTCTGTCCGACGTCCACGGTCGCGTCAGGATGTTCCAGGCGGCACTGCTTATCTTCGCCGTCGGCTCTGCATTAGTAGCGCTGGCGCCGACCTTCAATTGGATTGTGCCCGCCAGGGTGATCCAGGCCATGGGCGGCGGTGCGACGGTTCCCATCGGCCTGGCTATGGCCGTGGCTGCCGTATCGATGGAGAAACGCGGACTGGCAATCGGACTCGTGGCCGCCTCGGCCGAAGCCGGTTCGGTTGTAGGTCCAATCTATGGCGGCGCCATCGTCGAGTGGATTGGCTGGCGATGGATTTTCTGGCTGGACGTCCCACAGAGCCTCATTCTGATTGCGCTGCTGGCCATCCTGCCGAACCGCGCCAATCCGGCGGCGAGAATGGACTACGTCGGGGCGATTGCGCTTGGAGCGGCGCTCACGGTCTTGACCTTCGCCCTTGCCCAGCGAGGCATTTTCACCGCGGAGTCCCTATTCCCGTACGCGACGCTGCTTGTGGCAGTAGTCCTGGTCGGCGTCCTGGTGGTCGTGGAGCGTAAGGCGATCCAACCGCTCTTGGCGCCGTTCCTCTATACCTCCAGGGCGTTCGTCGCGTCGAACTTCACCCAGTTTCTGGTGGGGATTGCGCTGATCATGACGTTGGTCTGCGTGCCGCTCATGTCCGGAACGGTGCTCGAGAAAGAGACCTGGGAGAGTGCTCTCAACCTCGTGCGAGTGACGGCCGCGATTCCGGCGGGAGCGTTAGTGGGTGGATACGTTCTCCGTTGGATCGGCGTGCGAGTGGTGACCATCGCCGGCCTCGCGTTGATCGGTGCGGGTCTGCTGTTGGTGAGCGGATGGGAAAGGGATATCGAGGGGCTGCAGCTGACCCTGCCACTGGTGGCCGCAGGCTTGGGATTCGGCCTGGTTATCCCTCCGATCGGCGTCAGCGCGCTGAGCGCCGCGCCCAGTGACTATTGGGGAGTCGCAGCCTCGTTGGTCACCGCATCGCGAATGGTGGGGATGGCGCTGGGTCTGGCGGCCTTGTCCGCCTGGGGTATCGAGCGCTTCTACAGTCTCACAGCTGACGTGACGCTCGGACTGAACTTTGCGGAGACCCAGGCCGAATTGCTGGGAGCCGGGTTTACCGTATTCCAGAACCTCTTCCTGATTTCGGGGGTGCTCGCGCTGGTTGCGATCGTGCCGGCCCTCTTGATGAAACCGGAAGATGTCAGCGAACCGGCCGGATTTGCCTGAGGCTCACTCTTGAAGCGCGGGAAGACTCCACACTAGGCAGCTACAAGTCTCATTGGTCGTGCGAAGCCACACCAAATAGGGCAGCGAGGGGTGCATCTCACCTCGGCACTCGTACGTACTTGGCCGTGTAGTTCGAGTCTGGCTCGACCGGCCTAACGAGACTCAGGCCTTTCGCTCATCACTCGGAGAGCAGTAGGTCGCCACGGTTACCTGATGACTGGAGTGAGCAGTTACATCGTAGTTGCGCAGAATCTTGAACCGTCTGAAGTGATCGGCCGCGGCGACCAAGGCAACGCCTACGTCCGAACCTCAGGCACTGTCGACTTGGGTCGGTCGGCCGGTGCCAGCGGAACGACCTGCCTCCATTCATAACAGACCGTCTTCGGCCCAAGATCCGCGCTGATCGAGCCGACGCGGGCGGCGATGCGCGCTCATTGGCAACGTGGTGACGACATGGTGCTGGTGTGTGTCGACGGGCTCGTGACTCGTTGATTGGCGGTCGGTGTACGGGGAAACCCAACTCGAGCGTCGTTGCGCGTCCACGACCTTGCCCACCCGCTGCACGGTCTCCGACTGGATGTAGAGCGTGACGTGGACGTGACGCAGATCCTGATGCGGAGCGCGGCAGGTCAGCCCGGTGAAGCGCGCGCTGAAGGCGCGCGAGCATGGCATCGGGCTCGATAAGGCGTCCGTCGGCCTGCGCAACGATAAGATCGTGGCCCTCATAGCTCGGACCGAGCTCGTGTCGGCACGCCGCCTGCTGCACGCGGTGCCGGAAGAGTTGCTGCACGACGGCGGCGCATTCCCCAGCCGGGCCGGCAGCGCCGTCATATCACTTGCTTCGCGCACACGAGCTGCCAAGCCTGGCCCGAGACTCCTGCGTTCCCTCGCTTCAGCAGCGCCTCTCTAGTGGCCTTCGACGGCGCGGCGCATGAACACCTGTGGATCGGTCGCCCATTCAGCAAAGCCGATCCGCCGGTCGTCGGTCAGGTAGTTAATCTTCTCGTCCAGACAGGCACGCAAGTGGGCGTCGTCCACCGCCAAGGTGAAGCCGCCCAGCTCGACCGCCTGGTCTCGGACGGTGACGGCGAATGCGCCCTCCGAAACACTGGCGGCCTCCAGGTTGCCCACTTCGCCCCTCGCCAGCGCGTCGATATCGCCGGCCCGCAAAGCCTCAAGAAGCTCAGCTTCGCCGGTCTCGTCGCCGAGATAGAGCACCTGGGGCATGTCATCCGACGGCGGGTAGAGGTGTCGCCGACCCTCCAGATCGGGGGACTCAGCGGCGAAGTCGATGGTGTAGGTGGCGCTGCCGTCGGATGTCCGCGTGCCGGCGGTGGTCTCGATGCGCGTGCCCGCCACGAGTACTCCGGCAGCATCTACCAAGCCGGTCAGTTCCAGTAGGCGCCGTTCGCCCGTTGTGTCAGCGAGCACTCCCACCCGGATGTTGCTGGTCAGATCGCGATAGGAGGTGATCTGCCCCGCATCCTCGGCCCGGACCAGCAGGGACTGTCGAAATTCGACGTGGCCCGACGTGAATGCCACGACCTCGTCACCTGCCGCGTTGCGAGTGCGTGAGTCGAGAATGGTGATGCCGCCGCCGACGATGTCGTACTCCGAACCCGCGGATCGCAGCCAGATGTCGTCCCAGGGCGCGATGCCGCGCCGGGAGAATGACAACCCCGCGCCCTCCATCGCTTCAAGGGCCGTAAGCAGGTCGGCCTCGTATCCTCGATGGGTGTTGAAGCCCTCCGAGGTTGGATCGGGATCGGCGCTGTGGCTCACGGGATCGTAGAAGGCGTAGAAACCGACCTTGAGGACCCGATCACCGTCCGTGCACGATTCGGGCGTGACATCGTCAGCCGCGCACGCGGCGACGGACATGAGCAATGCGCCCAGAAGCACAATCCTGTGCGAAATGGGTAGAACGCGGCGTGCCGCCATCACCGGCGTCGTGGCGTCCAATCTACCCTTTCGATCGGGAGTAATGCCGCGAAACTGTAGTGGATTCTGCGGCTGAACGCATGTTCACGAGCCGCTCTGTCGTGTCGGTGTAAAGCAACGTGAGCAACAGCCCATACGTTGTAGCGCACGCAGCGCCGTAATCATGGAACGTCGGTTCTCTCTTGTGCGGCAGGTACGGCCCGCCCAGTTGGCGCAGGTAATGTCAAAGCACCCAGGCCACCAGCCGCTCATTGTCGTCTTCGATTGTGAACGGCCAGCACAATAGCCCATCGTAGCGGAAGCCGAGATTGGACGGCTTGGATGGGGCAAGCTGTTCCCTCGTCCTAGCTGCTATTTGCACATCTTTGGATTTGCACGAGAGTTAGGGTCGTGGCCTTGCTTTGGGCCTTCGGAGATGCCCAGAGCTTCGAACAAGACCTGCGAGGCTCGGACAAGCACTTTGGCATGAACCATCGGTGTGGGTGTGCCGTAGGCTATGGGATGTTCGTTGCCCGACCGCCAGCTACAGTCTCGCAGGTTTCGACCTGTCTAGGAGTCCACGCAGCCGCCGACCGACCGAAGGACTGATGGGACGAGCGGGAATCTCCACATGGCGGCGACATCGGCGCTGTCCTGGACCGGCAGTGCGGACGGGTGCTTCGCGAAGAGTGCCCACACCGATTTCCCACCGTGACAGTTACTGGAAACGAATCAATAGGGCCAGAAGAAATCAGTCGTCCAATAGCCTGGTACCCAATGCCGGCAGCTCAGTCCTCTGAACATGTGACGTGATTCTCGCGCAGTCCACGCATTTGAGAATCGCCGTTCACGACCAGTCCGTTGCCAGGTCAATGGCGGGCGCGGATTCACTACCGACGGTCATATCCCATTCACTTCGCTCATAGCATGACTCTCGAATGTCGAGTCGAGCCGCTGGGCTCCGTCACGGAGTCTCCGGTCACGGGACCCAGAACTGGAACCGTTCAACCCATCGAACCACTCGCGGAGCGCCGGCTTAGCGCGCCTGCGCGTGTCCTTATGGCGTCAAGGTGTTCCCGGACGGTGTGACGAGAGCTCCCAAATCCTCGACTGCACCGCGCGATGGGGCTTGATGCCGAACGAGAGTATCAAGGTATGTTCTCGACTCTTCACTGAAAGTAACGGAATCATGGGAAAATCGTAACGGTTTGGTTATGCACGGGTGGTAGACATTATAGATGTTCGGCGACTCGGGGATTGGGTTAAGTGTCTCGTGATTGACGTCGACTGGTTGAAGATGGGAGGTCAGCGTCGCCGTGCCGGCCAGGCTCCATGCTTCTCGCGTATGCGAGTAGCTCACATTAGGCTAGGTCGCCTCACCACTGGTCCTTGGGCTGTGGCTTGGGAGGTCAGTTTTGTGGTACCTGGGTCGGCGCGGATGACTCCGACCCGTCAGACATCAAGAGCTTCAGCATCGAAGGAAGCCAGCACGTTCAACGGATCTGTTGGCGCAGGCCACCGCTTAGGGGGTTGTCGTGACGGGCAGTTGCACAGGCTCGACAGCGGCGACAGACGAGGCTCAGCGCCCCGAGGCCGGTGGCGCGGTGCCGCGACCCTCGACGGGAACCTGGCCGCGCTCGTGCACAGGACGTCGAGTGGAACGCCCTTGGGACAGGAATGCGTGCGGGACGCGATTCGGTCTGTCCGCAAGCACCGGTTCCTGCGGCAGGCGATGCCCTCCGTCCGAGAGGACGTGAAAGCAGCGGACGGCTTGGGCTTCACCCATCTGTCACCGGTCAAGCCGCCATCGTCTGTCGTTGCCCGCCACAGCCCATAAGGAATTGAATGTCGATCGACGACGTTCCACCGCCGGCCACGCTCCAACCGCCCGTGGCCTTTGATGTCTCGAAGCCCGATCCCGTGGCCACGATCAACTGCTACCCGGTGGCCGGTCCCGCGCACCGACTCGGGGACTACGGTCTCGCTCTCCTGGTGCTCCTGACGATCACCAACCTCACGTCGCTGGCCGTCTCGCTCATCGCCCAGGCCACGCCCTTCGATATCCGCGACGGCCTCGTGCCGTGGTCCGTCATCGTCGCGGTGCTGTTCACCGGCTATCCCCTTCCGTTCTGGTGGAGGTTTAGTGCAACCCCGGGAAAGATGCTGGCGGGCACCCGAATCGTAGATCGCCATGGGCGGCGCATGGGCCTGTCGAGGGCTGTGATCCGCTCGGCCTTTCTGTTCGTCGGCTTCATTTGGATTCTGGCCGACTATCCGCGCTACCGCGGCATCCACGACATGATCGCGGGGACGTTCGTCATCAGCGAGCGGGCCGGACAAATCCAGCAAGCGCCGGCCACCGGCGCCGTATGAGCCGGAATGCGACGGACGGATTCACCAAGGCGCGCCCGTGGTCCGTGACGCTGCACGACGCCATGGTGACGGTGCTGCGAAATTCGCGGCGCGAATGCACGCCCAGCGAAATCGCCGCCGGTATCACCGACGGCGATCTGTACCGAAAGGGCGACGGGTCGCATCCCTCGTCGAGCCAGATCAGTGCCCGCGCCAACAACTATCCGCGCCTGTTCTACAAGAACCACACGACCGGGGCGTGGGGACTCAACGACAAGGGATGGAAAGCCAGCATGACCGACGCCGAGCATGACCACGGCGACGGGGCCGAGGCCGACGAGCCGACGACTGCCGCCGCGTCGTGGCGGGAAACCAACGGGATCAGGGGACTTCGCCGCCGCGCCCGTATCAGGGTCGTGGCCCTGGTCGCGTTCGCGCGCACCAAGCGCCGCGCCGTGCGGGCGGATACGTGGGTCACGGTTGGCGTCGGCCTCGCGCTGGCCGGGCTGATCCTGGCGGTCTGGCGTGCGCTGGCCGACGAAATCCGACGCGGGCCAGAGGGTTGGGCATGAAACCGTTGTATGGACTACTTGGAGGATGGAGCACATGACAGTTAGATGGCCGGCAATCCCGATGCTATTTCGATCCCTGCTCGTCGCGCTCCTGCTTACCGTGGGCGCAGTGCTAACCGCAGCCGCCCAGTGGCCAACGACCTGCGTGGAGCTCAACGACATCATCGAGGCGCACCAGGGCAACCACGAGAACGTAGGGATCTATCAGCGGGTGCACGGCGTCCAGGCGGAAGCGGCCTGCCGACGGGACCACCCAAGCAGCATCCCGATTGATGGCGGGCGTCCGTACCAGGTGCCGTCCAGGGCCAACCAACCGGCCTTCACGCAAGCCTTCGTCGAGCGCGCCATCGACCGTTTCACCACCCACGGTCTCGACGTCACACTCACGTATTACAACGCGCCCGAGAGCATCGAAGGGTCGTGGTACGTGTTCATTCTCGATCGTGACGGCGCGATCATTGCCCACGCCGCCCGCCCGGAGCGGCTGGGACTGACGCTTGACGAGCTGACGGACGTTCGTGGCTTTCACTACGGAGCTGCGTTTGCTGCGGTGCCCGAAGGCGAGGGCCGCTGGGTGAGCTACTGGTTCATCAACCCGACGACCGGCCAGCACGAACAGAAGCACTCCTGGGTCGTGCAGTTCAGCGGGATGCTCTTTGGTTCTGGCTGGTATGAGTCCGAGCCGAGTTAGGCACCCACTGACTGAGGGTAGTCGTGGGCGATCGGGAGTCTTCGTGGCGCCATGGACAGCTGCCTCCGGGCCCTGGGCAGCTTGGTCGTGCTGCGCATAGTGATCGACGTCGCTGCTGCGGTAGTGGCGGACACGCCGAGTTCGTCGGGGGCGCCGGCGGCGCGTGCCGCTGCGCGGAGCACTCCGCTGCCGACACCGCGGCCTTGGGTGCACGCTACCCCCAACCCCACCATGACGACGAACCGATCCTGTGGCGACCAGGGCGACGCCGCATCCGGCGCCAACGCTGAACCCGCAAGTGACCTATGCCATCGGCGACGACGTGCCGAACTATCTGCTTCGCCTCGACACGTCGGGTCGGGTCGCCGTCGAGCACCGGCTTATGCCCAGCCGGCCCGACGGCGACAACGACCGCGTCGCCTGCGGTGGATAGCCGGAGACCCCCGAGTTAGCGCTGACTCTAGAAGATCTGCGATCGCGTTAAAGACCCAATGCGCCCCTACGCCGAAATGAAGGCCGACCTGACTTGGTTCTGCGAAGTACTACTAAAGGTAGTTGCTGAAGTGTTAGCTCAAGCTGCTCGATGTCGACACATGGACGCCAGCTTGGTAGTTCGCCTAAGACGCACACTAAACGCGATTGCTATAAGAGCCCAGCCTGGACTCTTACCTATTTGTTAGGAGACTGCATGGCTAGGTTTCCATACAAGGGCGTTGACTTTGATGTGTTTCAAGTACAGAGCGGTCGCGTGCTCGTGTTTTCTCCATTTGGGGGTGGACTGTATATTGACGTGAATTCTGAACGGGCTGCGACGCAAGACGAAACATTTGTGTGTAGTGGAATGATCGTTTTACCTACGACACGCCTGTCACATGACGGCAAGCGTCAAGTTGCACGCACGTTCACTGAGGCGCTTGAACATACGTGCGAGCAGCTTTTTGCCATGGAGCGACAGCAGGAACTCTTGCATCGAGGCATTGACCGCGAAAGAGCATGTGAAGAAGTTAGTCAAGAAATCGGGCGAATGGAGAGGGCTTTCGGAAAGTCTCCACCAGCAACGGTTGCCAGAGCCCAATCTACTGGGCGCATACGAGATAGCTAGCTCGTCCGAGCCAACATCAGGGAACTAATACAAGTAGAGATCAGAAGCAAGCACAGCTACAACTGTCTGTATGCACAGCACAGCGGTCGCTTGTGCAGAAGAAGAGGACTAAAGATAAGAATGAATGAGGCGGGTGTCAGGTGCTTTACTCTTGCAGGGTACAGGTAGGGAGAGTAAGACGCCCGGTGCCCTGATTCTTCCTACCTCTCTTATTCCTTTCGTCAGCTTGTTGGCCAGTGTCGCCCGCAAGCGACGTTCTCTGTGTATCGTTAGAGAGCCTAGGCTGACCGACAAGCCGGTGAAGGGGAAACTTCTAATCGAGCCATGGCCGTGCGAATGGCTGCGCCGCCCAGCCGATGAAGCTGGCGAGCGAGAGATCGACGTCATGGCTGAGGCAGTGGAGGCGCCGGTCAGGTCAAAGAATCCGGTGATCAGCTCGACTTCGCTGAGCACGTCTAGCAGGCCACCCTAGCCACCTTGGGCTGAGGGCTGCGACTCCCCCCGAGCGGATGGCGCGGGTCCCGCGAAACACGCGGCACCCAATTATGATGGAATTGCCGGCGTGGCCGTGCTCCCGGTCCGGTCGTAGCCGTTCCGCACACAGTGAATGCGCGTGGGGATACCGGTCACCCATGCGCCACGGCTTCAGTCGAGCCGGTCGTCTGGCCGCCGAGACCCGTAAGTTCTCATCCTACGATCATTCCCAGTCAGGGTGCCGTCAATGCCTAGAGCGCCTGTGGCCCGTATCCACAGGCACGCGGCCCCGGCCATGTCTAGGATGACGCCTGACGCGACGGTGACGCCTGTGCAGTCCAGAACGTGCCCGCCGTTCACACGACTGGGGTCGCGAGATTTGGCCACTCGTTCGCGGTCCTCACCCCAGGAACGACAGCCTGTGGCTGAATCTCCGAGTCCGGACCTTTGGCGATCTAATGTCGGGAAGTGAGGGGCTTGGTCGGAAGAATCGTGATGACGACGGCTGCAATGAAGGAAAACCAGAATCCCAGGCAGAACCAATTCATGGCTCCTCGACCCTTGAGGGAGGCCATCCATGCACTGAATACGGCAAAGGCGAGTCCCTGGACTAGAATCACCAAGAAGAGCATCCCAAAGAATGCCCAACCAAATCCGAAACCATCGTCGGGGGAAGATCCTGCTGCGTTGAACGCAAGTAACATCAATACAACAAACACGCCCATCCCAATAAAGGTGACGTACTGCGAAAAGGTGCGCATGACCCGCTCCCTCCACAACAGGAGAGCCCGCTCCCATTGCTGGGAGCGGGCTTATACGTGGCTAACTGCTGATGCGTGCGAGGATTTGATTCCACACATCAATGGCGTCTCGGAATTCGTCGATGGCCTCTCGCACAACCCAAATGGCCGCAATTGACCATCCGGCCAGACACACGGCAATGACGACTTGGCTGATCGCAATGATGAACTGGCACACGGCCCGAAATTTTTGCATTTACTTCTCCGGCTGATCCTGCGGTTGAGTCGCAACGCCCTGGTATCGCTGATCCGTCAAGGACCAAACTAAGGCGAATACCCAGCCAAAAAGCGTCCACCCCAGCAAAAGGTTCAGCACAAAAATCGCCATCACATTTGTGCGCCGGACATAGGCAATAATGCTGGGGGCAAAGTACAGCACTGTGCCTAGCATGGTGCCAACGATTATTCCGATGACGTTGAATACGGTGGCGATGACTCCGCCTTCCTCCGACTGAGCGGTAGGGATCGCCCAGCCAGACAGGGCCATCCATGCTCCGAGTAACGCCATACAAACAATCAAGGCATTCAGACGGAACTTCCATGCGGGCGCATCTAGGAAGTAACTGAGTCGTACCGATCCTTTGACTCGCATCAGCATTCTCCTATCCGAGCCGCAGCATTCGCCGTAGAAGGTTCAACAAACCGAATACAGGAATCAGGAGAACTCGCAGAATCGACCAGACGATGGAGAATATGCCTTTACCGATCTGCCACAGGGAGCTAAAGAAGTTGCCCATTCACTCGGCTCCTTCTATGTCAATGGTGCTTGCTTCAGGCATGGGTTGCTGTTGTCTCCAATGCCTGAACGCCCAACCACACATGGCAAGACTGCCCGCGATCAATCCCCAGCCGGCCGCCTTGTCCCTTATGACCAGTACTAGGCCGATACCGAATGTTGCGGCGCCTGCGGCGAATCCGACCAGTTCAACGCCGGACGGCCCATCCCGATAGGACCGGATGCGATCTACAGGAAGACGCCCGTTGATTCTGGCCATCAAGCGCGTCAGAATCCGGTCAGCAACACGGTCCGACACTTGGTCGGTTGCTTCCGTCTCTTCAGCGACCATCAGGACCCCGCTGACTATCGGGACACGGGAGAGTCCGTGCATGACCTCGTTGCTCCGCTGTCGTGGCATCGCTCACTGCTGCGCGGCGAATGGATCACCCTCCCGGCGGCGCGATGCTGAGCGCTGGAAGCGCCGTCGCAAGTCCTGACGTGGCCACGGCCCGGGCTCGACCGAACATACTGCTTTGAACTCCTTCCGCGGCCATTCGGAGGCTGGAAGCCGGACCCCGGAGGGGATGAGCGTCAAGATTCCCGGCAGTCGGTCACTCTGACTTTCGGCGGGTAAGGAAGATGGGGTTTCAACTGTGACTTGAAGTGTGCGCGATGTCACCGGCGACCCGCCAAGAGCCAAAGTGATCAACTGCCGGATAAGTCTAAGGGTCATCCAATGACGTATTCGTGACATATGAGCCGAAATTGATTACAGTCCAGTGACATGCGGAATAAAGGTGATGCGTTCGATCCTCAACCCGAATCTGGCGCTGTGACGAGCTGAACGCAGCCGACCCCCGGATCGCCTGGCCGACACCGCTTCTCAGGCATCGAGGAGTGGAGGGGGAATCTGCCGAAACCGGAGGTTCCGGACCTCGCGCTGCAGTGCTGCGGAGGCGGCCGTCGAAGTCGAATCAAGCCGCTCGGCCGAGGGCAATCTGCGGGCAGGTCCGCCGAAGGCCCACCGTTGTCCCACCGAAGGCCAGGTCTGCTACTGAGCTGCCGTCGCGCTCAATCACTGTTGGTCGTAAATTCACCGAGACATTGCTGGCGGGGTGCGTGTCCACTCACGAACTGGGATCCTCGATGGCGAGCCTTGCGCCACGACCTGCAACAGATCGACGCCCGAAGGTAGGGATCCCGGATGACCAGCGGCGCTCGACCGAACGACCACACCGCTGTGGCGGTGACTTGCGGTCGCACACTGATGCTTCTATGCAGCCTGGACCCGTGCCCAACGCACATCCATCGTCACGCCCTCCAGCGACGGATGCGCCCCGCTCGTCGAGAGGGTGCGTTCCGGTCCCTTGGATCAACGCAGGCAAGCGTTCAGGTAGCGTCGCCGCGGCTCCGATAAGGCCAGTTCAGTGGCTTTACTGTCCTTCGCGAGCTCTCCTGACGCTTGTGCTCGAAGACGGATCCACTGAAGGACGGAGCTGCCCAGGGGGCGAGTGCGCGACCGCATTGCAAGCGGCAATGCACGCGCCTTGCGTATCTGGCCGGGCGCTACCTGCTGTCTTGAAGCGGCAGAGCTAATTGAGAGGATCCGGACGTAGCCCTGGACCGACGCTGAATAGCGGAGATTGCGTTCTGCACGCCTGAGGCCTCAATTGGATCTGTTCGAGCCCGAGTGACGGGCGGCGCATGCCGATCGCGAGCATGAGTCCTCGGCGAGGTCGAGTCGAACTCCGACTGCGCGCTGTTTTCTCGGCCGATCAGGTGGAACTGATCGACAGGGATTACGGATTCCTGGATTCCGCGCCGGTCGCCTGCTTTCTACCGTAGCCGGAGGCTGTAGAGGCGAGTGCTCGACCTGATGTTCGCCTCAATGGCCGACGACGGACCGATCTATCAGCGTAAGGCGGGCGCGTGGAGCGACACGGCACGAGACGACTTCGGAGTGTCGAGCGTGAGCTCGAGCGGCTAACGGCTGGCCTCGATCAGCGACTGCGCACCGTCGCGACGGCGGCCGAGGCCCAGCACGCCCTGGCGGCCTCGCGCGCCCAAGTCATTGACCTCTGTCGTGAAGTCGACCGACTCCAATCGAAGCTTGCCGAATCTCATTGTGAGCGTCGGCGCCTCAGGCGCCTGCTGCAACGTACGCAGGCGGTGGCGCGGAACTACGCCGAGAATCTCGACGCCGCCGAGCGTCACCGCCGAGCTTCCGGCTGGTGGCCGCGGTTTAGTGCCGTACTGGCGCGACGACGCGGTCCGCCCGAGCCGGTCCACGAATCCCAGCCAGGAGCAACCGCGTGACGCCCGATCCTGAACTGATCACAGTTGGCGGTTTTCTGCGGCCGGCCCGGTCCTGGGTTCTGCCGCTGCGTGACGATCTGGCAACGGAGCCGCTGCTCGAACTCGATCTGGTCTTCGAGCGTTTGGCCCGCCATGAGCACGTGATGATCCGCAGCATCACTCGTCCGATCAGCCCGCGAGTCCGTCGCCAAGGCTGGGCAGTGGTCGAGTCCCTGCGCCGGGGTCAAGTCTCGGGTGGGCACGGTCCGCTGCGAGCGCTTGGGCGCGGCGTCGGAGAGTGCCTACGGGAAATGCTCACATTTGGGCTGACCGGCCAGTCCTACCGACCGGGGGCGCGCGACGTCACCCGAGAGCGGCTGGCCGAGGCCGGCGCCGCCGAGGCGAAGGTCAGGGGCCACTTGGTCGTCCTTGAGATCCACCTGCTCGTTCGGGCGGCGGACCGACGACGCGCCCGCGATCGGCTGCGCCTGGCAGCGTCGGTCTTTGACCGCTGCGCGGGGCCGTTCAACTGGTTGAAACTCCAACGCCCGTGGCGCCGCCGGGCATATGCCCACGCTGTTACGGCGGGACGGTCGTGGCGCGGCGCCTCGTTCATCGCCAGCGCCGAGGAAGCCGCGGCGCTGACCGGACGGCCGCACAGCGATCTCGCCGGACTTCACGGTCGGCGCGTCTGGACGCGCCGCAGCGCTCGCCGCGGACGCGTCACGCACGACGCGGCACTCTTTCTGGGGCAGACGCCCGATGCATGACCGTCCGACGGCGTCGTCCTACGGCCTCAAGCCGGCTGATGCATTGAAGCACGTCTTTGTCGTAGGGCCGACCGGCGTTGGTAAGAGCACCTTTCTCTTCTGGCTCGCTCTCTCGGCCATTCGTCTGGGCCACGGCGTCTTGCTGCTGGATCCCAAGGGCGACCTTGCACGGGCCCTGCTGGCCGTTATTCCCAGCGCCCGGGAGCGGGATGTCGTAGCGCTCGACTTCGCGGACACCGACTGGCCCATGGGCCTGAATCCGCTCGACGTGCGCGATGCCGACGAGGGCGACCGGGTGGCCATGGCCGTGTACTCGCTGCTTCGCGAATTGGTGCGTGGTGAGGACTTCCTCTGGGGCACCTCGATGTCGCAGGCCTTCGCCTACGGGTTCCGAACCCTGGCCGCCAATCCGCAGATCAAGCCAACCATGCTTGACCTGGAACGACTCTTCATCGACCGCGACTGGCGCCAGGGCCTGGTGGCCAACGTCACTGATCCGTTCGTGCTCTCCTATTGGCTCAATCAAGTCGACCGCATCTCGGTCCGGCAGTTTGAGATGACGTTCGGTGGCGCCCTGCGGCGAATGGCCATGCTGGTTCAGGATCCGCGCGTGCGAAACATCCTGGTGCAACCGCGATCCGCAGTGCACTGGGACGGCGTGCTTGAGCGCGGGGAGATCGTGCTAGCTAACCTGGATCAGGCCGACACCGCACTCGGCGCGGCCGGGTCCCGGCTGCTGGGCAGCATCCTGGTGACCCAGTTCTGGCAGGCCGTGCTGCGGCGGCCGGTGACGGCTCGGTCGCCGTTCTTCGCGGTGATCGACGAGTTCCAGGAGTTCGTCGACACCGGGCGCGACATGGGCGCCTTCTTCGAACGTTCGCGCAGCTACGGCGTGGGCCTGGCGGTGGCCACCCAGAATCCGGGTCATCGTCAGCTCCAAGGCATTCTGAGCAGTGTCCTCCTCAACACCCGCACGCACGTGGTGTTCGGGGGATTGCGCGAGCAGACGCGGCACTTTGCGATGGAGATGGCGCCGGTCTTCACGCCGGCACAGTTGGATGACCTTCCTGCCTATCACATGGCGGTCAAGACCCTGGTCGATAACCGGCCGGCTCGGCCCTTTGAGGCTGCGGTCGGGCCAATTCCGCGCGGCGATCCGGCCATGGCTTCTCGCATCCAGGCTCGCGCACGACGGGCCCTGGGCCAGCCTCGGGCAGCGCTCGATGCCCACGTCGCGGCGCGCTACGGCGTCCTCATGGGATCCGAAGGGTCGCGCGCCGCTACAGCCACCAATGAATCCGCGGGCGGGTCGTCCAAGGACGACCTGCCCGGCGAGGCGCAGGGCCGGGTCGATCTGGCCGCCCGGCCGAGCGACGCCGCGCCTGAGACGCCGGACGGCGCGGCGTGACCGTGCTGTGGGCCCGGGCGACCCGACACATCCGCCGTCGTCATCTCCATCGTCACCTCGTACGTCTGGCCACGGGCCACCGTCGTCTCGGCGTGCCGACATCCGGTGGCGTGCCGAACCTGTCGTCTGCCGCGAAACCCACGAATGTTCCGACAAAACCACGACCGTCGCGCCGCGTAACTATCAGGACGACCCCGAGGTTCTCCCCATGATCTGGGCCCCTCGCCAGGTCCAGGTCCTGCGCCTGCTACGCGCCCATCGCTTCATGGACGTCGGCCAGGTGCACCAGGTGGTTTTCGCCCCGGTCAGCCGGCGCGCCTGTCAGCGCTGCCTCACCACCCTGCATGCGCAGGGCCTCGTCGTGCGGGCACGGCCAACCAGCGGTGGCCCGGGCGGCGGCAGCCGCGGGTACGTCTACGGCCTGTCGGCGAAGGGCGCCGGCGTGCTGGAGCACATCGACGACGCGCCCCGCAGCCAGATCCCCTACGTGCGTGATCCCGAGACCTTCACGCCCGAGCGCGCCCGGCATCAGCTGGCGGTCAACCGGTGCTTCATCGCCCTGTGGCGATCGCTGCAGGCCACCCCGGGTCACGCGCTCGTGCGCTGGAATTCGGACCCGCATCTGCGGATGCGCTATCGGGTCAGCGATCGATGGCATGTGATCAATCCCGACGGGCTGGCGCAGGTGAGCAGCCCGCGCGGCGACCACTGGCTCTCTTTTGAGATTGACCGCGGCACGGCGGAGCTCCGCCGATACACCCGGAAGGTACACCGCTATGCGCACTTCTGGCATTCAGGCACCTGGCGTTCAGAATTCCCGGTCTTTCCCGAGCTGCGCATCACCACGAGCCGACGGTCGCGGGTGGCCAGCCTGCGCCACGCCGTCGCGTCCGGACTGAACGACGTGGCCGCGCGCGGCATATGGGGGATTGACCAGGTGCTGCAAGTCTCGGTGGCCTGGGAGCCGGCCTTTCTGGCCGATCCGTTGGGCTCGGTCTGGAGGCCCGTGCTCGGGGACGCCGACCGGCACCAAACCCTGCTGAGTGGGTCTCTGTCGGCCCGCATGAAGGAAACGGAGGTGCGCCGGGGATGAACTGCTAGGGCGCCGGCGGGGGATCGGCAACCACACCTCGCCCCCGTCGGCGCCGGATCCGACCTGCGAAGACCGGCCGCAAGGTTCGCGGCGCACGTCTTCGCCGACCTTTCTCCATCGTACGACTGCGAGGAACCGTGATGGGTATGCATATCAAGGACCGGCTGCTGGCCGGCCTGCGGACGGCCGCGACCGACGAGCGCGGCAACGCCACCGAATACATCGTGATCGCCGGAATCGGAGTCGCCGTCTTCGGGGCGGCCATCGTGGCCTGGAACAACGGCCTGTCCACCTATCTCGAGGGTGTCCTAACGGAGCTGACGGGGCTCTAGGCCGTGCCACGCATGGACACGCCGCAACGCCGGTTCGGCCGTCCATGGCCAGGCCTTGGCGCCGAGAACGGGGCGGTGGGTGCGGAGGCAGTCCTGGCCATGCTGGTCATTGTCCCCGTCCTTGTGGCGATGATTGTCTTCGCCCAGACCCTGGACGCCTGGCAGGCCCAGAACCACGTGGCCGCCGCGGCGGCCCGACAGGCGGCGCAGGAGGGCGGTGACAGTGCCGCCCTCCGTGGCCGGGTGGCGGCCGACCTGGCGACCGCGGGGCTCGACCCGGCGTCAGTGTCGATCGCAATCGAGCCTGCGGCGGTGGACTGGCGCGAGCCGGTGACCGTGGAATTGCGGAGCACCCAGCGCGTCCGTATTCCCTTCCTATTGGAAATGGACGTGCCATTGCGCTCGCGCTTCACGACGAGGGGCGAAGTCAATCGATGATTGCCTCCGCCAGGGTTGCCGTGGCCGACGAGGGCGGCGGGATCTCAGGGTTGACGCCGCTGCTGCTTGGCCTCTGCCTGCTGCTCGGGGCGCTGGTGATCGACATCAACGCCATTCGCGTCCAGCGGCTGCGGTTTGGCGACGCACTGGAACAGGCCGCCGTTGTGGCCGCCGGCCAGATCGATGCGCCCTACCTGGCGGCCAGCGGCGAGATCCGGCTGGCGACGGACGCGACCACTGTGGCCCGCGAGTACCTGCGCCGCAATCTTCAGCCGCTGAATGGCCAGATCGCGGAGTCTTCGGCTGCCGCTGTGGCCGCGTCAGCCCAGATCGCCGTCACGGCTTCGGGCGACGCTGATCCCATCCGCAACCGGATCGTGGCCGCCCCGACCGTATCAATCCGAGCGGAGATCCCCGTAAACACCGGGCTCCTCCGACTGGCGGGCTTGCCCGCAATTCGCGCTTTACCAATTACGGCCAGCGCAACGACAAGGAGCTAATGCCATGCGAAGTCCGAAATATCGATCGATTACGGGGCGCCGCGTCCGGCTTCCCCTTGCGCTCGTAGTCATGATCACCGCTGCAGCCATGGGTCTCAGCGGGGCGATCGGCCTGCTGATCGGCAGCGCCGGGGGGAACCAGATTATTCCCACGGTGGCCGGCGTCGAATCCGCCGAGGGCCGCCCCGTACGATCCACATCCGCCGGCATTGCCGTGACCAACCTGACCGTCGCTGAAGGTGTCGACCAGCCGCTGCACCTGGGTGTCGGCGAAGAAGCGCAGGTGCGCGCTCAGGTTGCCCTGGCCGACGGGACATCGCGTGGGGACGCCCCGGTGCGCTGGTTTTCGAGTGACCGCGCCGTCCTGACGGTCAGTTCGCAGGGCCTCGTCACAGGCCTGGCGCCGGGGCGGGCGCGGGTGCATGCCGTCCTTCCGCCGTTTGATGCCTCGGCGACGGTCGCGGTCGGACAGCCAGGCGACGCACGTGCACAGGACGTCGCGACTCAGCCTGATCCGGACCAACTCGTCGCGCTCGAGCAACACCTCCTGGAGTGGGTGGCCTGGGACCGGGCGCGCCGGGGCGTCGCGCCGGCTGCTGTCGATGAGCCGCGACGCGGGGCGCTGCGCGCCCTCGTCGCCCACGCCCTGCGACAGGGCGACATCGACCGTGTGCGGGTGGATGGACGGCAATACCAGGCGGCTGCGGCGGGTGGATGGGCCGTGCGCGTTTGGTCGGTCGGAACGCCCGCTGCCTGGAATGCGACGGAAATGGGTGAGCTGCGCGGTCTGATTGGCGATGAGGCGGCGTCGGTGCTCACGAACCCCGCAGTCGACCAGGTAGCGGTGGGCCTCGTGTTCGACGCACGGGTCTCGGATCGGCTCTGGGCCGGGGTTGCCGTTCGTCCTGCGACGCCGTAGCCGATGTTGCGCCCGGAATGGTGGCTGGCGGCTACCGTCGGTTTCGTATTGACCATGTGCGTTGTCGCACAGGCGCGCGCAGATCACGGCACCTGGGAGACCGAGAGGGTCTGGGTGGAGCCCGTGATCGAAAGCCGCAGCGTCTGGATTCCCGGCCGCTGGGAGGATCAAAGCGTCTGGGTTCCGGGACGCTGGGACACCCGGACACGCACGGTCGAGGAGCGGGTCTGGCAGTCGCGGATGGTGTGGGTGGTGTCGGGCCACTGGGTGGAGCGCCTGCTGTGGGTGGAGCGTGGCTACTGGGTCGAGGTGGAGGGCGACGACGGTATCGGGATCGACTTTGTCTGGGTCGACACCTCGCGCTGGGAACTCCAAGAAATCTGGGTCGACACCTCCCAGTGGCAAGACCACGGCACCTGGATCACGGAGCAACGTGACGAAGTGACCACGGTGTGGGTGCCCGGCCAGTGGACGACGGACCGGCGTTGGATTGCGGGCTACTACGAGACCCAGCGCGTCGTCGTGTCGCCGGGGCATTATGAATCACGTCGCCGTTGGGTTTCCCTCCCGCATCCCACGCCGACGCCCGTCCCAGAAGCGACGCCCCGCCCGAACTGCCGGATTCCAAGCGGCATCTACAAGGTCACCGACTACTACGCCGGCACAACGGTGGAGGAATCCGAAACCGGCATTTACTACGGAACCGTGACCGACAATCGGCCGAACGATCTCTACGCGGTGGATCTCGGCAGCTACAGCAAGGGCGTGAGCAGTCCCTACGACGGCGCCGCCTTCAACGGCCGCAAGCGGGACGCAAACGGCCAGCTGCTCGCAGGCACGTTTTACCAGAATTACCGAAAGCGCCACGGATGCTATGTGCCGACGAGCATCGTCTTTTTCCAGGACGATCGTGTGCGCTTCACCACGGGTGCCCTGCCTACCCCGACGCCCGAGAGCGGCGCTGGACCGACGGCAACACCGACGCCAACGGAGCCGGTCACAGATTCCGTAGTCGGGGATCCGGACCATGAGTCGTCGGGGAACGGATCCAACGGCCCGCAGATTGATCCGACGCCGACGAGCGATCCGGGACCCGAGTCGACGCCCACCCGGCGGCCGGGGCCCACGTCCACGCCGACATCTCAGCCAGCCCCGACGGAATCGCCCACGCCGGCCCACGATCCGCCGTCGGGCAGCATTCGTGTGGCGCCGGTGCTCGCGGGATCGGCCATCGATGCCGACGTTGCGGGCTTTCGGGCTATCGAGGTGCTGCGAGGCGCGCCGATTGACCTCTGGGTGCGTCCGGATGTCCAGCCGCCTGCCACGGACCCGTCCGCGAGCGTCGAACTGGAGCAATGGACCTTTGTCCGCGGGGTGAACGATCGACCCAGCGGTACTCGCCCCGGCGAGACGGGCAGGCCCAACGAGCGCCTGCGGTTCCAGTGGAACGACGTGACGCCCGTCGTCAACGGCCGGCTCGACCCCTACACGATCCACCTTCGTGTTCGAATCCGCGTGATCTACAGCGACGGCGCGGTCCGGAGCTTCGATCTGGACGAATCGATTGCGGTCACGGTGCGGTTTCAGGGTGCGACCACGTGGGAGAACGGCCAATGAAGCGGCACTGGTTTCTCGCGCTAGCCCTCCTGCTCGGAGTCATCGCCGGTGTCTTGATATACCAGTACATGCAGGTCGCGCCCATCGTCGTCGCGGCTCGACCGTTTGCTGCGGGCGACCCCCTCACCCCAGACGCGCTGGAGCTCAGGAACGTCAACCCGGCAGCGCGACCGCCCGGCGCCTTTGCCTCGGTCGAGGCGGCCGCCGGGACCTATGCCACGGGTCCGATCCCCAAGGGTCAGTACATCGTGGTAGGGCAACTGGCCGATTCGCGCCGTGCGGCCCTGCTGGCGCATGCGGCGACGATCCCATCGGGCCATGCCCTTGTGGCGATCCCGGTGGACGCCGTTCGTGCCTTAGGCGGCGTGTTGCCGCCATCTCAGATCGTCGATGTCCTGGTTGCCAGTCCCGATCCGGCTGTCGGCTACGGGGCTTCGGCGTCCGTACCCCACCAGGTTGAGATCCTCGGCCGCGGAGTCCTGCTGGTGGAATTGCGCGGCGACCGCGGCGAGCCGCTCGAGACCTCATCCGACGGCGAGGGCCTCAACCGTCGAGCGGCCGTCCGAATCGGCGCCGCCGTGCTGGCCGTGCCAGCGATTGATGTCCCACGCTACGTGGCCCGAATCCCGACGGGGACCTTTGTGCTCAGCCAGCGACTTGACGAGCTGCCGCCCGTCGGTCCGGCGGCCCAGCGCCAAGCTGCGCGTTACATTCCGTGAGCGGCCCTGGCGCCCTGGCGGCTGGCGAGCGTCACGACCGAGAGTCGTCGCTCCCCCTGCTCCACGACGAGGCGTATCTGGCTCGGGTGCGCGAGCGGCTGGTGGCGGCCCTGGACCCGAAGGTGCTGGACCCGTTCAGCCCGGTGCCCGACCGGACCGCCCGCATCGAGGCCGTTGTCCATGCCCACTTGGCCGAGACCTTCCCCCGCGCGGTGCCTGACTCGGGCCTGGTCCGGCGGCTGTGCGACGAACTGGCCGGACTCGGCCCGCTGGCCACGCTGATGGCCGATCCCGATGTTACCGACGTGCTGGTCAATGGTCCGACCGATGTGTGGGTCGAGCGCCGGGGCCGGCTGGTGGCGACGCCGGTCCGGTTTCGCGATGTCCAGCACCTCTCGGCGCTCATGGAGAAGCTCGCGGCCCTGGTGGGACGTCACCTGTCGCTGGAGAGTCCCTGCGTCGATGCACGCATGGCCGACGGCAGCCGGGCCAACCTGGTGATCACACCCGTCGGTGGGCCCTGCCTTTCTATCCGCAAGCACCGGCGCGTGCGCCTGGCGCTGCGACCGGAGCACGCGGCACCGGAGGTGCACGACGCGGCCGAGGCTATGCCGGTCGACTGGGTAGCTGCGGGTGGGCTGAGCGCAGCCATGGCAACGTTCCTGGCCACCGCCGTCCGCGCACGGCTGAACCTGCTGATTGCCGGCGCCACAGGCGCGGGCAAAACGACACTGCTGTCCAGCCTGTTGGCGGTGGTGCCGCCAAGCGAGCGCGTGATCATTATTGAGGACACCACGGAACTGGCGGTGCCGGAGCACGGCCATACCGTTCGGCTGCAGTGCGTCCACGGGCATCGCGCGGTCGACTACCAGGACCGCACGGTCTCGGTGGCCGATCTCGTCGCCAATGCGCTCCGCATGCGGCCTGATCGTTTGGTGGTCGGTGAGATTCGCAGTCCGCGCGAGGCCTACGTGTGTCTGGAAGCACTGAACACGGGACACGCTGGCTCGGGAACGACGATCCACGCCAATGGTGCGGCCGACGCGCTGGGCCGGCTGGAGACGCTGGTGCGCCGCGAGTATCGCGATGTAGCCCTGCGGGAACTTCGCGAGCCCATCGCGCGTGCCTTCGACCTTGTGCTCCATGTCGGGCGTCTGGGGGACGGCCGTCGGGCCGTGCTCGAGGTCGTGGAATTGGCCGGCACGTTGACTGACGGGGCCTACGACCTGCGGCCCGTGTTTGCCGTCGATCGAGCAGCGAGCGATACACGCATCACGTTTGAGGCTGTGGACGGCTATCGGCCTGGCCCAAAGCTCAGGGCCAAGCTCCGGCTGCAGGGGCTACTCGAGTGATTCTTGCCCTGACTGCCGCAGGATGCGCCGCTGCCGGCCTCGTTGCCCTAACCCTGGCGCTCGTCCCGCTTTCCGCGCGCTTCACGACAGAAGCTTCGGGGTGGGGACATCGCCGTGTCAGTGGACTTCGCACCCAGCTGCACGAGGCGGACGTCGGACTGTCACCCCAGACGTTCTTGCTGCTCAATGGTCTGGCCGTGGTCCTTGGCGGGTTGATCGGCGGGGTTGTCGCGCTGCCGGCGGCCGTGATCGGTGCGGCCACCGGAGTGATGGTTCCTGGGCTGGTGCTGCGAACGGCCGCGATCCGCGCCCGCGCCCGTGCCGATCGCGAGGCGCTGGTGCTGCTGCGCCTCCTGAGCGCCCATCTGCGAACCGGGGCAACCTATGTCGAGGCCCTGCGCACCGCGGCCGAGGGCGTCGTGACGGCGCAGGTCCAGGATGACCTCGCATGGATTGCCAGCCGCTTCCGACTTGATCGGCCCCTCCATGGCTCACTGGCAGCAGTTGCCGCGCGAACGCCCGGTCGCCACCTGCGGCTGGCCTACCGCGTGCTGGCGCGGGCCATCGAGCACGGCGTGGCGGGACGCCGCGCCGTTACGGCCCTGGAGGGGATCGAGGCCACGATCGCGGCCAACCTCCGAGCGTAGGACGACCTGCACGCTCGGACCCGCGGGCTGCGGATTCAGATCGCCGTGGTGGCGCTGGCCATTCCGGTCATTCACCTGTACCTGCGCTGGACCAACCCGGCGTCCTTCACGGTCATGGACCAGCCGCTGGGGCAATACGTGCTGCTCCCCGGCGCGTTGTTGTGTGAGCTCGCGGGGCTGCTGCTCTGGCGGCGCTTCACGCGAGGTCGGCCATGAACGGCCTGCCGACGATCACCGCGCTGGCGGCCGGGAGCTCGGCGACGATCCTTGTGTACACGGTGCTCGCACAGGTTGCGGATATCGTTGGCGGGGCTCGTCACCGGCGTGTGGTCCGACTGACCAAGGCCGGCTCGGACGCCACGTCCCCGGCACCGGCCGGATCGCTGGGGGCGATCGTGATGCTGCTCGAGGCCCTTGGGCGGCGTCTCGGCCGCTCGCAAGGCCTCGTGCGTGTTCAGGACCTGCGGGACGCCGGCTTCGAGGCTGCATGGGTCACGCCCAGGACCATCGTGGCGATCAAACTTGTGATCGGTGCGTCGATCGGCGGGGCGCTGGCCCTCCTCATTCCGTGGCTTCCGGCCATGACCGTGGGTGCACCAATCGGCGGTCTGCTGGGGTTCGCGGCGCCGTCGCTGGTCATCGACGCGCGCAGGGCGGCTCGACGTAAGCAGATCCTGACTGAAGTGCCTGACGTAATCGCCGAATTGCGCGGCCTGATCGGCACCGGCATGGGCGTAGAGCGGGCGCTGCACGTGCTGGTGGAGGATGACGCGTCGGAGGTGGCGTCCACCGCGCTCATCCGCGAGATGCGGCGCAGCATTGCCGCCTACGGCTTGGGCGTGCCGCTGACGGTGGCTCTCCAGGAAGCTGCCGACCGGCTGGGCTCGCCCGAGTTCGAGGCCTTCGTGCTGGCCCTGAAACAGGCGCGCCGCCTTGGCTCGGAACTCGACGCCGTCCTCGACCAGCATGAGGTCGGGTTGCGGGCCCAGCGCCAAAACGCCATTGACGCCGAGGTGGCATCCCAGGAGGCCAAGGCGCAACTGGTCATTGCCGTCTGTTTCTTGCCGGCGTTCATGCTGCTCATCTTCGTCCCCATGCTCGTGAGCATCGCGGAGGGGCTCTTTGGATGATCACTACCTGCTTGGGCTACTGGTCGCCCTTGGCGTCACGCTGGCGGCTTCTGTGACAGACGTCCGCGAGCGGCGAATCCCGAACGTTCTCGTCGGTGCCGGCCTGATCGCCAGTGCACCACTCGCGGTGGTCGGGGGGCGGTGGATAGACGCGGTCGCCGGAGCTGGGCTGGGACTGGCGCTGCTGGCACTCCCGCGGCTGATTGCTCACGACGCCGTTGGATTTGGCGACATCAAGCTCGCTGGCATCGTCGGGCTTGCGCTGGGGGTCTCGGGTGTCATGACGGCCGTGGGCCTCGCTGTGGTGGCCGCCTCGGTCGCGCTGCTCGTCCATACGGGCAACCGGCGTGCGACCCGAGGCCCGCGGTTGCCGTTTGCTCCCTGTCTGGCCTTGGGGGTGGCGGCACACGTGGCCGTCACGCTTCACGTTGGCGGGGGATAGGCCAGCGCTCCAGCGACCGACCTGACGATGCGACAGCGAGCGGGCGAAGCTCATCGTCGTGACGAGCAATCAGGATCCGTGGATAGATCGGGAGTAGGTCGGCGATAATCGCGAAGAAGGCGCGTTTTGCAACATCCAGCTTTGATCCCACGCCCGCCACCCAACGATTGACCAGAACCGCACATCTGTTGGGCTTGTGGCGACCGGATGTGCCATAGCCGAGCCTCACCTGCCGGGAGCGCGTGCGCTGGGTGAAGGTTGTGTGCAGCTACCTCGAGAGTCGCAGACTGAGTTGGGCTTGATCGGCGCGTATGGCGACCAGGCTTTCACGACCGGCCCGAGCAGTTGCTCGCGGCTCGCCAGGCGCCTAATTGTGCATACAAGCACTACCTGCCGCATATAGCGCCGGCGCGATCTGGGTTGGTGGTGGTGACGATCTCGATGCCGGGATCGGCTGCCCCGGAGGCTCGAAGTCATTCCCAACTCGTGGGTAGGCGGGTTGCCCGGCTTGCCAGCACGGAGGATGGCGTCAGGCCACTGCCGCATAGGAAATCGCGACTTCAGATAGGGATGTCGCGAGCGTTGGGCGAGCGTCGCGGGTGGCATTGAGCCCGAGGCTCGAGTGTCCCCGGGGCCAGTCCTACTGCTCCTTCAGCAGCTCGACGGCCGGAATCGTTCGCGGCGGCACACCCGTGTCGTGCAAGCGGATCGGGCTTTGAGCCGTGATCGCTGGACGGGTGACCGCGCAGTCCTCCCAACCGAAACGGGTGCTCGTCGTTGGGACGGGGGGACCTGAGCATGGTCTCCACCTTGTGCATCCTCAGAGCTGTCGTTCATCGTCAGGAGGTTGTCGACGTCGCTCGGGCCGTCCGGCATCTGCCGGTGACTCGCCGTCTGTTCGTCCGTCGATCACCGGTTCAGCGGAGCGTGGTCGCGAAGATCCGGAAGCGATCGGATCACATCTAAACGGAATGACGTGTTGATCGGGGCGATGGCTGGCCGCTTCCAGCTGTAGGTCGCGCCTTGGGCACATCATCGATTGGCTCGATCGGGCGACAATCAGATCACTTCTGTTGCCGTCTTCACCATAACGAAATCTAACACATTACATCTGTAACGTATTTGTTACTGACGGGTCCTAAGCTGACGGCCGCAGGTGATTGCTCTGGCTTTGCGTGGGGTTTATCTGGTGTCCCAGTTGAGGTTCCAGATCAGTTCCTGAGCCGCGGGCCCTCGCAGGGTCAAGGCGATCGCCTGCGAAGTATTTCGAGACCCGGCTGGCCGGGAATTCAGGCCGCGGCTTCCCGATGCCCGGAGAAGGAGCAACGAACCGATTGGTTAGTCGAGATAACACCAAGTCCGCGTTAGGTTTCCGACCGCCGCTTGTTGCGTTTCGAGCCGCGCGGATATCGCACTGCCGAATGCGAGGGTCGTCAGTTCAACGGCTCCGACTCTGAGGAGATGCCCTATGGCACACGATGATCCGCAAGCCCGGCGAACCTTCGTGTTGCGGCTATCGCCCTGCGTGATCCCTCGCCTCCTGCCGACGGCAAAACGCCGAATGCGAACCCGCTGGCTCACTCCACTGGTTGCCCTTGTCTTGGCATTCGTCGCGACCGGCGTCGTATCTGCCGTCGCGTACGACGGTGAGGAAGTTTGTCGCGACGTCAAGGCTTGGCCTGGCGGCTCCTATCTCGGCCAAATGCACCCGCACCACGTCGCCGTCTACACGGCACACGCGCGGTCAACAAACTCTGATCGTTGCGAACTGTGGGCGCTGGACCTTCGGTACTCGGCGGTGCGTGGATTGCGTGACCTTGGATACACCGTGTTTGGTCCAGGCGAGTTTGCGTGGCCCGTCGTGCCCGAACTTCCGCCGCTCGTCGAGATTCCGCCGGACATGCTGTCGTATCGCGAGACATCCGGCCGGGACGCGGCGTGGGCCACGCTGGACTTGGTGCGCGGCATCCACGCGATCGACTATACGTTTGACGGATGGATGTTTGGACCCGTTCACATTGAAGTCGTAGGACCGGCAGGCGCGGTGCACCTGCGGCACGACGACACGGTGCCGTATCGGGGTGTGCTGATGGTGCCAGCGCCGCAGACGGGGACCTACACGTTCCTGGTCGAGGCCAAGGGCCAATGGAAGCTCGAAACCGGAGAGCGACCCGAAGTGAAGACTCGGACGGTCGTACGCAAGGCCGACTTTTCGGTACAGGCCTGTGAGGCGTTTCTGAATGACTACTACAACAGCGGCTAACAGGCACAGCGGGCCTTGGCTCAGCACGCTCCCTGCAACTTGCGCGCGGCGCACCTACATCCAGGCGGCGACACCTGAGGTTGCAACCGCCTCCCAGACGGGCGCACGTTCAAGTGATCCGATTGGAATTCGGTAAATGCGGTCTCGCTAGGCCGCCGACCTTAGGCCACGTAGGTCCTGCTCGAGGCCTAGGGTGCGGCCGGCGGACACCAGCCGCAGGTTTGCTGTCCGTTCCGCTTGGTTTATCAGCTCGCGGAACGGGTCTCGTACGTCTTGTCGCTAGGCGGACACCACGCTCACACCATCGAGTTGTCCGACAAAGAGCACGCAGGGCCGGCCGCCGGCACATTTGCCGTGCGTGACCGCGGGTGAGGGCGGTACGCCAGGGCGCTGGCCGGTCGCCTGCGCCGAAGGACCTCGTCTGGGATCCGAGCCAGGTGGACGGCCACGTACGGATTATCTCGGCTGGCCAGCCGCGTCAGCATCGGCACGGCGGCGCACTTGGTTTCGCTGCCGGCCAAGCCTTGCAGCATCACGTGACGCCGAAGTTTCAGAAGAGCGTGTATCACCTATTCGGCGCTGTGCACGTGCGACGCGTGATCGTGTGGCCTGCTCAATTGAAACGGCCGACCATCGTTCGCATGGCGTTCGTGAGCGCCAACCTCAGCCGGGCACCCGTCGGAGCGGTCGTTGCTCGTCCGGCAACTGGTGACGTCGCCCCGGCTGATCGGCGTCTGCCAGCGACCCGCTGCTGGTCGGCAGCTGAGTCTGCACCCACGCACGCTTCGATTCGCGCCGGTTCAGTTACATTCGAGATTGAGGCCTAACTGTCCCTGCGGGCAGCCAGGCCGATCCAGCCCCTGGGGCAACGCGGAACTCGCGTTGTGTCTCGCGCTCAGTCGCGGACAGCCCCGGTTCGACATTGACCGCGGGTCACCGCATTGGCGGCCTGCGGTCGCGGCGATCCGGCCGAGAGCGAGATGCCATTGGCGAGAATGACTCGCCGATCGGGACCGTGGCCGATCGATTCCAGTTCTAGGTGGACCTATGCCGAAACATGGGTCGACTCGACTGGACGATTGCCGGATCACCCCCTGCCCTAAGTTGAGCTGAACCGTAATCCCAAACTCTATTAATGTCACCGTTCTGTTACTGACCGGTTCGTACGATTCGGGCGGCAGTTGGTCGCCTTGCCTTTGCGCGGAGCGTACGTGGCGCCCGGAATGAAGCCACAGCTCAATCCCTAAGCTGCGCGTTTCGCGCAAGGGCAAGGCGATCGACGGCCAGGTCTCGCAGAAGTCGGGTGGCCTGTGCGGACTCGAGACGTCGACTTGCCTGCTAAGGGCGTTGTAGCCCGCGGCCCGCGCCCGGATCGCCGACTGGAGCTTCCGCATGGTTGATCGCGTGCTACGTCCGGTGGTGATTGAGGCGCTGCTGACCTGGGAGCAGATCCGATCCGGAGTGCGCTACAACCCCACAGCGCCCGCCGTGCAGCAAGACCCCTATCCGCTGTACGACCGCCTGCGTCGCAAAGACCCCATTCACTGGTCCGAGCTGACCCGTGGCTGGATGGTGAGCCGGTACGCAGATGCCGACCGGGTGCTCCGCGACCATCGGACCTTCGGCAACGCGGGCCGCGAGTATGGTTACACGCCGTACGTGTCCCTGCTCGACATGGACCCGCCCGACCACACGCGGCTGCGGGCCTTGGTGAGTCAGGCGTTCACCCCTCGGGTCGTCGCCCGGCTGGCCCCGCAGATTCGTCGGACCTGCCACGACCTGTTGGACCGGGTGGACCCGGCCCGCTTCGACCTGATCCGGGGGCTTGCCTTCCCCCTGCCCGTCATCGTGATTGCCGATCTGCTGGGTGTACCAGCGCACCACCAGGACCAATTCGAGGTATGGTCGCGCGAGGCCGCCCGTAGCGTCGAGCCGGCCCTGAGCGGCGTACAGGTGGCGCGCGTCCGCACGGCCTTCGACGAGCTGCGGACCTACCTGGGGGACCTCATCACCCACTACCGCCAGCACCCACGCGACAACCTGCTGAGCGGGTTGGTGGAGGCCGAGGCAGGCGGCGATCGGCTGACGTCGGAGGACGTGCTGATGACGGCCCTACTCCTGCTGGTAGCTGGCCACGAGACCACCCGTAACCTGCTAGGCAACGGGGTGCTGGCGCTGCTTCGCTACCCCATGCAGTTGCACCGGCTGCGTAAGGAGCCCGGCCTACGGGAGTCGGCCGTCCACGAAATGCTTCGATTCGACGCCCCGGTCCAACTGGACGGGCGAATCGCCCGGCGGAACACCTTGGTCGACGGTCAACCGATCGCAGAGGGCCAGCGAGTGGTAGTTCTTATCGGCGCGGCCAACCGTGACCCAGACGCATTTGACCGGCCCAACGTGTTCGATGTCGGCCGGGCCGACCGCAGGCATCTGGCGTTCGGTCGGGGCATTCACTACTGCCTCGGCTCGCCCCTGGCCCTGCTGGAGGGCCGGTTGGCCGTCACGGCCCTGCTGGACCGATTCCCAACTCTAAGGCTTCTGGAAGAGCCGACCTACCTGGATACCGTGGTGCTGCGCGGCGTGCGCTCACTCTGGGTTGGCCGGTAGGAGCCGATCGCGGGTCGGTCGCCACGAACGGTTCTCGCGACCGTGTCCATCACCCTGGAAGCAGCGGCCGTGGGCGATTCCGCAGATCTCGTGACGCGGTCGGACGTGACTCAGGATCCTCGTCCCCATCCGTTCTCCACCTGAGAGCGGTGGACGGCGGGGAGTATCGGCCATGCGTATCGGCACGTCTGGACGGAGCGTCAATGTGCCGTCCCTGCTGCCGATGTCGGCGCCTGATCGGATGTTCCCGTTTTGGGGCCAGCTAAACCTGTAGATCGGCCTGGGCCGCGCCGTTTTTCCCGATGCCATTGTAGGCGCCGGGCTAGCGTCGATCCTAAGGATTCCGTCCGATTCGTCCGGCTCACAGCCATCATCTGGGCCCCGATTGCTCCTCCACAGTCCGGACCCACTCGCGCCGCGAGTCCACTGGCCAGGTTCGAATTGAGTTACGTCGCTGGGAGCGCGTATGCGAAGCCTGCGCTTCCTAGCGTGGATTCCGATCTGTCGGACGTCTACGGCGAGTCTTGCCTGGCGATCTCCGATTCTTAACTATGACGCTGCGCTCGTTCGGCAGCTGTCTACCCGGGAGGAAAGATGCTGCGAGTCGACGACCCGTTCGATCAGAAGTACATCGACTCCGAGTTCGGCCAGCGATGTCTCGCGGCTGGGACGCATTGCACGGACTGTGTCAGGGAAGAGGACAGAGCGATCTGGGGGGTTAGCGATGCGCCCTCTTCTTCAGCACATCCGGGCCTAGCGGCGAACAAATTCATGAGGGCTCACGAGATCTACAAGGAGCTTGGACTAGCTAGCCCAGCCGAGTTGATCGGCGTCAGCATTTTGAAGGAGCTCTCTGCTAAGGCACCAGCCAAGACTCGCGATGCACTGTGGTACGAGGCTCACGGGAGCACGAGTGGCAACCCCGTATGTATCAGACCGTGCATGTGGCAGGCCGGACAGGATGTGCTCGAGATCGCCGCCATTGAATCTCTGCTCGTACGGAACGAACTCGGAATCTCCGCCGAAATGCAGTCTAGTCTCCGAGCAAGGGTCTCAGAGCTTGACGGATCTGCTGCGCCGGCGGATCAGGACTTTCATAAGAGGGATTAGCTCTACCAGCTCCGAGAGTTCCGTCTACAACTGCACCTTCGCTGATCGGAGGCATTGTCGCGGTGGGCTGCGGCGCCGATGGTCTCCGACTGCGACTCCAACGCGATCCGTTCTCGGCCCGACTGCGACGTGAGCTAGTCATTCGACTCGCAGTACGTCGAGCGCGATGACACCACGACAGCCTGGCCTTGCAAATGTCGGTACTTATTGACATCTTCCGACATATCCTCGAATCTTGGCGTATGAGATCCGAACGCCGAACCCTGGTTCTCGACCTAGTCCAGCGAGCCGGAATGGCCCGTCCGCGCGACCTCGAGGCTCATGGGATCCCTGGCCGGTATCTCGGTCAACTCGCGCGCGAGGGACTACTCGAAAAGGTCGGTCGAGGTCTTTACGCCCCTGCTGACGCCGCCGTAAGCGAGCACCGCTCTCTGGCCGAAGTTGCGAAGCGCACACCTCGGGGAGTGATCTGCCTGCTCTCCGCGCTGAGTTTCCACGGCCTGACGACGCAGTCTCCGTTTGAAGTCTGGCTGGCGATTGGTCCAAAGGACCGGGCACCACGGCCAGCCGGCGTCGGTCTGCGGGTCGTGCGCTTCTCGGGAAAGGCGCGAGACGCCGGGATTCAGACGGCGGTTATCGACGGGGTGTCGGTGCGCGTGTACGGGCCGGCAAAGACCGTGGCGGACTGCTTCAAGTTCCGGAGCAAAGTGGGAGTAGACGTCGCCATCGAAGCCCTCCGTGACTGCGTGGCCCAGAAGCTCAGCTCTGCGGATGAGCTTGCCGCGTATGCGCGCATCTGTCGCGTGGCGCAGGTAATGCAGCCATATATGGAAGCAATCCTGTGACACGTCGGCGTCCGCGGAACATCGCCGCGTCAGTCCGGCAGCGCCTATTGAATCGCGCGCGTGACGAGGGGGAGGACTTCAACTACGTCCTTACTCGCTACGCGAACGAGCGCCTGCTGTACCGGCTCGGTGAGTCTGGCTTTCGTGACCAGTTTGTGCTCAAGGGGGCGGTCCTTTTCGAGCTGTGGTCAGCGTCGCCTCACCGAGCAACTCGCGATGTGGATCTGCTCGGTTTTGGGGAGCCGGCAGAGGAGGCTGTGCAGTCCGTCATTCGGACACTTTGCGCAATGGATGTGCCCCCAGATGGCCTTTGTTTCCAGGTTGGGTCGGTGCGGACCGAGCCGATTCGTGATCGGCAGGCGGCCATTGGGATCCGCGTTCGGCTCACAGCCAACCTCGACGGTGCACGGATCAGCCTTCAGGTAGATATCGGCTTTGACGATGTAGTGACGCCAGGCGTCGTACAAGCCGACTTCCCGACGCTTCTCGACTTCCCAGCCCCTCGGTTGCAGGCGTATCCGCGCGAAACGGTCGTGGCGGAGAAGTTTGAGGCGCTGGTGCGACTAGGCATTGCCAACACTCGAATGAAGGATTTCTACGACCTCTGGTTCATGGCAACGATGTTTGCTTTTCGGGGTAACACGTTGGCCATGGCGATGGCGGCCACGTTTGATTGTCGCGGGACGCCGCTGCCTCTCGAAGTCCCGGTGGGTCTGAGCTCGGAGTTCAGCGCCGACGCTGGAAAGCAGGCGCAGTGGATGGCGTTTGGGAGACGCTCGGGCTTGCAGACCTTGCCCACGCTGGACGTTGTCGCGGCGATGCTCCGGCGTTTTCTGCTCTTCCCCGTTTCAGTTGCCCTTAAGGGCGACAAAACCGAACGAGATTGGCCCGCTGGCGGCGATTGGAGCGACGCCTAACGCTCACGAGGCCGTTGGTATCGAAAGCGGAACCGCTTCACCGTTCTGAGACTCCGAGGGACCAATTCCAGGTCCCTGTCGCCTGGCGAGCGCTCTCCGGACTTCGCAGCGGTCCCCTGTTCTAAATGCGGTGCCTAGAGACAGGCATTCCTACGACAGCGGCGCGACCAATCGTGCTCGCGGGGTGCGCCGAACGTCACTGGTCGTCACTCCGATCTGTTACCGGACTGCTCGGTCAATCGGACCCACTCGTTCTCTTCTCGCAGGCGGACGACTGCAATTTCGGTCCTTGAGTGGTGACACCCAGCACTCAGGTTCTCTCTGATACCGAGGCGACAACCACGACTGCGCGAGCGACCGTGCGGCCAATCACCTGCCCCTGGCGCCGGGCTAACGGTTACAACGCCCCCACGTTTACAGAAACCTGGATAGGCGATCGAGCCCGTCGCGGCCAGACTTGCTCTGTCGCGCACCCGCGCAACGCAGAATCGACGCGGGCCGCGACAGGAATTGATTCGACGTGACGACGGGAGGTCGTCTGCGTCGCGAGTGATCGGTCGACGACGCGCTGGGAGGTCGCAATCGTCGTCCGTTGGCGAATGTCCGAGCGACGGGAGGTCGCTCCGGGGCTTCAGTTTCATTGTCGGCGGAATGCGCCGCCGGCGGGTATGCCACCACATGGTGGTTCGCGGCCCGCCGGCGACGCCACGCGGCGGGCTTTAGCTGTCCTGGGAAGGACGGAAGGAGGAGCGTCGTGGTTTCAGGATGTTGGCGTTGGCTGTCGGAGGCCGCGCAACGCGTGGGTCAGCGCGGCCCGCGGCCGGCGCCGCCCGTGGCGCGGACGGCCGGCGGTGCCGCACCCCATGTGATGGGTCAACCCCGCCAGACTCGGGCCGTGGCCGCTCGCCAGGTCCCCTACGGCGAGCGACCGGCGCGCAACCGGCAGTTGACGCTGCTGGCGGAGCTCTTGGGGACGGACTGGCGGCAGGCGGTGCCGGCCCGCTTCGGCGTCGCGATTGGTGATATCAATCGTCGCCAGGCCGCGGCTGCAATTCGCCAGCTGACCGGTGGGGTCCGGCCTCCGCATGTGGCGCGCGGCACCTGGCACCGGGTGGCGGTGGACCCCGACTGGATCGAACGCCCGCGCGGCTCGCGGCGTCACGCCGCGACGCCGGGCCCAGAAAGCACGGCGGTCGGCCACGCGGCCGGCGAGCCGCCGCTGCCCATCCAGCTCAAGGCCCTGCGGCTGCTGGGCGAACGGGTCGGGCTGGACGTGGTCGCCGCCGCACCGGCGCGCTACGGCTGCGACCTGGGTCGGCTGGACCGCCGGACGGCGGCGGCCTGGATCGCCGAGCTGACGCCGCAGGTGCTGGGGACGCCGGCGCGAGCTACGCAGAACTGATCGAGCCAATGTGATAGGCCCCGTGAGGGGCCGGCGCCCGCATGGGTGGTGCCGGCCCCCGGAGGGCCGGGCCCATGCGGGCGTGTCATGACCAGACCGGACGGGAGGACCCCCGATGGCACGCCGATGGGTTGCAAGTCCATGGGAGATTGAGACCGAGCTTCGCGATGGGAAGACCACATCGCCGCTGGTGCCCTGGGCGGCCGGGCAGCCGCTGCCCGGGCAGGCCCGGCGACGGGAGGGCGCGGCGCCGTGTGTGATCCCACTCGCCGAAGCCGTGGTCGCCGCGCTGCGCGGCGACGTATTGGAGGCCCGCACCGGCGGCGACGCGTCGACCGGGCTGTGGGTGCGGCGGCGGCCGCGGCGCCATACGCGCGGCGAGCGGGTGCTGCGCTTCGCCTGGCCGCGCCTTGAGGGGCTGCGCCGGCTGGATGCCGACCTGGGATTGGTGCTGCTGCTCGAGGCGGTGGCGGAGCGCCAGCGGGCCACCGATCTGCTGGACGCCTGGCAGGCGCTGCTCGAGGCCTGGGAAGGGGCCGAGCGCGAGCTGGATCACACGCTGGCGGTCCCGTTGGCGCGGGCGGCGGACGAGCTGTGGTACTGGCTGATCTACCAGGACGCGGAGCCGCTGCCGGGCCGCGAGCGGCGGCAGACGCTGGAGGTCGAGTCGACCTGCACGGCCACGCCGGATCCAGCGTCCGACGACCTGGCGCCGCTGCTCACGGACGTGGACGCGCTGGCGGTGTACCGGGACACCGGGCTGGTGGTGCCCAGCCGGCTGCCGGAGGCGCTGACGCGGCGGGTCGAGGGGGCAACGTTTCAGGGGGCCCAGCTGGGCCAGCTGGTCCTCGCGATGGAGCGCGGCCTGCACGCCATGCTGGTGGGCCCGCGGGGGACCGGCAAGTCGCTCTGCGCGACCGAGGCGTCCCGCTATGCCACCGGGAGCTCCGGACGGTCGAAGGCCATGAGGCTATGCAGCCGGTGGACCTCTTGGGCGGCTATGTGCCGGATCAGGCCACGGCGGTCGACCCGTTCGCACTGCAGGCGGAGCTGGCCTGTCGCCTGGCGGTGGGCGATGACCTCGAGGCCGTGGGCGCGTCGGCGCGGTACACGTGGGCCGACGGGCCGCTGACGCAGGCGATGCGGCAGGGCCAGGTGCTCTTCGTGGACGAAGCCAACCGGATGCCCGGCAAGACCCTGAACGTGCTGCTAGGCGCGATCTCGCGGCGGGCGGTGGTGCTGACCGAACACGGCTCGCGCGAGGTGCAGGCGACCGCGGGCTTCATGGTGGTCATGGCCATGAACCAGGGACAGGGCTACCTGGTCAACCCGATCGACGCGGCGCTGGCGGACCGCTTTCCGATGACGCTGGAGTTCGATTACCTGGAGCCGAAGGCCGAGGCCCGGCTGGTGCGCCAGCGCACGGGGGGCCCGGCCACGGTGGCGACCTGGATGGCCCGGGTGGCCCAGGAGACGCGGTCGCTGCGGCGCACGCGGCAACTGCCGGCGGACATGTCGCCGCGCGGGCTGTTGGCCTGGGGCGCCCTGGTCACGGAGCCGTTGCAGGGGGCCGGGGATCCGGGACGGATCCTGGCCGACGCGGCGCTGCTGACGTGGCTACCCGGGGTGGCCGGCCGCGATTCGGACGGCCGCGTCAACGCCGAGACCCGCGACCTGCTGCTGCAGATGGTGGCCAACCACCGACCGGCGGGCGTCTGACGAGCCTACTTACGTACCCAACCCCTGAGGCCCGCGCGGGCACCCCGCGGCGGGCCTCGACCATTTCTCACGGAGGACGACCAATGACGGTGCAGTGGTGGCAGTGGCCGAGCGTCGAGCGGCAGCTGGTGACGTTCGCGAAATCGTTTCTGGGACCCCATGCCTTCGCGGTGGCGCTGACGGTGGATCCGCGCATCTGCCGGGTCGGCGTCTGCGACTTCGAGCGGCGCGAGATCGCGGTGAATCCGACGGCCATTGCCGGCCCGCCGCGGCAGCAGTACCTGATCACCCGGGGCCTGCTGGTGCACGAGGTGGGCCACGCCCGCTACACGACGCCCCGGGCCGAGGCCGCCCCGGTCGTGCACCAGGTGGCCAACTGCCTGGAGGACGAGCGGATCGAGCGGATCATGGGCGGGCAGTTCTGGTCGGTGCGCGGGGCATTGACGGCCGTGTGTCGGGCCTCGTACGCCGCCGTCGGCCCGCTGGGCCAGCCGCGGGGCGACTTGCAGGACCCCGACGATCCACGCTGGGTGGTGATCGCCGCGTTGCACTGGCGCTGGGCGCAGCGGCTGGACGAGCCGTTGAAGGGCGACCTGTCGCCGCGGAATCGACGGCTGTGGCGCCGGGTGCGGCCGCTGGTGGAGCGCGCATGGGTGGCCCCGGACACCGGGCGGGTGTACGACCTGGCGGAGGAGATCGTGCGGATCCTTGGTCTGGTGCAGGCGATGCCCGAGCCCCCGTTGGTCCTGGTCGCGCCCGGCCGAGGCACCCGATCGGACGCCGCCGAACCGCGGCCGGGCGGTGCCGCCGCGTGGCAGGGGCCGGGCGAGCCGCAGGCCGGCGAGGATGATCTGCCGGCAGGTCTGGTGGGCACGGGTGACTACGCCCAGTGGACCATGGCGCCGCCGGGACCCCTGCTGCGGGCGGCGGAGCCGCTGGCCGGCGAACTGGTGGCGCGGCTCAGGCTGCCGGAGGTGGCGCGGACGCCGGACTGGTCGGATCGGTACGGCCGGCTGAGCGTGCGGGCGGCGATCCGCAGCCAGGACGCCACCCCGTTCGTGGTCGCGGCCGAGCCGGAGCCGGATCCCACGGCGGTGGCGGTGGGCGTGTTGCTCGACCGGTCCGGCTCGATGCAGGGGGCGGCGATGGAGGCGGCGCGTCTGGCGACGGCCACGCTGCACCTGGCCTGTGCCGAGCTGGGTATCTGGCATGCGGTGACGGCCTTCGAGGGCGCCATGCCGATGGTGCGCGACGACGAGGTCTCGGAGCAGACGCTCGCCCGCCTGGCCGGGCTGCAGGCCACCTCGGGGACCCGGATCGGCCCGTCCTACGAGGCGCTGCTGACGCAGCTGGGCCCGCGGCCGGAGGTCCTGAAGGTGCTGGTCCTGATCCATGACGGCGAGCCCGAGGATGGAAGCAAAGTCCGCCAGCTGAATGCCGACGCGGCCGACGCGCGGATCGAGGTACTGGGCTTGGGCGTGGCGCTGGAGGCCAAGAACCGGGCGGCGATGCGCGAGCTATTTGCCGGCCGCTTCATCGACTGCCCGACGCCGGCGGCGCTGGCGCCCCTGCTGGCCGGGGTGGTGAACACCTTCCGACAGACCTGAGGGCACGTCGGGTGGGCGCGGTCTGGACGCGAGCCGGGCGTTGCAGCCGATGACCGGCGGCCGTATCGACCGAAGCCGCGACCGAGCGCGTGCCCGCCCGCTATGGCCGCGACGCACGGGCGCGGCGATAGCGACCGATGGAATTCGACGCGCACCGGGGCGTTCCCGCGATGTCGCGGCGTCATGGCGACGCCCGGGATCAGGGAGCGCCCCGGACCTGCGCACGCAACTCTGACGGAGGCTGACATGAACGATTCGAGAACGTCGACCTGCGATGACGCCCTGCTCGACGCGCTGCGATGCAACCTGAGCCTGTTGCACGAATTGACGTTGCGCTACGGCGTCGAAACCCGCCCAGACCCAACGGACGACCGACGGCCCGTCATCAGTGGCCCCGATGACGTGCAGCGCCTGCTGGGGCCCGAGATGGCGGGCCTGGCCCAGGAGCAGGTGCGGGTGCTGCTCCTTGATACCGCGCACCGCGTCGTCGGTCAGCGGGTGATTTACCAGGGGAACGTGCGGGCCGTGTTGGTTCGCCCCGCCGAAGTGCTGCGGCCGGCGGTCGCGGCAGCTATTCCCCGCCTGATCGTCTGTCACAACCACCCCAGCGGTGACCCGACGCCGAGCGCCGAAGACACAGCGCTGACGCGGGCGCTCGTCGGCGCGGCCGATCTGCTCGGGATCCAGCTGCTCGATCACGTGATTCTCGGCGGTGCCCGAGCGTTCAGCATGCAGGAGCACGGCCTGATGCCGTGACCGCCGGATCCGGTCCGGTTTCGGGCGACGCGCCTGTCCGCGCAGTCGACATAACGCAGCACCCCAGAGCCGCGATTGCGTAAACGGAAACCAACGCGTAGTCGTCCGCGTCGACGCCGGCAGATGCCGGCTTCGGAGTGGTCGGCGATCCCGAGGCGCAGTTCGCTTGCTCGGGCCACATACCGGCGCTGGCATCTGGGCACGACCGAGTCTCTCGAGCCAGTAGGCCCAGCCCGGATTCAAAAGACGCGAGCCAGCGGCTCTTCGACATCCAGTTCCGGTTGATGCGCACAGAGTCATCCCGGAAACCAATCCAAAGGTGGCTACTTCATGGCTTCGATTCAACGTGTACGACGTGGAGCGTGGCGTGTTCGGGTGTACGAAGGTCGCGACGACAGCGGCCGCAAACGCTATCGATCGCGCACCGTGAGAGTCACGCGTAGGGACGCTCAACGCGTGGCTTCGAATCTTCATCTGGAGGTTGAACTCGGCGTCGCAGCGAGCGGTGGCCGGGCATCGCTAGCCGAGTACCTGCGAAATCGCTGGCTGCCCCATGTGCGCCTACATCGGCGACCCAACACGTATGCCCGGTATGCGGGCATCGTGACCCGCTGCATCACAGCGATGTCGGTCGACTGCCGCTGCGACGCGTGTCCCCTGTCGATGTCCAGGGCTTGTGCGATCGCGCGCTGGCGCAGGGTTTCGCGCCGGCGACGGTGCATCTGATTCACGCGGTTGTACAGAAGGCCCTAGCACAGGCGGTCACCTGGCAGTTGGTGCCGCGCAATGCAGCAACGCACGTCGAACTGCCACGTATTCCCCAGCGCACGATTGCTGTGCTGGACCGTGCAGCAGTCCGGCGGCTCTTTGAGACGAACGAGTCGCGGCCGGTCTATCCGCTGCTGGTGCTTGCGGTGCTAGGCGGACTGAGGCGCGGCGAACTCCTAGGCTTGAGCTGGGCGGATGTTGACTTTGACCGGGAATGCGTCATCGTGCGACGGAGCTTGACGCAATTGCCCGGCCGCGGGCTCGTTTCGGGACCGACGAAGACCCATCAAGAGCGTCGCGTAGACGTAGGCCCACTTGGTCTGGAGACCCTACGGCAACAGCGGGCGCGACGGATCGCTCAGCAGCGTCGTGACGAGGGCGACGAGTCCGACCGAGGCCTTGTATTCGCCAATGATGAGGGCAGGCCACTGCAGTTCAGTACGGTCCATCGGTGGATCAAGGCAGCATTCGAGCGAGCAGGCCTACCCCCAACGATGCGGTTGCACGACCTGCGCCACACACACGCATCTCTGCTCTTGGCGAGGGGGCACTCACTCCCTGTAGTGAGTGAGCGGCTGGGCCATCGCACCAAGACGACGACCGCAAACCTCTATGCCCACGCACTGCCGACCTCCCAGCGTGCGGCGGCGCAGGACTTAGACGCCTATCTGGCGGGTCCCGAGATGCCTCCTGGATGACATAGGAGTTGGTCAACTCCCATCCCACCGGTTGTGCGTCAGCCCGGTGGGATGGAAGGGGGCGTTCGGTTGTCACTCGCGATTCTTCGGCTCGCGGCGACCAAATCTCTACGGACGTGTTCAAGTGCGGCCGAAGAATCGCGGTCGCGCCGACGTCTCTGAGCCGTTGCGGCCTGGGTGTTGGGTGGCGGATCGCTGCCACCTACAGCGAAATCGATGTCGACAGGCCGACACTCGCAACGGGCCACTGGAGTCTGCGAGAGAGGAACGGGATCGGCGGAGCCCTCAGTGACGTATGTCGGACGAAGGGTCGGCGTCCAGTAACGGGGCCCTACCGTAGGTCGGAGGCTCCGGCGGCTAAGGCCGCCTGCCTCGGTGCAGGCGCAGTGAGCGGGAGTTCTTGAGGGCATTGCGCCGCACAGACGGGCGTCGCAATTCGCGGCACCGTGTGTGCTTGCGGTTTAGGGGTCTGCACGGGCTCGGTGGGCCTGCGCTTTCTGAAGGCCAGGTCCCTTCCCTACATGAACGGGTACACTTCCTGCTCCTAGGAGGCGTCAGTCCGCAGGAGCGACTATGACGGGGAGTGCATTTCGTGAGTTTGGCGCTTTGGATCCTTCGAGTCTTGCGGTGTGCGCGAAGCGCCAATTGAGAACCCTCGTGAGCCAATAGCCCCATCTTCTACTCTTCGAACCTCAGTTCGACTCCATAGGCGCCTAGTCAATGAGCTTGTTCGGCCTGATTGGGAGAATCCTCGGGCGTCGGGGGCCTAGTCAGCAGACTCTAAATACTTCCGAGAGTGCTACGAACGCACCTGCGCATCGTTCGAGAGGATCAGTTGCCCGTCGTCCAGCCTCCGTTGCTGATCGCTTTCCCCCAGCCGACCGCCCTAGACAACGACGACCTAGGCGGATCGGGTCGACAAGGCGAAAGGCACGTGCCAAGGCCAAATCATGGGTTCCAGCGGGCAAGCGAGTCCGGGTCCAAGGCCGAAACCTGCCAAACGGCATGCTGTACGTGGGATCAAGTCTAGCTGGAGCGTCTCCTTATGCGTCTACGGAACCGGCATTGATTGATCCGCGACTGGCTGTTGACAATGGATTTCCTGACGTTGACGGGCGAGAAATGGGCTATTGGCCATCGTACAGTGAAATATCACCGTCCTCACGTGCAGCGTACCTGGATTGGCTCGCTGCAGGTCGTCCAGGCGGTGCCCACATCGGATACGTATTTCTGTTCTTCTATGGAATTGAACGACGAATCCTGTTTGACATCGGAGAGATCCGGCGAGGAGACGAAGAAGTCCAAACCTTGGTAGCCGAGGTAACCCGATTACTCAGCCTGTATCGGCACAACAGATCATTCAATCGATACGCAAGCGAATTTCTCGCACTCGTAAGGTTTTTGGCGCCGGACTTTGACTACAAGGACTTGGATCCGCCTCGAGCCAAACCCGGGTGGGATCTTCCGTTTGATCTTAAGATTGGTCTCGGTTACATAGTTGCCTCCGGAGATCCTTTGCCTGCCTCTTGGGCGCTATCCTGGCTTCGGCTGTATCCGGATACTTCGCTTAGAACGGCAGCTCGGAGGTGCGAACGAGAATTCGATGATCTATTCGAGATTCGATATCACGAGACTTTCGGATCTGGGTTGATTGTGCGACGCAACAAGACGCCGCTGTCATTTTCGTATCAACCTGCTAGTTCGAGCTTCGATTCACTTGTCAACGTGCAGGCGGATCAGCTGCCTGATGTCGGTCGACTGAGTAGACCAGTGCGCCAACTGCAGAGGCTAGCGGAGTCTGTCACCGACGAGTTAGATCAATACAGCCGGTGGGTGGGACGTCACGGCGAGCGCGACAGTCTCGGCGCCATAGCACTATTGCCACTGGAACTTGTCGGAGCGCGTCAGTCCGAGGAGCTCCAACGCCTCCGTGACAAGATTGACGCGGCTCTCGATGGCGACGAAACAGCAACCGTACTGACAAGTGAAATCACTGATGGCTTTCCGAGTCGAAAGCCAGGGGTGCTGACTGCGAAGGAGGCGGCTGCGTTTGCAGGTCTATTGGATGCACTAGGGGTAGGACTGGTGCCCGATATTCGCTATTCGAAAGTCAACTTCAGTAATCACAGGTGTGTAGCGATCTTTCGGAGTGCTGACCGGCATGGGCGGCCGACCGATAAGTTTCTTGCAGCATCAGTTCTGCTTCAACTGGGCGCCGCAGTAGGCGCGGCTGACGGCACCGTGACGGCAGCTGAAGAGGAGCTCTTGGCAACACATCTCGAACAGGCCTTGGAGCTACCTCTGGTAGACCGTACGCGTCTACGGGCGTATTTGCAATGGCTCTTGCAAGAGCCGCCGAAGCTGAACAGGATGAGATCGCGAATACGGCTGCTAGATGAATCAGACCGCAGCCTTGTTGCGCGGTTTGTAATTTCTGTCGCGGGCGCCGATGGCAGTGTGGGCTCAGATGAGATCAAGGTCTTGACGCGCATATACAAACTCATTGGACTCAAGTCCGAGCAGCTGCATCGCGATATCCACGAACTGAGCGCTGGTCCTTCGACACAGCCAGTTACGGTGATTCAGCCGGATGAATCGTCAGCATACAAGGTTCCAACGCCGCCGGAAGCCTATGTGGAGAAGGCTGACAGAGTTGAGTTGGATCCGGAGCGCGTTGCTGAGATCATAAGATCGACGCGCGAAGTTTCGGACCTGTTGACGGAGATTTTCGAGGAGGTCGCCGAGCACGAGGCCTTTGTGCCTCACGACGGTAGCAGGGGACCCGACGAGGAGATTCCGGCTGCGAAGGCCATAGTCGCAGAACTCATGGATCCGGCTCAGGCTGAACTCGTTCAGATCTTGGCAAAGCGTCAGAACTGGTCGCGCAGCGAATTTGAACATGCGGCGACCCAGATTGGGCTAATGCCCGCGGGCGCAATGGAAATGATCAACGACATCGCGTTTCAATGTTGTGACGAACCACTCCTTGAGGGAGACGAGGTGCTTGAAGTGAACGAGTTTGCGCTTAAGGAGTTGCTGAGTGACACGTAACACAAGGATCAGGCCGCGGGATCGCGACGCGATTCTGCAGTCGCTTGCAGCAGGGGTTGTCCCGCGAAGGGGTCTGCAACACATTCAGGTCGGGCGGGCAAACGAAGTATCGGCGCTCCTTCGCGATGTCGATCGCGTAATAGATGGTGGCTCTGCCATTCGATTTGTCATAGGCGAGTATGGCAGTGGCAAGAGCTTTTTTTTGCACCTGATTCGGACGACCGCACTCGAGAAGCAATTGGTCACCATGCACGCCGACCTCACCCCTGACCGCCGCATCTATGCAACTGGTGGCCAAGCTCGGAGCTTGTATACGGAACTCGCGCGCAATCTCAGCACTCGGACAAGTCCCGATGGAGGCGGGCTGCCCTCGGTGGTTGAGCGCTTCATTGGCGAAGCGCAGAACGAAGCTCGCGACGCGAGGGTCGAAGTCGATGAGGTCATACATGAGCGGTTGGCCACCCTGTCTGAACTTGTCGGAGGGTATGACTTTGCGACTGTCGTTGCTGCATATTGGCGGGGACACAATGAGGGGCTTGTTGACCTGAGGTCTTCGGCCGTGCGATGGCTACGAGGCGAATACTCGACGAGGACGGATGCACGTCGCGATCTCGGCGTTCGCACGATCGTTGATGACGACAACGTTTATGATCGGCTGAAACTATTGGCGCGATTCGTCCATCTCGCTGGTTACGGCGGGCTAATCGTTGCGCTGGATGAGCTGGTGAATCTCTACAAGCTCGCAAACACGCGGGCTCGGAATAGCAATTATGAACAGATTCTTCGAATCATCAATGATTGTCTTCAAGGCTCAGTTGCACATCTTGGCTTCATATTGGCAGGCACGCCCGAGTTCCTCACCGACACCCGCCGAGGACTATATAGCTATGAGGCTCTGCAGAGCAGACTGAGTGAGAACATGTTTGCATCGAGTAGTGTGAGAGATTTCTCTGGTCCCGTCTTGCGCCTGGCTAATCTCACTGCTGAGGAACTGTTTGTCGTCCTCACGAAACTCCGAGATGTGCATGCAAGCGGCGAGGCGTCGGCAGATGCCTTGCCAGATCAAGCTCTGCATTCGTTCATGGAACACTGTTCGCGGAGAGTTGGCGATGCGTACTTTCGGACCCCTAGAACGACTATTCGAGCGTTTGTTCAGTTGTTGGCCATCCTCGAACAGAATCCGGATTCGTCGTGGCCGGATTTGGTCGGCCAAATTGACGTTGAGCGAGATGTCGGTCCGCCGATTGACAGTGTGGCCGGCAGCGCCTCAATCAGTGCGTCGGACGACGAGCTTGCTTCCTTCCGTCTGTAGCGACTGCAATAGTCTGTACGCTTGTGTCTAGAGATCCGTCTTCTGCGTTTGAATTGTTGAATCCATCAGTGCAGCGATGGATTTGGCGTGAGCGATGGAACGATCTCCAGGACATCCAGGAACAGTCGATTGCCCCGATTCTGCGTGGGCGTGACGTGCTCATCTCGTCGCCAACTGCGTCGGGAAAGACAGAAGCGGCGTTTCTACCGATCTGTACCGCAGTCGCTGACACAGCCGGAGATGCATTGAGTGTCATTTACATTTCGCCCCTCAAAGCACTGATCAACGACCAAGTACTTCGGCTCAATGATCTCTTTGGAAGTATCGATACCGTGGCTACGCCTTGGCACGGTGACATTCCGGCGCATGTCAAACGACGACTCTTGGAACGACCCAGAGGTGCTTTGCTCATTACTCCCGAGTCCCTAGAAGCCTTGTTCGTACGGCGCGGGACAGCGATTCCCCGCTTAGTGGCGCATCTTCAGTTCATCGTAGTCGACGAACTACACGCCTTCATTGGTGCTGAGCGCGGTCGACAGCTTCAGTCGCTGATGCATCGCCTTGAGATTGCTGCACATGGGCCCGTCGCACGCATAGGGCTTTCGGCGACGTTGGGCGATCCGGGACTAGCATCAGAGTTTCTGCGCCCTGGTCGCGGTGAACATGTCAAGCGAATCACGTCCCATGTGCGGAACCGCGAAGTACGCATGCAGGTTCGAGGCTACCGACGTGTTCGAGCTTCGTTGTCAAACGGTTCCGCGAACCGGCCTCAGGCGGATTTGCACACAGATGTCGGGGCAACAGAACCTGCGACTGCAGATGACAATGACATAGCGCGACACCTCTTTGAAACGTTACGCGGATACACGAATCTAGCGTTTGCAAACCGACGAATGGAGGTCGAGCTCTTCGCCGATCTACTACGGCGCGTCTCAGAGCGAGCAAATCTGACGAATGAATTCTGGCCGCACCACGGATCGCTGGCTCGTGAAATCCGTGAAGCCGCCGAGGAAAAGCTGAGAAGCTCGCGTCCTGCAACTGTGATTGCCACCACGACTCTTGAACTTGGGATCGACATTGGTGCTGTTGATTCAATAGCTCAGATAGGACCCCCAAATTCCGTGTCGTCTCTCACTCAGCGACTCGGCCGCTCAGGTCGTAAGCCGGGCGCGCCATCGTTGATTCGGATTTATGTTCGGGAGCAAGAGATTGACACGAGGACGCCAACGAACGATCAGTTGCGTGTTTCGCTTGTTCAGACAGTTGCGATGATCAGACTGCTGCTTGAACGGTGGGTCGAGAGTCCACCGCCTGCCTCACTTCATCTGTCGACACTTGTGCAGCAAGTGCTTTCCTTGATAGCTCAACACGGAGGGTCTCGGGCACCTGAAGCGTATTTGTTGCTCTGTTCGTCCGGACCGTTTGACTCAGTTAGCCAATCCGACTTCGCGCAGTTGTTGAGGGAAATGGCAAGCCACGAATTGATCACTCAGACTCATGACGGAACAATCGTTCTTGATTTGCCAGGTGAGAGATTGGTGAATCACTACGACTTCTACGCGGCGTTCACAACACCTGACGAATGGCGACTCATCGCTGGCAGTCGGCTACTTGGCACGCTGCCTATAACGTCTCCTCTAGTAGTTCGGTCTTTCCTTATCTTTGCCGGTCGCCGCTGGCGAATTGTGCGAATTGACGAACGGCGACGCGAAGTGGGGCTTCAGCATGCGCCCGGAGGTCTAGTCCCACGCTTTGATGGACACGGGGCACTTATTCACGATCGAGTGCGCGAAGAAATGCGCCGCGTATACATGGACAACGACGTGCCGGCGTATCTAGATGCGACGGGACGTGAGTTGCTTGCGGAAGGGCGGGATGCATTTTGGCGTTTTGGTCTCGGCAGAGACCCGATCCTGCAGCAAGGAAGAGACACGCGTCTTTATGCTTGGGCTGGCGATCGAATCTTGAATACTCTGGCCCTGCAATTCCGTTCTCTGGGTGCCAACGTCGCAGTCGAGAGGCCAGCGCTGCTGTTCAGCAATACACCTCGCGAGACTGTTCGCCAACAGCTATCTGAGCTGGCGTCGGCGGGGCCAGCGGATGCGAGGGACTTAGCGACGTCCGTGGAAAACAAAAGAACTGAGAAGCACCACGTATTCCTGAGTGATGAACTTCTGTGCTCCGACTATGCATCAGGTCGGCTTGATTCGAACGGAGCCTGGCAAACGATTATGCGAGTTTCGGCTTCTGGCGATGAAGTGTCTCGGCAGGATGCGTAGAGGAAGACGCTCCAATCGAGAACCCGTTGCGACTCGTATGCGGCGCTAATGCGCGGCAAGTTTCGTCGCCACTTAGGAACGGAAAGGTGCTGTTGAAAGCTGTTCGGGGTTAGCAACTCATCATTCGCTCGCGTCAGTCCGTGAACGTCCCAGCGCGGACTGATGATGGTTCGGTGAGGTGTTTCGCGCTACCTTGCACGAGCCTTGCCTGAACGGCCAAGTGCATCTGACTGGACACCAAGTTTGCATTGCTCTAGGCAGATTGGTCCGAATAAGAATCCCTCATCCGGGACAGGCTTCCTATTACGAAATAGTCTGGCAGGTCAGGTCTGCGTCAGCCGTGATGGCGTCCCGCGAGACTCTTGCCGGGTTGCGGAGTCCTAATGGACTTCGCGCAGTCACTCGGATTGAGCATCCGAGCGGCTCCGGGCGGGTAGCACTGGGGTCTTTGTGACCACGGTGTCCCTCGTCCAGCGGCTCCGATCGGGACGGCGGTCTATTGCTCGGAACCCACGGAAAAGTGTCATGTACTCTCTGGAACGCTGGGAGCAGCGCCGAAAGACCCGGCGACAGCCGTCGACGCGACGCCGCAGGTCGTAATTCGCGCAGCGTCGAGAGCGGGACCTTCCAGGGCTCGCGCGTGGTCGCTCGATTCAGAGGTTCATCGATGAAGTCAAAGCGCTTGGCTATACAGAGCCGGCCATCACCTAGCTCTTAGAGCTGGTTGACGCGACGGAAGCCGACAGTCTTGCAACCGGCTGGGGCGTCGCCCCTAGGTACTACGAACGCCTGGCCATCATCTACCAGGGTCAGAAACAGCTCGAAGATGAAGTCGAGATCCTCGAGCGGTACGAGAGACAAAAGAAAGCGCCAGAACGCGTGCCCGTCAATCTCGCGGCTCGTCTGCCGCGAGTGAAGGAATTGAACAGCCGCTGATTCATGACGTCTCTACTCGGCGGCGACGGAACGGTGCTCTGGAGGTTCGTCGCAATTCACGCGCCCTGGTGCTTCTGATCCGCAGAAGTTACCTGTCGCGTGTGTGTTGGCGTATGGCATATCGAGCTTGGCTTTTCGCCGCGAATCCGTGGCCCCTAGTTCCTGCCGACATTCCGCCGGCGGCGACACAGGACCTATACCACAATCTCCTCACGAGTGAGGATGGCTCCGAGATGGCGGTGGCGGCCGTCGACTTCCATTTCACCAGATGCGAGATATCTCGGTGGAACGGAAGGGGGACTTCGATTCCGGTCGCTACTTTGCCACCCTGCTGGAAGTGACTCACGCAAGCGGGTGCGAGATTGGTGTCCCGGGCGCCGAATGTGTGGAGTACAAACCTTAGATGCACGAAATGGAAGGGCAGTACTGTCGACGCTGAGCTGGCGACTCGTGCTGGTGGATCTCTGTAGACGTGGGAAAATGCCAGCGGTTGGGGTGGGTCGGCGTGTGCGAATCCACCTCGGACCATGCTGCGTTCCGATTCGACACTTCAGTTCCGGGGGAGGCAAGTGGCGCAATGATCCGCCGAATTCGATTGATCCGGAGTATCGGGAATCTCGAGTCGGTTGACACCTGCAGGCAGATCGACCTCGGTCAACTTGTGCTCTTCTACGGGGAAAATGGTCGAGGGAAGACAACCCTAGCGGCAGTGTTTCGTTCACTCGCGACAGGCGAACCAAATCCGATTCAGGAAAGACGCAGCCTCACGTCCGACCAGCAGCCCAAAGTCGTACTTGACTGCGATGGTGATCCACCTAAGGCAGTTTTCCATGGGGGCCAATGGAATCGCAAGCTCCCTCAACTTAGAGTCTTTGATGACACGTTTGTCGACGAAAACGTCCACTCGGGGCTTTTCGTGGAATCCAGACATCGAAAAAACCTACACGGGGTCATTTTGGGTTCCCACGGAGTCAAGCTACAGCGCCAGCTTGAGCAGATTGTGGACCGTGCGAAGCGGCATAACAGTGAGCTACGGGTGAAGAGAACTGCTATCCCCGAGTCCGTGCGCTTCGGTTTCACAGTCGACAGATTCTGCGAACTCACCATGATTGAGGATGTCGACTCGCAGATTAGAGAGACTGAACGTGAACTGGCTGCGGCACGTGACCAAGATGCTGTAAGTCGAACGCCACTCTTGGAGCCGATCGACTTGCCCGACTTCGACTCCGAAGCCATTGACAAAGTCTTGGGCAGATCGCTTGCTGACCTCGATGCTACGGCGGATGCGAGAGTCCGTGCGCATTTTGAGTCCCTAGGTCCTGGAGGAGAACAGTGGGTAGCTTCCGGTATGCAGCGTCTTTCGCCCTCTGTCGGCAAGGAGAATTGTCCGTTCTGCGCTCAGGATCTCTCGGCTTCGAATGTCATCGGCCACTATCGCGTGTACTTCAGCGAGGAATACTCTGAGCTCAAGCGCTCCATAGATCAGGCGCTTCAAGCGGTGCAGATTGCTCACGACGGAGATGCTGTAGCCAGGTTCGAACGTGCTGTCAGCGCGGCAAGTCAGGGCCGCGTATTTTGGTCAAGGCTCTGTGAAGTGACGCAATTTGAAGTTGATTCTGATTTGGCCGTGCGAAACTGGAAGTCGATTCGCGAAGGTCTTCTTGAACTATTGCGTGCCAAGCGTAATACACCTCTGGAGAGAGTCTGTATCCCGAAGTCACTACAGCAGGCAATGTCATTGCACAAATCTCACAGGAAGAAGATTGAAGAGTACAATAGGCAAATGGCTGCGTCGAATACGCAGATTCGAGGTGTCAAGGAAAAGGCTGCTGCGGCCAATCCAGAGCTAATTCATTCCAGACTAAATGCCCTTCGTGCGAGAAAGTCTCGGCACATGGGAGTGAACATGAAGCTCTGTGATGAGTACCTCGCTGAGAAGAAGGCAAAAGAACAGACTGATCAGGATCGAGCGATTACGAGACAGAGCTTGAGCGAGTATCGCGATGAGATTTTTCCAGAACTTGAGACGTCCATAAACTCTTATCTGGACGAATTCTCTGCAGGGTTCAAGTTGGCTGGAGTTGAAGCCGTGGATATCAGTGGGGGAGCATCTTGTACATACAGCATCGAAATACATGATAGGCAAGTGGACGTCGCTCGAGCGTCGGCTGATGGGCAGCCGTCCTTTAGCACTACACTGAGCTCAGGTGATCGGAATACGCTGGCGCTGGCGTTTTTCTTTGCCGCTCTCGAACATGATCCGGACCTTAGTCGGAAGGTGGTGATCATCGATGATCCAAAGTCGAGTCTCGATGATCACCGATCGTTGACGACAGTTCAGGTCGCACGACGATTCGCGGAGCGGGTCGAACAGATGATGATTCTCTCGCACGATAAGCGGTTTCTCTGTAATGTCTGGTCTGGATTCGATAGGTCATCGACTCGGGCACTAGAAATCGCGCGGGATGGTACGGGATCGATCCTGCGCGAATGGCCTGTGCACGAGGAGTCTGTGACGGAGCACGATCGTCGCCACGTTGACCTTCTCAAGTTCGTTGACGGCGACACAGGTAACAAGCGAGAGATCGCTCGGAGCTTGCGGCCGCACTTGGAGGGATTCCTTCGTGTAGCTTGTCCGGGCGAGTTTCCGCCTGAGGCAAAGATGGGTAACTTCTTGCACATTTGTCGTGAGCGAATAGGCCAGAAAGACGAAGTCTTAAATAACGCAGGAGCTCGAGAACTCTCGGAAATGCTGGAATACGCTAATAGGTTTCATCACGATACGAACCCGGCTTGGCGAGAAGAGATCATTAGCGACGCTGAGCTCCTAGGTTTTGTGACAAGAGTCTTGGCGTTCGCTCGTCCCTGAGGAACTAGATGAGAAGAACCTGTTAGAAAGGACGATCAATTCGAGGTGTCCTGAGACGGAGATTCTCAGTCCGACTATTCGTCGTGACATTGGTACAGCTAGAGATGACAGGCACCTAGGGCTTCAAATTGAGTCTCCAACGCACATATCGAATTCCGCGATGCGTGGTATCATTCGGTTCGGCTATCCTTGGAGATGAAGTATGGCGGTGTGGCGACAAGATGGTCCATACATCTGGGTAACTTGGCTTACGAAACTGTTAGTTGGAGAAAACTCTTGCGAGTGGTCCGCTTGGTTCAAGGCTTGTCACGAAGGTTGGAGTTGGGATAAGCAGCCAAGCACGTTTGATACCGTGTCATGGCAGATGGATCACTCATCACAGATTGCAGTGACGCGTCTAGGCTGGGAGAAACAAGGATATGTCGTATTCACAGAAGAGCAAAATAACTTTGTCCTTCGAGGCAGATCCGCAAAGTTAGCCGGCAAGCCTGACCTAATCGTGAAGAAAGGGAGTGATGCTATCGTTGTTGATGTTAAGACCGGACGTCCGCTTCCGTCACACAGTATCCAAGTCATGCTATACATGTACGCGATTCCGCGGTCCTTGGGTCAACACAGGGGTGTCAACTTTGACGGTCGCGTGGTCTATAGAGACCATGAAATTGAAATACCAGCGTCGGCGGTTGACGAGAAGTTCGTTGCAAACGTTTCCGAGTTGATTCTACGGTTGGCATCCGAGCATCCGGCAAGACGGGTACCAAGTGCACGCGAGTGCCAGTACTGCAATATCACGTTGAAGGACTGTCCTGAAAGGGTAGATGAAGATGCCAATCAGGAAGGCGTGACCTCAGACTTCTAGAGTCACGCGTTTACTATGATAGGAGTAGTTTCCGGTCAGGATGCACTAGATTCATGACGTTAGGCTGGTATTTTGGTCTTTTTTGGTGGGGACGGCCCAGTGGTCGTCAGTTGGTAAGACGGTGTTGCGGATTCATTACATGTCCTGCTCTCTTACTGGACCGGGGGGAGCGTGAGAACGCCCGCCTCGATGCTGCTGCTGTTGCACATTCTTGGTCTCAATGAGTTTGAATACGCCAGAACTCCGGATTGGCAGATTCGGTGTGGACCAGAGAGAATCCGCTGGAGGGCGGAAAGCAGTTTCGCTATTTTCGTGAATCTCGGTGCAATTGGAGATAAGAAAGCAATCGATGCTTGGGGTGAATCGTTCAAGCGGCGTTTGGATCGCATCCAGGTAGTGAGGGCGCATTTGGCTGCGTGGATACACTGAGCGTCATGAAGCCGAAAAGAGTAACCAGTGCAGAAATGGGGCGCGACGCAATCGTTGCGCTTGGGGTGGCAATCGACCGACTGAAGGGCGGCGATCCCCTTGTTCCCGTGACAGTCGTCCCGCCCAATGCCTTGGCTGGTCTCAGTATTCGTCGGCTCTTGGGCATGCGTCCAAGAGGCATCGTGAATGTGCGAATGCTGGTGCTGGAGCGCTTGGTCGAACTGATTGGGTCGCCAGCGCTCGCGGCGGAGGGCCGGCGACCACTCACTGGGTCATACCGAATAGAGGCCATTCGCGCTTCTGTGAACGACAGGCGTGAGGAGTTCCTAGGCGATGTCCCTTTCGACGGACCAGCGCTGCGAAGCGTTGACAGCACTTTCTCTGACTTCGACGCCTGTGACGACAAGGCACTTGACCGAATCGCCGCCGAGACTGAGCGCCACAGACTCCTCGTCGATTCTTACCGCGAATTTAGGGGCCGTCTGCGTAGCTTCTATGACGAGCGCGACCTCGCCGAGGCGTCGACAATGGCGCTAGAGCAGAACGTCATGAGTCTCCGTGACGTTGGATGCATCGTCCTCTACTTGCCCGCCGATCTGACCGCCCCATATCGGCGATTTGTTGGAGCTCTCTCGGAGCGGGCACCTCTGGAAGTGGTGGTCGGGCTGAGTGGTGACTCCACAGTCGACGACCATGCCCTGAGCGACTGGCCAGGAAATCAGAAGAGTGTGTCCGTCCGTGGACCTCCCACGGCGAGGCGTGTGATTCAGGCCCCGGATGCTGAGGAAGAGATCCGCGAGGCCATTCGCCAGCTCTGTGATCGGGCAGCGAAGGGACGCCCGCTACACCGAGCCGCCATCCTTTACACCCACCGTGCCCCGTACCAGCGGATCGCGGCCGAGCAGCTCGACGCCGCCGAAATCCCGTGGAATGGCCGGCTGCCAATCACACTTGGCCAAACGATCGCTGGCCGAACTCTGCTGTCGCTTCTGCATATCTCAGAACGTTCGGCCGCTGCGTCTGCACGGATTTCCTGGAGCGAATTCGGTGCGCCCTTGCTCTCGGGAGCCCCCATACTTGGGCCTCGCCAACAGAGCGTGCCCGCAGCGAGATGGAACCAAATTGCGCGCAGGGCCAATCTCCTTCGCGAGTCGAGCCGTTGGCTCGAGCGCTTGGCGCAGTACCGCACCAGGCTTGAGGGCGAATTCAGAGAGCTCCAGCAGGACGTCGAGGACGAGCGGCCTTGGCGCGCGCGCGCGATGGAGCGTGAGCTCGCTGAGGTGGGCGACTTTGAGGAATTCGTCCGTGAGCTAGAGAGCGAGATACGTAGCGTTCAGCCAACCGCACGCTGGTCCATATACGCCGAGCGCGCCCGAGCCATGCTTGCGCGTTACCTGGGTGGACGCAACGCCTTTGCGGCGCGCCTGGACGTTGAGGGATCCGCTGACTTGGAACGAGAAGTAGAAGCGTGGGACGCCATCGACGATCTCCTCGAGTCGCTCGCCCACCTGGACGAGTTGGGCGAGACTGACACGGCGCGCTTCCGCGCTGCGGTCGAGGGGGGGCTCGACCGACCTTCTGGTCGGGTCGGACGCTTCGGCCATGGCGTTTTTGTCGGTCCGCTTTCCGCTGCGGCTGGGACCGACTGGGACATTGTCTTCATCGTAGGTGCCGCCGATCGCTCGCTGCCTGGTCTGAACCGTGAAGACCCGCTGCTATCCGAAGCACTTCGAAGTGAGATCGGACTCAGGGGGACTCGCGATCGGGTACGCCGCTGGCGCCTCGAGTATCTTGCCGCGCTCTGGTCGGCGGATGAGTGTCACGTCAGTTATCCGCGTGCAGACGTCCGCGGACAACGTGCACGCTTCCCTAGCCGGTGGCTTCTCGAGTCCGCTACGAGACTCCAGGGTGAACGCGTCTTTGGATCGAAAATCGAAACTCTGCGCAGTGGAGGCTGGTATCACGCCATACCCTCATTCGAGTGGTCGTTAGCACACTCTCAAACACCTGGCGGACGGCAGGAGTACGACCTTCGCAGCATCCGCCGGGCAGAAGTTCCAGAGGCTCACTTTTTGGCGATGAGTGAGCCACAGTTGCGGCGCGGTCTCGCGCTTCAGCGGGCACGTCCGAGCGACTCGTTTACAGAGTGGGACGGGCATATAGTCGACGGAACACCGAGCTACGCGCAGGGTCCGCACTCACCGAGCGCTCTTCAGGATTGGGCCGTCTGCCCGTATCGATACTTTCTCGGTCGGGTGCTCAGAGTCGCTGAGCGTGACGAGGCCGAAGACGAATTCACCATCTCGCCGCTAGAACGCGGCGCACTAATCCATGACATCCTGCACACGTTCTTCAGCAGTGTGGACGGTCTCGAGAGCCCGAACGCCAGATGGACGGAGTCACACCGCCGCTCCCTCGAAGCCATCGCCACTGATAAGTGCGACGCTGCCGAGCGGCGAGGTGTGACCGGACGCGCTCTGCTCTGGCAGCGAGAACGAAAGCTGATCCACGAAGACCTTCAGAGGTTCCTAACACAAGACGAAACGCGCCGAGCAAGACAGGGGGTCATTCAGGTCGAAAGTGAATACTCCTTTGGTCTTGCAGGCGTTCCTATGGTGTCGTTGGTGCTGCCAGGCGGTCGCACGGCCCAATTGCGCGGCAAGATTGATCGTATCGATCGGTCCGTGGACGGCAGACGTCTCGAGGTGATCGACTACAAGACTGGTCGACCAAACCCCAGCCAAAGGGACCTGACTGAGGATCCTGTAGTTCGCGGCGGGTATCTCCAGCTCCCCGTCTATGCCGCCGCAGCAGTACAGCAGCGGTCCGATTCCTCGGAAGTTGATGTTGCAGCCTCGTACTGGTTCATCACCGACAGGGGCGATTTCAAGAGCCACGAAGTGTTTTGGGATGACCGAACCATCAAACGCTTTCGCGAAGTGCTTGGGCGCATTCTCGACGGCATTGGTCAGGGGCACTTTCCAGTTCATCCAGGCGCTGAGATCTATCGAGGTCCCGAGAACTGCAGGCACTGCGCATACGATGCGGCGTGTTCGCGCGATCGCCAGTCGACCTGGAGCGCGACCCGTCGTGATCCGCGCCTCGAGAGCTACGTTGCTCTCGTGGAGGGCGAGGCGCCGTGAACGTGGAAGCCCAGCTCAGCGACTGGGAGGATCGAGCTCGCATCGAACGAGCGCTCCAGGAGACGCTCTTCGTCGAAGCGGGTGCCGGTACTGGCAAGACGCACCAGCTGGTCGAGCGGATGGTCAATCTGATTGCCACAGGCCGTGTCCGCGGTGCAGGTGTTGCGGCGATTACCTTCACCGAAAAGGCCGCTGCCGAATTGCGCGACCGAGTCCTCGAACGTCTCGAAGAGGAGTCTGAAGTCAAGGATGATCTCGAACGAATGAAACGGTGCCAAGCGGCGCTTGAGGAGTTGGATGGCGCTGCCATCGAAACCATCCACGCATTTGCCGCGCGTGTGCTTTCTCTTTTTCCACTCGAGGCTGGACTGCCCCCAGGTTTCGAGATCGCTGACGACACGGAGTCCCGCATCGAGCTCGCCGACCGGTGGCATGAGGCGCTCGACGCAATGCTTGAGGATCTAGAGCTAGACGAACCCTTGCGCAACGCCTTTGACGCTGGTCTGACTTTCGAGAGCCTGGCGGGCGTAGTGCGCAAGGTGCACGAGGATTGGGATCGGGTGCAGTCCGAAGAGTCGGTCATGGAATGCGGATTCGTCGAAACCGACTCATTCGTTTCAGACTTGCAGTCAGTGATCGATACACGCCGAGCATGTGTCGATCCTGACGATCGCCTGTACCGGCGTCTGCAGGACTTGGAAGGCTTCGCGGACCGTCTGCGGGAGGCTGCCGGCGATCGTGGCAAGTTTGTCAAGTTGCTCGAACACTCCACTGCAACGTCGCTTCGTGTCGGCAATATGGGGCGGAGAGGCAGCTGGGTTGGTGAGACTCTTGGTGAGATTCGCCAAGCGATGGCAACCCTTCATGTGCGCCGCGAGCAGCTGCGGCTCGAAATCGTCCGATGCATTTTCGCGCCCATATACAACGCAATTCGGGCATTCGTGCTCGACTACGCCGACGAGCGCCGGCGTCGGGGACGACTTGGCTTTCAGGATCTGCTTGTTCGCTGCCGCACCCTGCTGCACGAGAATCCTGAGGTAGCCGCGCGAGTCCGCGAGCGCTTTGGCTTCGTCCTGATAGACGAGTTTCACGACACAGATCCGCTCCAGTCCGAGATTGCTGACGCCATCGCCGGAGACGAGGAAGGCCGCCTCTTTTTTGTCGGCGATCCAAAGCAGTCGATCTATCGCTTTCGTCGCGCCGACATTGACCAGTACAGGGCAATTCGTGAGCGCTATTCGGGCTCTCTCGTGCACTTGACCCAAAATTTTCGTTCGCAGCCTGGCGTGACGAACTTCGTGAATGCGGTCTTTGGGCCGCTGATGCGCGCCGACTCAACCGGTGGCCAAGCGGTCTGGGAAGACCTGAATGCATACCGCGGACCGCTGGAGTGCCGGCAGGCGCCCGGCGTCGTGGTGATTGGCGACGAAATGAATGCTTCGACTTCGGAAGTTCGGCGGGTTGAAGCGCAGGGTCTAGCCCAGATCATTGCTGGAGTGCGGGAATCTCAGTGGCCGGTGTTCGACCAAAGCAGTAAGTGCTGGCGGGCAGCACGCTTCTCAGATGTTGCTGTGCTCGTGCCTGCCCGTACGGGTCTGAGTCAAATACTCCCTGAACTCGACGAACGAGACATCCCCTATCGCCTTGAGAGTCGCTCTCTCGTCTTTCGTAGCGAGGAAGTTCGCAGGCTTCTAGACATTCTTCAGGCTATTGACGATCCCACAGACGAGGTCGCTCTAGTGGGATCGCTGCGAGCGTCGGCGTTTGCCTGTTCAGACGTCGACTTGCTCGCCTGGCGAGAGTCCGGCGGGCGTTGGGACTATCGTGCCGTGACTCCGGAGGGGATTCCTGACGGCCATCCGGTCGCCGATGCAATGCGCTGGTTTCGCGACACCGCCCTCGCACAATGGCGAATGTCGGTCAGTGCGCTGGTTGAACGCGTAATTAGTGAGCGGCGGTTGATGGAGTTAGCTGTCGTAGACCGACGTCCGCGTGACCGCTGGCAGCGTCTACGATTTCTCCTGGATCAAGCCCGTAGCTTCGGCGATCAAGGCGGACGCACCCTGAACGAGTTTCTAAGGTGGGCCCAGCATCAGGCGGAGGAAGACACACGCGTGATCGAGTCCGTAGTACCTGAGTCGGACCACGACGCCGTCCGCATCTTGACGATTCACGCTGCTAAGGGGCTCGAGTTTCCAGTCGTGGTTCTCGCCGGTCTAAATGTCAGATCTCGGGACGAACGTCCCGCTCTACTGTGGCGCGCGGACAAGGCACCCGAACTGCACTTGAGAGAAGGCTTGAAGACACCAGGCTACGACGAACTGTTCGAGCAGGAAGTGAGCATGCAGCGCGCCGAACGCGTGCGGCTGAACTACGTCGCTGCTACCCGGGCACGCGATCACCTCGTCGTCAGCCTGTACCGCAAGCAGGGGGGCAATCTGACAACGGACGCACACGTCATCGCGGATCAACTTGATCAGCTAGGGGATTCCCAAGAGACGTGTCTCTTTAGCCGTATATCGCCTGAACAGTCGCCGCCGCTACCTCAGAGAAGAGGAGAAGGGCCGACGTCAGATAGGGCTCGACGCGCAGAGAGAATAGACACCACCGGAACTGCCAGCGACCGCGAACAGTGGCTCGAAGAGCGCGGCGCAGCGATTCGTGCTCATGCCAACTTCGACGTCAGGTCGGCCACCAACCTCGCTAGGCGAGCAGGCCTCGATGACCCAAACATCGAGAAAGATGAACGTCCTGACGATCTCCCACCGTGGCGTCGGGGACGGGGAGGTACGAGCGTCGGCCGTGCCGTGCACTCGGCGCTTCAGACGATTGACATAGAAGCTGCCGACGATTTCCAGATCAGTGCTGTTGCGACGGCGCAAAGCGCCGCTGAAGGCTTGGACCCACGTTACTCCGCTGACGTTGCTCGCCTGGTTCGCGTTGCACTCGATAGCTCGAGTCTGCGGGATGCCGTCGCCTCTGATCGGTACTGGCGAGAGGTCTATGTCGCGGCGCCAATCTTAGACGATCGTGGGCGTGCGGTCTTGGTCGAGGGCTTTATCGACTTGATGTATCAGACTTCTGACGGGGACTTGATCGTGGTGGATTACAAGACTGACGCGCTACCTGACGGTGAGGCTGTTGACCAAGCACTAGCTCACTACGAGCCGCAGGGTGCGACCTACGCGTTGGCGCTCGAGGAGTCGCTCGGCCGGCGGGTTACCGCGTGTAAATTTCTGTTCCTGCATGCGAACCAAGAGCGCAGCGTGCCAAACCTGGCAACTGCCGTTGCGCGCATTCGTGAAACTCTTCACGAAACAGGCGTCGGATAAGTGTCGAGCGTCTGCGCACAGTCGCCATTGGCGCTACTTGATTGAACTCGAGTGCCGGATTCGAAGATTCGACTCCTTCCAGTGTCGAAACAGCACTGACGCGTTGGGTCTGGCAGCCCTTGATTACCCATAGATCAGGTGCTCCCAAGCCTCACCGAGTAATGCCGGGGGATTATGACGTCCCGGAGCGCGGCGATTGCAGAACGAGTATCGGATGGCTCCCGGACACTCCGAGATCGGGTTCGACGGCTATCCGGTGAACTGCATGCCCTCGACTGGACCGCCTAAGCTGACACGTGGGTCCGGGCGGCATCCTCCGTCCGCGACGAGTATTCCGTTTCGCAGGTGATCACAAAGGGCGACTCCTAACGAATACGGGTCGACTGAACATTCTCGATGACTATCCGGGAAGCGTACGGGACTATCGGAGGAGCCACGTCACCTTAGTCTGACTCACTTAGGCCCCGGGCTGCCGGAAGAAGCCGTAGCGCCGGGAGCGATATCCCTAGTAGGAACGAGGTCCCCAGTTTAAGTCAGAGAGTGTGCTGCGCACACCAAGAAGAGGTTGGAGAACTTCGTTCGCCTCCGGGTTCGAGGCGGCAGGTCCATCCACAGCGCTTGAAAGCACCGTAGCTGAGGTCTTTGATTCGTGTCTGCCCTGAGTCGCCTTGTAGCTTGGCAGTCTCGCGCTAGCGTCGAACGTCAAGCAAGTATGCTCCTGCGGACTCGGTCGACACCTGCCGGCGTCTGTTTCGCTGCCGGCGGCCCAGATCTTGCCGAAGGCCATCGCGGCGATCCAGTGGGAGTACTGCGTGGCCTTCGTGCAGGTCCAGCTCGATCGGCACATTTGGTCTCAACCAAAACACTCTCTGCGGCTGTTCGCGGTGATCTTCGGCGGAGAGGAGGAGGCCGTCGCCGAGGTGTTGCAGGTCCGACGTATGCGCCTGCCGATGCTTGAGAGGCACGATTCAGACGACCTGATGACGACAATTTGCGGTTCCTGAGGAGGCTCTTCCACCCGGATCGAGGGATGACCTGGGGATGACGCGGGCGACAAGCCAATGTCTATCCCACCAGGTGTGTAAAAACCCGATGGAACAGAAGCGGAGCTTCCATCTCGCAGGGATTACCCGAGCAGCGAGCGAAGGCAGGTATGCTGTCGCACTAGGGAGCCTCCACACCGCCAATTCGAGAGTCCGAATTTGGGGTGCCGTGACTCGTTGAAATGCCGACAGCCGAAGGTCGTGTACATCCGTGGCTGCCGTCGTGCGGGGCGCGATTCGGTGGTGACGATCCGGCCGAGTGGGAAACGGTGCAGGCGGCCAGTATGTAATTGCAACGTAATGGAATCGAATCGATCCGTCACGATCTCTTTACTTTCGGTCGATACGATTGCCGCTGAATGATCCCAGTTGCGGAGTGGAGAGCACTTGGTGGTTGTCGACCGTGATGGGCCGCTTAGTTGATTCTGAACCGACGAGAGTGGCGAAGCTTGCCTGTTGGCTATCTGATGCCCAGTCCTTCGGCTGGCCGAAGCCCAATTATGGACACATTCGTCCTTGACCTTCGTGCCGTCGGAGACGATCGCGCCTGCCGACACCGGGATTGTCACCAAAGACCTTGCGTTGAATGAACTTCAAGCATCGGATTCTTGGGTCTGGACTAACTCGCCCAAGCCGGGTAGGCACGCCGTAAGTTGCTAACACTTAATCCTCCCTGGTGAACCAGTGTCAACTCAGGGCACTTGCCCTATTCATTGGAGCGCTGATCCTGGTCAGCTGCGAGACCACGCCCAGCCCAAAATCCACGCCGGAGCCAGCGGAGACAACGCCGACGCAGCAGGTGGGGCTGCGGCCAAGAGCACTCGAGTCCCGGCGGCCTGCAACGCCGGCTGCATCCGAGTCGCTATCGCCCGCCGCCGTATCAGCGACGGACAGATCGGCAGTCGTCCAGGTCGCGAATGGTGAGAACCACGCGTGCGCGCTGCGTGGCACCGGTCAGGTCGAGTGCTGGGGCTCCAATGATCAGGGGCAACTGGACGTTCCAGAGGACGCCCGATTCCAACAGGTCACGTCCGGCTGGCGATTCTCCTGTGGGATTCAGAAGGACGGCAGCCTACGGTGCTGGGGCCGAAACAACCACCAGCAAGCGGAGCCGCCGGCTGGCCGGTTCTCGACGGTCGACGCGGGTTGGGACCACGCCTGCGGGATACGCGGTACGGCGGCCATCTGTTGGGGGCGGAACGCGAATGACCGTGCCGCCGCTCCACGGCGTGGCGAATTCACGGCAATCGGAGCAGGCGCGGAGCACAGCTGCGGCCTGTCAACAACCGGTCGTCTGGTCTGCTGGGGAAAAAACGATAACGGGCGCGCGGACTCCCGCGACGGACCATTTCGTGCGCTGACCGTCGGCATCGCCCATACCTGCGTCTTGCGGGGCGACGGCACCCCGTTCTGCCAGGGAGCGAACGACGCCGGTCAGTCGAGCCCGCCCGTCGCGGTCTTCACGCACATCAGCGCCGGCCATGATCACACCTGTGGGTCTCTGCCCAGCGGCTACCTGATGTGCTGGGGAGGCCAGCCGGCGGACGCGCCCGCCAGCGGAATTTTCGCGCCATCTGGCCGCTTCACGTCGCTTAGCACCGGCTGGCAAACTGCCTGTGCGCTAGACGCTCAGGCCGACATCATCTGCTGGTCCTCCGCGCATATCGTCCGCCCACCCAGCCGGTTTCAGCACGTTCAACTGGACCAAGTCGCACCCGAATCCTTGTTCAGCAGCCCCACCGACGTGGCGCCGTGGCCTAGTGGTCTGGTGATTGCTGAACGAAAGGGGGAGATCGTGCGGCTCACGCCTGAGATGGTCGTGGAACCGATCGTGGACCTCACGGCGGTGGTCGATGCGAACGGTGGCGAGAAAGGACTGCTGAGCTTGGCGGTTGATCCGCAGTTCACCGACCACGCGTACATCTACGTCTACTACACACGCACGAGCGACGATGATCCACCCACGACGTTCGCACGCCTGTCCCGCTTCCCGGTCATTGACGGTCGAGCCAGCGCCGACGGCGAACGGGTGATCTTGGACATTGGGCGGCATACACAGTCGACGAGGCACTGGGGCGGAGCGATCAGATTCGGGCCTGACGGCCTGCTGTATCTGGGAATCGGAGACGCCGGCTGCTTGGATTGTCCACAGGACTTGCGTTCGCTGCACGGCAAGATCCTTCGAATTGATGTTCGCGACGCGTCCCCGGCTCAGCCCTACCGCGCTCCTGACTCCAACCCATTTGTCGACGTTCCAGAGGCTCGCCCCGAAGTCTGGGCCTACGGACTGCGAAACCCCTGGCGTATGTCGTTCGATTCAACCGGTGAACGCTTGTGGGTTGCCGATGTCGGCAGCCACTTCCAGGAGGAAGTTACCGTGGCCCGCCCCGGGGCCAACCTCGGGTGGCCGCGAATCGAAGGCACCCTGTGCACCGCCGTTGCGGAGTTTGAATCGCTTTCGGCGGACGCGCTTGAAAGTCACGAGAGCATTTACGATTCGCCGTGCAAGGCCATCCACGATGTGGCCCGACCGATCATGACGTATGCCGCCCGCCATCACGGCAATTGCGCGATTATCGGCGGAATCGTGTACGGCGGGGCGTCAATGCCCTGGCTCGCGGGCACTTACCTGTTTGGCGACTACTGCAGCGGACGGATCTGGGCCCTTGCCGACGACGTGGACGCCGGCTGGCGCATGGTCCAAATGGCCGACCTAGAGCATCCCATCATCTCGTTTGGCGTGGACGGCAATGGCGAGCTTCTCGTGCTGACGCACGACGGACCCATCTACCGGCTGGCCGAGGCCGTCTTGGGTTCTGCGCCGTCGGTGACTCATCGTCCGCTCGTGACGTTCAGCGCGCGTCGCTAGGTGCCGTAGCGCCGACACTCGGCTCGTCTAGGCCGAGAGCCCGTCCATAGATTCGATCCGAAAGAGATGATGCTGCAAGGTCACGTCGGCGACTCTTTGCAGCATCATTGGAACTGAGTGGCTTAGACGCAGGTCTATCGGGCTGAGATCCGGCAACGCCTGCAACGGAAATGGAGAACTTCATGACCGATACCGAGAACGACTCGCAGCGATTTGATCCGAAGGAAATGGCACTACGTGGTCGGATCGGCGCATTCCGTTTGCACGCGACACACGATCCCCGCACGACCACGGCCAAGGCGCGCGCGGCCTTTATGTCGCGATTTGAGTTGGAGGTGGATCCGCACCGCGAGTTGGACCCAAGCGAACGCAGCCGACGGGCGCTGGCGGCCCGGAGCGCCTACTTCGCCCGACTGGCGTTGAAGTCTGCACGCGCTCGGCGTCGCAAGCGCCGGCTTCATTGAGAATCTTCGTAGACGTTGGAAGCACTCCTGCCCAGATTCAGCGAGACGAATAACGGGAGGAAGCAGGTGGCATGCCGTGAACATCAAGCGGTCTCCCAGTCTGATGCCGCGGGCCGGTCGATAGTGACGGCTGCTCAGCGAGTGGCCTATTCGTGGCTTGGGCCATGGGCTGTAGCGCGCACCGTTTCAACGAACGCAAAACCCCGGAGATTTCGGTGCGGCCAGCGGCAGGTCCGGGGATCGAGCGTCAGTCCTTCGATTCACCGCAACCTTTCGAGTTCGTGACTCTGGGGTTCGAGCTGCTTCGAGTGTTTCATGCCCAACTGAACTCGACGGGCTCGCGTTGAGTCGGTCGAAGGCCTTGGTGACTTGAGTGAGACGCGGGCGCACTCACTTGATCTTGTGATCCGGTGGTTTCGTCGCCTGAGTGACCGCCTGCGCTCCGAGAGTCTGCCTCAAGGACTCCCAGCGAATACGGAATCCTTCCTTGGCAATGGTGCCTCCGCGCAGTGCAATGGACGCTGATGGGTGTGCAACCGGTCGCATCCGGCCGAGATGGCCATACAGACGCGTCCGCGCCCAGGAGCGGGACTACGACTGGTCCGGGTCGCCGTCCGCGGGCGGATTGGGAGCGACGCGTCGAACACGCCATCCGCCACCTGCGGAGCGCCTGGGATCTCCAGGACAACTCCTTGTGCCGACTTTCGGCAGTGAGAGAACGGGCATCGCACATCTACCGCGGTCGACCTGGTGCTGAGGCGCTTGCGCTGCGGGATTTGGTCCAAGAGGCGGTCGGGCTCGCCGGGGATCTGCTCGCGCCCCCATACGAGATTTTTCTGCGTCGCTGGGTGGAAACAGGCAACATCGCCGCGGTAGCTCGGGAGATGGGCAAGGACCGTTCGCACTTGTCGCGCGACTATCGACCGCGGGTTGTGACGGTCGTGACCGATGTGTTCATGCGGCTCACCGGCAATGGTGAGCGATACAGGCGCAGCGTCCACTCGAATCAGGGGTGCCCCCGCCGCTAAGGCCAGGCGGCGATTTAGCCTCATCCACGACTGCCCGCCGCGGTGATCGCTGCCGGTGAATGGGCATTCGATTATTGGTTCGTCCCCGGAGCGCGGCGGTGGCGCGGAGCGACGCCTCATTCTTGTGGCGGCGCAGTCGCGGTCTGCTTGCTCACAGACGGTCGTACAGCGACGGATTCAGGTTGCCATGCATCGCTGCATGAGCGGGTCTGACATGCCGCCGCGGGTGTCCTCCGGGGCGTGACCATTGCCTATAATTGTGTGCGTATTGGACGCATATTTGCCGAGCGAGCGACAGCAAGCCTGCAGGGCTGGTGCGGACGCGAAGGCGGTGTCTCAAACCTGTTAGAGCGATGAGATCGGCGGATCTCGGGCCATTCGTGCTTCCAAGCTGGATGTCGCGGGTTCGAATCCCGTCCCCCGCTCCTAGCAGGCATAGATCGGCGAAATCGCCCGAGTCGCGGCGGTTCGCAGCATCCAGCCTTCCACCCGTTTCCATCACGCCCCGAAACGCTTGCGTGCGCGGCGAGGACCGCGAGGTTGGAGGGGGCGATGCACCCCGATTCGGTTCCACTGGCCAGGGCCATTCTGCAATACCTAGCCACCCTCGCCGGGTAGCCTCTTCCCCGGAAACCGTGCGCCCCTACCGCGAGAACCTTGCGCAATTCGCCGAGTTTCTGGGCGGTGAGCCGACGCTGGATGAACTCACGCTTGACGGCGCCTTGCGCTATCAGAAGCGACCGGGAGCGGCGCCTGCTGGAACCACTGGCGCCCGCGCCGAAGCCCGGAGGTCGGCCGGTCGCGTACTCCCGGAGGGAAGTAGTCAACGCCATCTCCGGTGTATTGCGTCCCGGATTCGTATGGCGCATGCTGCCCCCGGTCTGCCCCTTGGCTGACCGCCTTCCACGACGTCCGCACCAGGCGGAGCTTTAGTCCGCCGCAATGTCAGGCGACGTCCGTAGGTTGCGTGCCGTGGCCGTGCCGTTCGTCATAGTGGCCGCGCCGATCCTACGAACAGGTCAGTCAACGCTCGGCATGTACCGCGTCGTCGTGCAGTCCCCGGCTACGGCTAGCGCCGGGGAGGAGGAATGGCTTTGACGAGGACCGCGGTGTCACCGGTCGGATGGCGTCACGCCCGGAGCGCAGGTCACGCACTCGGACGTCATTCAGCTTGTGGCGCGACGGTCGCTCTGCCTGGAGGGTGCGGGCCGTGAAAGGATCTCTCGCAGCCATCTTGGAGATTCCAAGGCCGTTGTCGGTTCACCCAGTCCAGGTGGACGACGACACCGTGATCATGCTGCGACGTCACGGAAACCCGGAGGGCCCCAGGTTGGTGCTGAGCCACGGTAACGGCCTGGCCATCGACCTCTACTACGCCTTTTGGTCGCTCCTGAGCCGCGATTTCGACTTGCTTGTCCACGACCTTCGGAATCACGGTTGGAACAACGTCGGCGCCCAGACGGACCACCGCGTCGATACCTTTGCACGAGACCACGACCGCATTCATGAGGCGATCGGCCGTCGCTATGGTCAGAAACCGACTGTTGGCGTGTTTCACTCCATTTCAGCGTTGGCATCCCTTCATGCGCCGTCGCGGGGGGACGGCTACTCCGCCTTGGTGCTTTTCGCCCCACCCCTCTGCAACAGCGGCCCCAGGTACCGGGCGTACGAAGCGCGGGCAAAGAACACAGCCGACATGCTCAGGCGGAGGACACAGTGGTTCCGGTCCAGGGAAGAGCTGGCGGAACTTCATACCTATTTGCCCTATTTTCAGCGGGCCGTTCCGGGAGTCTTCGAACTTGTGGCGAGAACGACCCTCAAGGCGTCGGCGAAGGGCCACGGGTTTGAACTCAGGTGTCCCGCCGAGTTCGAGGCGCAGATTTGGGACCATGCCTCGACGTATGCGGTAACCGTGGATTTCGGCGCCATGAGGTGTCCTGTCAAGACCGTAGCCGCAGACCCCGCCGCACAGGATCCGAGCGAGCCGACGTTCGACTACGGCGACGCGGACGTGGACCATGAGTTCATTCCCGACACGACACATTTTCTGCAACTCGAAAAACCGCAGGAGTGTGCGGTGGCCGTGCGGAGGTTTCTGCAGCAGGTGGGAATCCTGGAGAATCAATTGCTCCCGTGAGTGCCACTTCCTCCACTTCGTAGCTACGGATGCCCCAGGACCGTGGAAGGAACCCCGGAGTCGATTTGCTTACTCCGACGTGACCCACGGGTTTTGGGGACGCACGACCTCAGCGAATACGGAATCCTCGTTAGGCGAACGGGGTACTCGCAGTGCAATGGACGCTGATAGGCGTGCAACCGGACGCATCCGGCCGAACGAGTCTCCCAGAGGGGTCCCTAGCCGGGCACGGGACGACGATAGGTCCAGTTCGTCGACCACGGGCTGTGATGGTCGTGACCGATGTGTTCATGCGGCGAACCGGCAATGCTGACCGCTCCCGGCGCAGCGCCCGCCCGAACCGAAGGCGCAACCGCCGTTAGGGTTAGGCCGCGTCTGGGCCTCATCCTCCATTACGGGCGCCGGTAGTCGCTGCCGGCGGACGGGGATTCGAACGCTGATTCGTCCCCCCGTGACTGGCGGCGGCAAAGATCGACGCCGCAATTCGCGCGGCGACGCAATGGTGACTGTGGTGCTCACAGATAGTCGTACGGCGACGTGCTTCCAAACCTGATGGACTTGTGGCGAGACCGGAAGCGATACGCCGCCGCGGGCGGCCTGCGGGGTTTGGCCACTACCTAGAATTGGGCGCCTATTTGACGCAAATCTGCCAATCCAGCGACAGCAAGCCTGCAGGGATGGTGCGGACGCGAAAGCGGTGTCTCAAACCTGTTAGAGCGATGAGATAGGCGGGTCTCGGGCCAATCGTGCTTTCAAGCTGGACATCGCGGGTTCGAATCCCGTCCCCCGCTCCGAACAGAAGTGGATCGGCCAATCGGCCGATTGGAGGCGGCAGGCGACAGACAGCTTGGCGACCGAGATGGCGCCAATGCCGGCGTGGGCGATGACTTCGGCCTCGCCAAGCCTGGCGCACGCAATACGTGGAGCGCCTGCTTCGATTCGGAGTCGGACGATCTGCGACGTCTCAGGCATCTTGTCAGGTGGCCGAACGGGCCCGAGCGTGGCGTCGAGGCTGAAGCCGACGGCATTACAGGGTGTTCTTCAGGAGGTCGAGGAACTGGTGAATCTGCGCCCGTTGATCGCCGTGGAAATGCCCTGCGATGTGCGGCGTGGTGATCACATCGCAGGAGCGACCAAAGGGGGGAGTCAGCCGGAAGTGGCTCCGTGGTCAAGACGTCGAACGGCGCGCCACCAATGTGACCGTCGCGCAGTCGGCGCACCAGGGCTTCCTCATCGAGCAACGTCCCGCGCCCCAGGTTGATCAGCAGGACGCCCTCCTGCATTGCGTCGAGCACGTCGGCGCCAATCAGTTGATTCGTCGGCGGCCGTTCCGGGAGCCGACCAATCACGACGTCGGCCGACGCGACCTCGTTTGGAAGATCGCGCAGGGCTCGAAAGCGCCGGACGTGGGGATTGCAACCCGAGGCTTCGCGTCGGTGGGCTGTCACACTGGCGCCCAGGTCCGCCAGCTTCGCAACTATGGCTCTTGCGAGCGGCCCGTACCCAAGGACATGCGCCTCCATGTTCCCGATGAGACGCGGCGCCGCCCGCATGTAGACGTCCCGGACCCAACCGTGGCGTTGCTGAGCTACGCAGAGTTCGGCAAGGCGTCGTTCCAGTGCTAAGAGGAGCGCCAGGCCGTGCTCGGCCACCGCATAGGATCTCGAGAGGTCGATGGCCAACAGGCTGATGTCAACGGAGGCATTCCGCACCGATAGCCGCATCCTGATCTGCGTGGACCGCCGATCGTGCCCGAGCGCCGGCGCACAAGTCTTCCCGCATCACCATCCGCGCTGCCATGGGACATCGGCTTCTCGCCACGCTTCCGCGCTCTTGGGGTTGGTTGGCCCGTCCAGCGCTGCATCGATCGACAGCTGTGTCGCGTCTGTAGGGTTGATCTGCCGAGACATCCGGCGCGCCGTACGTTTCGCTCTCGTGTCAGTCCGTCGGCAAGCGTCCGTTCGGTTCGGGATCAGGCTCCAGTCTTAGCGGCCCAAAGCAACCAGGCGGATCGCGCCTTAGCCGGTTCGCCAGGGCGCCAACGGCCGGGTGGCTGTGTGGAGCCCAGCGGGCTTCACCGTGATCTGGCCAAACCGCCCTAAGTTAAATAGCGAAAAGTCAATAGTCTGATAGACGGTTCTAGATATAAATCTTGGCCTGAAGCGATGTCACTTCCCTGAAGGCACCTGCGGGACGCAAGGGACAGGGATGGCCCGCGCAGCGACGGCAGAACACCCGTCTCGCGCGGACGAGGCATCGATTCCTCGACTGGCCACTGGGTCGGCTGGACGTGGCGTGCGTGGACGCGGAGGCGCAGCATGAACGGCGTAAGTAGACGTGCTCTTGTTCGGATGGCGGGCACAGGCGCCCTGGGGGCCGCTGGCGTCGCGCTCTGGGCAGCCTGTGGTGACACGCAGGTCGTGACCAAAGAAGTGCCGGTCGAGAGGGTCGTCGTCAAGGAAGTCCCGGCCGAGAAGATCGTCACTCAGCAGGTCGAGCGAGTCGTGACCCGAGAGGTCTTGAACGTCGTCCGTCAGGAAGTTCCAATCGAGATGCTGGTTGAGGTCAAGCAGGTTGTCGAGGTCCCGGTCGAAAAGGTTGTCGAAAAGGTCGTCACCAAGGAAGTAGAAAAAGTCGTCGAGAAAGTCATCGAGGTCGAGGCGCAGCTTCCGCCCGTGACCGTGGTATTCGTACACGACCACACGTCGGGTCCGCGCGGCGCCGCGATGGGATGGGGCCTGGATCTATTCGCGCAGAAGGTGCCCCACATCAATATCAAGTTTGTGCCTCAGCCTCACACCTACGAGGAATCCTTCAGTATTCAGATGGTCGCCGGCACGGCGGGTGAATTGGCGCTCTTGTCCGGATGGTTCAAGTCACGCTTCCAGGCGTCAGGCGGCTTCATGCAGATCGATGATGTGGTACTGCACCGACCATCAACGGTTCGACACGGTGGCGGTCCTGGGAAACCCTGAGATTCGGACGCCGCACCTTGACGCGCTGGTCCGCTAGGGTGCGGCGTTCACGCATGCGTACTGTCAGAGCCCGTTGTGCTGTCCGAGTCGAGCGAGCTTCATGACCGGTCGCTATCCGAGTGCCATCCACGTCAACTACAACGCGCTCGATTACTTTCCGCCGGCGGCAGAGACCACGCTGGTCAGCCGGCTGCTGGCGGACGCGGGCTACGAGTGCGGGCTGGTTGGAAAGCTCCACCTGGCGGACGGGCACGGCGATTCCCATTCGGCCGAGCCTCGCGTGAACGATGGGTTTGGGTGGTTCGATTGGAGCCTGGGTCCGCACGACGATTGTGCGCCGGGCGTCCATGGCTACGCTGACTGGATTCGCGCGAAGGGCCACGAGCCGTCAGCCCTGTTTGCACGCCGCCCAACCACGCCGAATCGGCTGTATGCGCCGACGCCCGATCGCGACAACATCCCGGCCGAACTGCACCAATCGACGTGGTGCAGCGAGCGGGCGACTGCGTTTATCGAGCAGGCGCGAGAGCCGTGGCTCTTGTGCGTGAACGTCAATGACCCCCATCCGCCGTTCGATCCGCCGTGGGAGTACTACCGACGCTACGACCCCGGCTCGCTGTCCGATCCCTACTTCCGGGAGAGCGACCTCGACCAGCAGGAACGTCGCGCCGACATCGAGTGGTGGGCGCGCCGGCCGGTGCCGACGCGTCCGTCCGACATGGATGCAAAGCGCGTCCGGGCCGCGTACTACGCGATGATCGAGCTCATCGATGCGGAATTCGGGCGAATCGTCGAGCACCTGGAGGCCACCGGACAACGCCGCGATACCGTGATTGTCTTCATGAGCGATCACGGCGAGATGCTGGGCGATCACGGGCTGCAGGAAAAGGGCTGCCGGTTCTATGAGGGGATGGTGCGGGTTCCGCTGCTGATGTCGTGGCCGGACCGGATTCCGGCGGGGCGTCGCTGCGATTCGCTCGTCGAGCTAACCGACGTCGCCCCCACACTGCTGGAATTCGCCGGACAGCCGATCCCTGCGCTCATGCAGGGCCGGTCGCTGGCACTCGTAATCGAACGTGGTGACGACGACGGCGAGGCGCATCGGAAATTCGTTCGCACGGAGTATTACGGGGCGCGCGGACGGCCAGCGGGCACGAGCTTTGCCACGATGTACCGCGATCGACGCTGGAAGCTGGTGGTGTACCACAATCACGGCACGGGCGAGCTTTACGACCTGGACGACGATCCCTGGGAGTTTATGGATCGCTGGAACGATCCCGACTTTCGGGACGTGAAGGCGGATCTCATTGCGCGGAGTTTCGATGCCACGGCGATGGCGGCGGGATCGATGAATGCCGGCGACCGGACTGGAGGGCGGCGATGATCGTTGATGGACATGCGTATTGCTTTCCGAGTCCGAACGAACGGCTGGATCCGCCAAGCGACGAGGACCCGCTGCGACACCTCCAGCGGGAAATGGGCATCCATCATCAACCGGCGTGGCGGACTCGTGACCGCGCGGCCGCGGGTGTCGATGCGCTGATCGATCTCGGCAACTGGGAAACGCTGGGGTCGCTCAAGGACGCCGATTTTCGCGCTGCCGGGTTCGGGCGCTTCGAGTGGCGGAGCGGCAGCGAAGTTATCGCCAAGCAGTATCAGCCCCCGTCCATGCAGGACATGGCCTACCCGCCGGAGCGGCTGGTGGCCGAGATGGACTACGCCGATGTCGAATGGGCCTTGCTGCACAAGTTCCAGGGAACGACGAACGACTACATGGCCGCCTGTGTTCGGGGATTCCCACAGCGACTCCGCGCTCTCGCGCACGTCGCCGAGTGGCGCGTCGCCGACGACCCCGACGCAGCGATCGCCGAAGTGACGCGCGCGATAACCGAGCTCAAGCTCAGCGGTCTGCAATTCATGCCGTACCAGATGGACCTGTACGGGCACCACGAGGCGTGGGACGGCCCCGAGTACCGACCGTTCTGGGATGCCGTTGCGGATCTCGGCGTGCCGGTCTACCTCACGCTGCTTCCTCGACGGGATCCGGCGATCGAGAGCTATCGCAACGAATTACGAACCCTGGAACGCTGGATGGAGCGATACCCGGAGACAACCGTCGTGCACACGCACGGATTCCCCTGGCGGATGTACATCGACGGCGATCGCGTTGCGCTGCCGGACTACGTATGGGAACCGTTTGCAAACCGGCGGCTGCATCTGCAGCTGCTCTTTCCGATTTCATTGGGCAACGTCTGGGACTATCCCATGCGGGAAGTGCAGCCGGTCATAGAGATGTGTGTGCGTCGAATCGGCGCCCGGCGCCTGATCTGGGGCACGGATATGCCGATGGTCATGCGATTCTGGACGTACAGGCAGAACATTGACTTCATAGACCGACACTGCGGATTTCTCGCGGATGAGGACCGCGACGCAATCCTCGGTGGAACCGCGGCGCGGTTGATGGGAGTGCCAGGCGCCGATTCGGCCTCATCGGGCGGCTGAGCCCGATGTACCACTCAATCGTTGCGAGCGCGCTCTCCATCAAGCCGACCAAGTGGGAGAAGGCTGAGAACGCCGACAAGCTTGAGGCCTTCATTCGCGAGGCTGCGCGTCACCGGCCCGATGTCATCGTCGCGCCGGAGGGATTCCTGGAGGGCTATGTGGTCATGGAAGTCGTCCGCGACCCTTCCAAGGCGGAAGCGATGCGGGCCCTGGCCGAGCCTCTCGATGGGCCGTACATCCAGCGCTTTCAATCGGTGGCGCGCGGCCTGAAGCGGAACATCTGTTTCGGCTTCGCCGAGCGCCGCGATGACGGGATTTACAACTGCGCCGTCTTCATCGGGTCGGATGGGGAGCTGTGCGGCGCGTATCGCAAGACGCAGCTGTCCGAAGGCACGCATCCGTCGTGGGACTTCAATCGCGTCGGAAAGCGATTGCGAGGCATAGTTACGCCCATTGGGCGGGTGGGCGTGCTGATTTGCAATGACCGCTGGAACGCCCACATTGCCCGGACCCAGTTCATGGACGGCGCGCAAGTCCTGCTGATCCCGTCGTTCGGATCGCGAAAACGCGCCCAGACTGAGGCCGTGATGGCGCGAGCGCGGGAAAGCGGTGTCCCGGTGGTCGAGGCGGCCGTGGGCGTCAATCTCATCATCAGCAAGGGCGAGGTCGTGGCATACACGTGGGGTGTCGATCGGATCACCACGGCGCGCATCGAGATTCCGGCGTGGCCAGCGCCGGCCCTGGCGAACGAGATGGAGCGAACCTACCTGGCCGGGCAGGACGCCGAGATGTTGCGCCGGCATCGCCACACGATGGAGGAACTGAAACAGGAGGCGGCCACCCAGCGGCCGGGGGGCGGATGAGTTAGAGATGGCTCGGACTCAGGCGTGCACGACTCGCCCTGCGACGCCTCCTACTTGAGCGAACCCACCAAGACCGCGCCGGTTAGCACCGCCCAGATCAAGCCGATTCTCAGCGCCTGACTGACGCAAGCCCTGGTACCAAGACTCGGGGCAGCTGACGTAGATCTCAGCCTGTGCGAACGCGCAGCCCGTAGTCCTGCTGTCGCGGGAGCAATGCCACGTCGTCGGGCGGGGCGAAGTACTCATAGACAGGCCCGCGGCGTTTGTGCGGCGAGGTATTGGGCGCGGAGAAGTGATAGGTGAGGCAGTGGAAGAGCAGGGCGCCGCCCGCCGGCACTTCGGCCTGGACGACTTCGTCGCGACTGAATAACTCCGGGGCCAGCGGGTTGGTGTGCAGACCACGCCGGTGACTGCCCGGCACGACCTCGATACAGCCGTTCGCGGCCGACGAGTCGTCCAGGTAGTACTGGATCGCCACCACCGGCGCGCGTTCCGGCGTGAGGTCCGTACCCTGTTCGATGAGCCGGGCGACCTCCGCCGGAGAGACGAAGCCCTCCGAGAGGTCCTGGTGCCAGTGCTTGGCCGATCCCTCGAACGGCGGCTTCATCATCAGCTTGGAGTGGTGGAACCGGAGGTCCGGCCCCAGCAGGTCCTCGAAGACATCCAGCGTAAGAGGATGCGTCAGGAGCGCACGCCACGGCTCGCCGCCGTGGTGATGGATTGCCTGGATCTTTCGCAACGCGACGTGGTCATCCGTGCTGGTCTTCTCGACGTCGAAGTGCGGGTGCTGATGGTGCTGAGCCCAGGCCTCGAGCACATCGACGGACGCTCGCAGGACGTCGAGATCATCCGGCGCGATGGCGTCCTCGAGCACCAGGAATCCCTGGTCGTGGAAGGCCCCGACCTGTGATGCCGTCAAGCGATTGAGTGTGCGGGTCATCAGCACAGCGATCTCCTCCAGTTCTGTGCTCGACTCGGTGTTGGTCGACGCGTTCGATCAGAGTTCATTCTGAACGATCCGTAAAGGTGAATCCGTGGAGCCGAGCGTGACCGTAGATCCAGAATCGCAGCTGCAGGGGCTCGGCGACCGACGGCAAGTGCCCTGAGTCGGCCCAGAGGACCGGTTGCTCGGCGCCATCGGTGCCGAGGTGATGGCAGTCGGCACGCCCGAATCCGTCGATCTCCTCAACATTCGAACCGAGCACGGCGACGTCGATCCAGCTGCGGCCCGCCAGCGTCCGGCTCACGCTTGCGGAAAGCCCAACCGGCGCAGCCGAGGGCTCGATCGGAACGGTGGTGACGATTGCCGGCATCTCGTGATCGCGGGACTCCAGGCCGGTGAAACCGTCAAGCGGGAGCGTGGCGAGTCCCATCTGGGCCGGGTAGATGCTTCCGACGCTTTGCGGCCACCCCACTTTTTTCGGCACCCGGTCGCCGAGCGGCCACATCGTCCAGGTTTCGGCCTGACCGGAGTAGTAGAGGCGAAGCTCAGAGCCGTATACGACCACGTCGCTGGAGGTCACGATGAATCCGCTGTCCCACTCGTGCCTGGCGCCTCGACGAATCACCGGCTGATGTGCATTGAAACGCTTGAATACCTCGCCATCCCGGCTGACGGCGAGCCGCACGTCTCCCACGTAGGAATCGAGCAGCGGCTCGATCCACTCGATTTCGTAGAGCATGAAGTAGTAGCCCTTCCACGGGAAGACCGAGATGAAGTGGATCTGAAACTCCTCGCCATCGTCCGGGTCGATGATGGGGTTGTGGGTTGAGCGGGTCCACGTCCACGGGTCCGGGCCGTACGCCATACCGCCTTTGCGGCTCGTCCAGCCGCCTCGCTCCGGCGACTTCGGCGCGGAGATCTGGCCGTAACACTTGTAGCGGCGCTCTGGATCGGGGTCCTGGGGGTCGTACAACACCTAGTGCACGTCGAACCACGCTTCAGGATCGGGGAGCCAGCGGTAGGCCCCATCCGGCGTGCGATCGGATGTCAGGCTGGGCTTCCCTTCGCGCGTGAAGTGAATGCCGTCGAGCGAGTTCCAGATCTCCTTGTTCTCGTTTTCGTCCGGAAGGAAGAGCTTGTAGCGACGATCGGGATCCGGGTCTGCTATGTCCTTCAGGCAGGGGCCGTTCGTCCGGCGCGGCGTGTTGTCAACGAGCAAGTTGTTCGCGCGCGAACCCTTGTATTCGCAGATGCCAAGGTCCGGGCGGTCCCAGGCGACGCCATCGTTGCTGGTGGCATAGCCCGTGCGCGGTCGCTGGATGCCGGCCTCTTCGGCGTCAATGCCCATGTACCAGCACTTGAAAAGGCCATCTTCGGCGTCCCAGAGAACTGTCCCCTGCCAAGGCGACGCCTGCATCGAATCCCAGCGTCCGATCAGACCGGCCGGAAGGACGGGATTGGCCGGGTGTTTTGTGGCACTGGTCACGACGAGGCGTGCGTTGTGCATCTCGGCCACCTCAAGCAGGTCAGCGAAGAGCACGCTGCGGCCTGGCGTACTCGCCAGGCGGACCGACTCCGGGTAGGCGGCCGGCATCAGCGAAGCCCGTCTTGCTTCCGTAGCGTGATGGTCGGCCAAGCGCGTCGGGTTCCGGGAAGTGCAGGCGACTCGCATTGCGGGACCGTGCCTTCACGAGTCGATCGCGCGGGGCGGACGTGTCCCAGATGGATTCTGCCGCTTCTCACTCGATCAGTTATCGGCATGGCCTGAGAGTTCGTGCGCCGCCCGGCGCCGGCTGATCGGACGCGGAGGTTCATGGCTCAGGCGTCAACACCATGCACTTGAAATTCGTAATACGGTCATACGGTATACAAGAGTTCCCCGGTACCGTCGGGCGGCGGTCATTGGCCCGACTTCACTTGGAGTCGCCGTGAATTCCGTTGGTTCATCCTTAGCTCACGTCGACCGGGCAGAGACTTCGGGCGGCGGTAGGTCCGGAATCGAGAGCGCGCACCTGTCGCTGATTCGCCGACGCCCAACGGTGGCCGAGTCCATTGCCGAGATCTTGACGGACGCGATCGTCTATGGGGACGTCGAGCCCGGCGCACCGATTACGCAGCTTGAGCTCGCCGGGCAATTTGATGTGTCTCGCATCGCCGTCCGCGACGCTCTCCAGCTGTTGCGGCGGCGCGGTCTGATCATCGACAGCCCAAGTCATCGGACGTTCGTTCAGACAGTCTCGATCGAGACCGCTCGCGAGGTTGCCGAGTATCGGACCCTGCTAGAGGCCGAGGCGGCACGCATCGCGTGTCACCGTCTGACACCTGATGACCTCGAGGAACTCGACCAGCACATCTCGCGTCAGGCGGACATCGCGCGTCTCGACGACTTCGGCAGGTTCAGGCGTGCCGACGTGGCCTTTCGCCGTCGAATCGCCGAAGTGTGTGACAACACGCTGCTGGCCGAACAGCTCGTATACGTTGCCTACCGCTCCCAGCAGATCGTTAGCTATGCGGTCCGCGTCACGCCTGACGGGAAGGACTACGACAATAGTCGGGGGATGCGGGCGACCGTTCGCAGGCACCGACAGATGGTTCGGGCGTTGCGGCGCCGCGACGCTGAGCATGCGGAACAGGTGTTTCGGGGGTGTATCGCAGAGTCACATGCGCGGCTGCTAGATCGCCTGCGAGCGAGCGAGCACGCGTAAGGGAGACATCGGGACGTTCGATCTGCTGATGGCGCCGCGCGGACCGGCTTCGGGCATGCGCGCCGCATTCTTCGGCAAGCGTGATGCGGAACGATCATCAAGCCGTGACCTAGACGATCTGCCAGCCCTGCATCGGCATCACGGACGCCATGTGCGTCGACGTGCGCCCGGTCGACTGTGTCCATCCGGTACCGGGAACGCCGGAGTCCGCATCCACGGAGGATTTGTACTTCGATCCGGTGGTTTGCATCGACTGCGGAGCGTGCGAGCGGGTCTGACCGGTGACGGCGATCTTCCTGAGCTTCGACATGCCTGAGGATAGGACGCACCACGCCCAGCTGAACGCCGACACTGCCGCCGTTAGAGTGGCACGGGCAGCCGAGGCCGACCTTCGGGACTTTGCCATTGCTCATCAGTGCGCGCGTATTGGCCGCAGAATTGACGTGAGTGCGACAGCAAGCCCGCAGGGCTGGAGCAGACCCGAAGGCGATGACTCAAACCTGTTAGCGCGGTGAGATTGGAGGGTCTTTGACCAAACGTGCGACCAAGCCGAATGTCGCGCGTTCGAATCCCGTCCCCCGCTCTCAACATGATTCGTTCGGTGATATCGATGACTACGTGAATAGGGGCACTAGGTCCCTTCCGTCCACGGTCGTACCACGCATGGTCCGCAATGGCTACGCAGCGAAGGTACGTTTCGTCCCCTGGCGCGACCTGGTGACAGGCGGGACGACGCCAGGCGATACGGTCGTTCTGGTCTGGAGCACGCCCTGGTTTCAGCAGCGTCCGCGACGGTTGGCCCCGCTTGGCCGCCGGACGCCGGCCGGCGCTGCTGGAATCGATAACCGGAGCGGAAGCGGCGACGCCTGGGCCCACCACGGGTGACTGGGGCCCGGCAGGCCCAGAACGTCGGATGGAGGCCCAAGGGTTTCGCGCCGCAGTCCACCCGCTATGTGGCCTGCGTCGATCACAGGTCGTACGGTGTGACAGGCCGCACGCGCAGGCACGGCCGAGACGGCGTTGTGGGCAACAGTAGGCCTGTTGCGGCCGACGCGAGGGGGACTGAATCACGTGGGCGGAAGGGCATATTGACTTTGCGCGGGGGCGCAGCTTAGGGCTTGAGCTGTGACTTCATGCCGGCACCGGACACTCCCCGCGCAAAGTCAATGCGCCCTTCCGCCGGTACGCCAACGTGATGAAGGGAACATCACACGTTCAAGTTATGTGAGTGTAGGTTCATTCATAGTTCTGAGTCAATCCACCTGCTGAGGAGTGATGGCGCATTCCGCGTCGGACAGATTGCTCACACCAATCGGAGCCTCTCCCGCGCATGCCGGCACTCGCCAGTATTCAGGGTAGCGTCTGGCTGAGCCTCGATGGCAGTGCGCGCGCATTCCGCTGCGTAGGGCCGGCCTGGCGCTGAGACGGAATCTATCCCAGGTTCGGCAGAACCCCGGTCTGCCGCCTGGGAGCTGTCGGCCTCTGCAATTGACTCAAGTGGGAATGGGGTCGAACCCGGGCGGACAGCGGCGCTGGACCGTGCACACCGCCCATTGCCGGGTCGCTCACGGGCAGTCGTACAGAAACTCGAGCATCACAAGCTATGAGGCTCTCTCCGCCCGGCCGGCGCCGCCTAGAAGTGCGCAACCGGCACCCTGGGAGAGGTCAGGTCAAACGGATCGGTCAATCTTCACGACCGGGCGTTGCCCACGGCTTGCTGGGGGAGCCAAGCGTCGATTGGTTTCAGCAAACGGGAGGACCGGACCGGAGAAGAGCCGGGAAGCTCGCCGGCCGTGGGGATAAGCCCAGACTTCGGCCACTCGCCCGGTCTGCAGAGGTCTCTGATAGAACCTGATTGAACGCATTGGCCGAGCCAGGGGGTGTTGGGACACTTTCGATTCTCGTAGCGAAAACTCGAGGCGAGTCAGTCACTAGTTCAGTGGAAGACTCATCGTCTCCGAAACTCCGTGCCCCAGCCCGCCAGTCCGAAACCCGTCCGCGCCGACTATTCCACGTGCCGGACGGCCAAGTCGGCGGTGCGCGTCTACGGCCCGGCCGCACCTGGCCGGTCCATAGTGAACTTGCGGCTCACAGGTTGCTCTTGGTTGAGGCGACCAGCGTCATTGCTCCGGGCTTGCGCCTAGCTGGTGCTGCGCAAACCCTGTGCGCGGGAGCGTGGCAGACTTGGCAATATAGAGCGGACGGCATCCCGAGGCTTGATCTTGACGGACGGCGACGACCTCCGGTCGGAAAACGAGCGCCTGAGATCGCGACTCTCGCGGCTTACTGAGGCGATTCTGCGTATTAGTCAAGATCTTGATCTTGACACCGTCCTGCAGGAGATCGTCGATAGTGCGCGGTCCCTCACGGATGCGCGCTATGCCGCGATCACCACCCAGGACGAGATTGGCGATCTGCAGGACCTGGTCTTCTCCGGTCTGTCGGACGACGAGATTCAGGAAGTCCTGGCGTTCCCCAATGGCATGGCCTTGTTCCAATACCTCAGCCGGTTGCAAAAGCCGCTGCGCACGCGGGACTACGTCGCTCACGCCGACCTGGCTGGATTCCCCAGCTTCGTTCCGACAATCAGCAGCTTTCTGAGCGCCCAGATCGGAGCTGGGAGCGACCAGATCGGCACGATATACATCGGCGAGAAGAAACGCCGCCAAGACTTTACGTTTGAAGACGAAGAGACCCTTGAATTGTTCGCCGCGCAAGCGGCGACAGCCATTACCAACGCACGCCGTTACGGAGACGAGCAACGGGCCAAGGCCGATCAGGCAGCCCTAGTCGATACGTCCCCGGTCGGCGTGCTGGTCATCGATGCGAAGACTCGGGAAATCGTGCAGTTCAACGAAGAAGCGCGCCGCATTGCAGGTGGATTGCGCGACCACGACCGAGACTTTGACCAGGTGCTTGCGCTGTTTACCTTTCGGCGAGTGGACGGGCGGGAGATTCCGCTGGCCGACATGCCGGTAGAACGTTCCCTGCGAAGTGGGGAGACGGTGCGGGCTGACGAGATTGTGATCCATCGCCCGGATGGGACGACTGTTACCACGGTCATCAACGCAACCCCCATCCATTCGGATGACGGGGACCTTGTCTCGGTCGTATCAACGGTCCAGGACATCTCGCCGCTGGAAGAGCTCGAACGCCTGCGGGCCGAGTTCCTCGGCATGGTGAGCCACGAATTGCGCACGCCCCTAACGTCGATCAAGGGATCCGCGGCGACTGCTCGGAGTGCTTCCTACCCGCTCGATCCCGCGGAGACGCGGCAGTTCTTTCGCATCATCGAAGAACAAGCGGACCATATGCGCGACCTCATCAACAATCTCCTCGATCTGACCCGCATCGAGGCCGGCACCCTGTCGGTTGCTCCTGAACCGACGGATATGGCGGACGTAATTGATCAGGCTCGAAATGCTTTCCACAGCGGCGGCTACCGGAACAACGTCGAAGTGGCTCTTGCATCGGAGCTACCGCGGATCCCGGCGGACCGCCAGCGAGTTGGCCAGGTCCTCTACAACCTCCTCTCCAATGCGTCCAAGTACTCGCGCGAATGGTCGACGATTCGAATCACCGCCTCACTGGATGACGTGTATGTGACCGTCTCCGTCATTGACGAGGGGCGAGGGGTCTCGGCCGAGCAATTGCCGCGTCTGTTCAGCAAGTTCTCCCGGCTCAACTACGACAACGGTCCAGAGGTCGAGGGATACGGCCTGGGCCTGGCGATCTCCCGTGGCGTAGTCGAGGCGCACGGGGGCCGCATCTGGGCTGAGAGCGACGGCGAGGGCAAAGGCACTCGCTTCACGTTCACGCTGCCCGCCGTTGATGCGTCCGACGCGGACGCTGAAGAATCCGCCGTCCCCGTCTTCGCTCGCATGCAGGATGCGTCTGCCACGGCGGAGCGCATTCTTGCCATCGACGACGACCCACAAGTGCTGCGCTATGTGCGCAGCATTCTGTCGGAAGCTGGGTACTCGATCGTGGTCACCAGCCAGCCGTCCGAGCTGGATCGCCTCATTCAGGAAGAGCGTCCGCACCTCATTCTGCTGAACCTGGTGCTGCCGGGGACCAGCGGCTTCGAGTTGATCAAGCGTATTCCCAATGTCTTTGAAGTCCCGGTCATTTTCCTGACCGGTCGAGGCCGGGAACAGGACTTTGCCACGGCCTTTGAGATGGGCGCCGCCGACTATGTTGTCAAGCCCTTCGCGCCAACCGAACTGGTAGCAAGGATCCGGGCGGCGCTGCATAAGCGGTCCGTCTATCGGCAGGCCCAGGCGGTCGAACCGTTTCGCCTCGGCGACCTAACGATCAACTACCTGGAACGCAGCGTGACCTTGGCGGGCCGGGCGGTTAGGCTCACGCCAACGCAGTTCAAACTGCTCGTCGAACTCTCCACCAATGCCGGGCGTGTTCTGTCACATGACGAGTTGCTGGAGAGCGTGTGGGGACATGGGCATTCGGCGGACCAGCAACTCCTTCGCTCATTCGTCAAGGGCCTGCGTAGCAAGCTCGGAGATAACGCCAGAGACCCGGTCTACATCTTTACGGAGTCGGGGACCGGCTACCGGCTGGCGAAGCCGTAACGGGCCAAGTCGACCTCGACTGGCCGCGTCTAGGCCCGCCTCCCACCACTTGGGCGTGTAGCCCAGTCAGGGGCGACGCAAGCCCGCCAGTCCCGAAGCCCATCCCTGCGCCGACGAATGGACTGATTGACTCGGGCGGATCACTGTAGCCCGCGTGGATGCCGCCGCCCTGACTGGACTCGCCTCTCGGTGTCGGCCGCGGAGAAAGCGCGGACCGCGCTCGATGTCTCCGTGAAGTCGGGGACGCGGCATGACTCCCGCGATCCTGTCAGGGATCGCAGTGACGCTGAGCGTCCGCGCCCGCCAGGCCGGCGAATTCCCTGACGAGACGTTAGGTGGCTGGTCGAAGCATCCCGACCGCCTCTACAGGGTCGTCATCCTCCTTCTCCTTCGTGCGTCGCCAGAAGAACAGGAAGATCGCCGCCAGGCCTGCGAGCAGTGCCGTCCAAAGGGACATTTGGAGCTTCCACTTCAGTAGTGTCGACAGCATCCCGAGAAGACCGAGCAGTCCCGGCCCAAGGAAGCTGAAGACAAGAGCCTTCTCGGGCGTCCACACCGCAAGTCCCGAGAGGAGACTCGAGCCCGCGCGATTTACTGCGGCATCCGTCCGCATCGATGCGCCTAGCTCCGGTGAAAACACACCGAAGCCGGGCTGGGTCGGTTCCGAAGCACCGACGGAGGCTCGTGACTGCACCGTGGTCGAGGAGATGCCGCTTGAGGAACCGCTGGGCGGGTTTGTCGATGCCGGATTGCCGGCGTTACCGCCGGGGTTGCCGGGGTTGCCGGGGCCATTCGGGCTGTTGGAACCGTCAGGGCCGTCAGGACCATTGGGGTCACTTGCATCGTCTGGTGAGGCCGTGCGGCCCGTGCCGACGTCCGACCAGGGGCCGAGGCCCTCCAAGTTGGCCGCGGCTACCTGAACCTCGTAGGCAGTGTCGAGTTCCAGACCCGGGATCCGGGTCGTGGTTGTCACACCGGCGAAGCTGTGCGAAGCCCACGCAGATGCACCCAACGCCCGGTAGCGCACGTCATAGTCCGTGATGGCTGGACGACCGTCGTTTGTCGGAGCCGTCCATGTCACCTGCAGCACCGTCGTGGGTTGGGCCGCCACTGGCTCGACCGATGGAGCAGCCGGCCTGGCCGGCGGCAACTGGTCGAGGACATTGATGGTTACGGCCACCGTGGCATCGACTGACGCGTCAGGATTGCCCTGCGCGTCCTTGCCGTCGGTGACGCTGACCGTGAGCGTGTACGCCGTGGTGGTTTCGTAGTCCAGCGCCGCCCCCGCGGCCACGCGAATCTGGCCGGTGGCGGCGTCGATGACGAATTCGGTCGCCCCGGACAGCGCGTAGGTCAACGCATCGCCATCCGAATCGGTCGCCGCGATCGGTGCGCCGACCAGAGTCCCGCCGGGCGCGTTCTCCGCCACCTCGCGGACCGTCCCCGAGTCACCAGGTTCGTCGCGGAAGCTCGGAGGGTTGTTGCCGTCGTCAGACGGGCCGCCATCGGCTGCGGGAGAGGTGCGGCCTTCGCCGGCGTCCGACCAGGGACCCAGGCCCTCCACGTTCGCCGCGGCTACCTGCACCTCATAGGCGGTGTCCGGATCCAGATCCGAAATCCAGGTCATGGTTCCCACGCCGTCGAAGGCGTGCTCAGTCCACGACGCCGCGCCCACCTGCCGATAGCGCAGGTCGTAGTCCGTGATGGCCGGCCGGCCCTGATTGGCCGGAGCCGTCCACGTCACGTGGAGCACGACCGTGGGCTGCGCGGCCGACGGGGCAACCGACGGCGCGTCCGGCCGAGCCGGCGGCGCCTGGTCGAGCACCTCGATGGTCACGTCCACCGTGTCGTCGGTCGCGGCGTCAGGCTGGTGATTCGCATCCTTGCCGTCGCTGACGGTGATCGTCACCGAGTAGGAGGTTCTAGTCTCGTAGTCCAGCACGGCGCCCTCGGCCACGCGAATCTGGCCGCTGGCCGCGTCGATGACGAAGGCGCTCGCGCCTGTCAGCGCAAAGGTCAATGCGTCGCCGTTGCCGTCGGCCACGGCAATTGCCACCCCGACCCGAGCGCCGGCCGGCGAGTTCTCCGCGATCGCGCGGATTAGACGGTCGCCTCCATCCTCAGGAGGGTTGATCTTGGGGCTCACGTTGTCCGCTTCGGTGTGGCCGACACCGGCGTCGGACCAGGGGCTCGTGCCCTCGTCGTTGCTCGCGGCCACCTGCACTTCATACGACGTACCGGGTTCGAGATCCGGGAGCGCCGTGGCGGTGCCTACGCCGACGAAGTCGAGTGCACTCCACTCGGATGCGCCCACCTGCCGGTAGCGCAGGTCGTAGTCCGCTATGGCGGGCCGGCCGTCGTTGGCCGGGGCAGTCCACGTGACTTCCAGCACGCTCAGCGGCTGAGCCGTCGCCGGCGTCACCGCGGGCGCTTCGGGCTGATCGGGCGGCTCGGCCACATCAATGACGGTGATGGCTACCGTGACTTCGGCATCAACGCTGTGGTCGTCCTCCGTCCAGGTCACGTCCAGGCCGTCGCTGGCCTCGATGACCAGGGTGTAGGACTCCCCGGCCTCGAAATCCAGAGACGCGCCCTCAGCCACGCTGAGCTGCCCGGTCTCCGGATCCAGCTCGAAGAGGGATGACGCCTCCCGCAGTGTGTACGTCACGGGATGGTCCTCGTCGTCGACGGCCGTGACCGGGTCGCCCACCGGGGTGCCGGCCGGCGAGTTCTCCGGTACCGCGCGCGTCGCTACCAGTCTGGCGAACTGCGGCGCACGGTTGTCCGCCGCGGTGACGCCTTCAGCCGTTGGCGACCAGGCGCCGGGGCTGTCCGCGTTGACCGCCCGCACCTGGACTTGGTACGTCGTCTCCGGAGTCAAGCCGGTAATCGTCGTCTGCGTCGCCGTGCTGATGAAGGGATGGTCCGTCCAGTTGGCCTCACCCGGCTTCCGGTACCACACGTCGTAGTCGATGATCGGCAGGCCGGTCCCGGTGTCCGGGGCCGTCCAGGCCACGTCCAGCGAGGTCGTGGGCGCGGAGGCCGACTGAGTGACTGAAGGCTGATCGGGGGCCGGCGGCGAAAGGTCGACGTTGACCGACCACTGCCGGGCCGCCCGGTTACCCCAGCCAACGCCGTCCCTGAACTCACTGGCCGCGATGTCCACCGTCAATCGTCCACTGCGTGTGGGGGTGATGTCCGCCTCATAGAACCACCCGGCCACGTTCGGCCGCACGATCCCGTAAACCCGGCGGAACCCGGTCACCTCGCCATTGACGACGGCCAAGTCCTCCGCCTCGATACCCACCACGTCCTCGGTTAGCTGAACGTGAATGCTGAAGGGCCCACGCTGGGTCGCGCTCGGACCGATGATGCGATGCACGCGTGGCCGATCGCCATCCGAGTAGACCTCGAAGTACGCCCCGAGTCCGCGCCAGTTGACCCATAGCCGGGTTCGGTAGGGCCAGGTGCCCCATCGATATCCGTAGTACTCCGGCGTCAGGGTGAAGGTCGCGGTGTTTCCGTCGACGCTGACTGGAACGGGGGGCGTCGAGTTCCAGGGCCGGAAGCTGAAGTCATCGCCCGGCGGCTGCGAAAACGTGGCCACGACCTCAAAGGAGTCCCAGCTCTTGCGGGTCCCGGAGGGCCCCTCGAGCCTGAGCCACAGATAGGTCGACACCTTGGACGTGGCCGTTTGCGGCGCGAGGGTGCCGCTGGCGGCCAGGGCCGCGCCGGCGGCCACCGTGACCGTGACGTCGCCGTCACCGTTGGGCGTCACCGTGGCGGCGTACACGGCGCCGCTCCCGGACAAGGTTCCCAGGGTGCCGTTCTCAACGGTGACGTCGGTGGCGTCGAATCCGGTGACGTCCGTTCCAAACGTGAAGGTGACGTCCAGCGGATGCAGATTCTTGAAGGTCGCCGGGAGGGCGATCGAGACCTCGTGAACGGGAATGACCTCGATCGTGATGTCAATCACGGCCGGCTGGCCCTGCACGGTGTAGGTCGCCTGGCCCGTGTAGGAGCTCTTGGTCGCGTAGTTCACGGTGGCGCCTTCCGCCACGCTGATCTGGCCGGTCGCCGAGTCGATGACGAAAGCGCCGGAGTCCGCCGCCTCGCCAGTCAGGGTGTAGGTGAACGTGGGCGGCTCCTCGCCATACGGCGTCCCGGTTACCGGCTCGCCGACCAACGTGCCGGCCGGGGACTTGTCGCCGACGCTGCGGCGCACGAAGTCGGTGACCGTGACGGTGATCGTGCGCGAGGCATATCCGCCGTACTCGTCGTGGGCTCCGTAGGTAACCGTCGACGAGCCGGGATTGATGCCTTCAACGCTGAGCGTAGGAATCACCTCGCCAGCGCCGGAGTCCACATCGGCGATTCCGGCGGTGAGTACGCCGAGGCGCTCCGTAGAGGCCGAGAAACTCAGATCGTCGCCATCGGGATCCAGGAAATATCCTGCATCGACTGGCTCATTTGCCTGGGCGGCCCGCACGATCTCGAGATCCTGGAGGGCAAGATCTGTGGTAGTTGGCGGCTGGTTGGCCTGCCCTTCTCCAATATCCGACCAGGGACCTTCACCCTCGAGGGCCGTGAGCGCGCGCACCTGGAACTCGTAGGTCGCGCCGGCGTCCAGGTCCGGCAGATTGATGCTGAGCGTGGCTGCCGGCAGTTGGCTGGTGACATTCTCGTTGGCGTCGGTATAGGTGTATGCCGTCCACGCCTCGGGCGTCTCGCCGTCGGCGACCTTCTTGCGGTACTGCACCTCGTAGCCGGTGATGGTGGCGCCGTTGGCGGCGGGCGCCGTCCAGGTCACGTCCAGGGCCGGGTTCGTTTCTTCATCGAACCGCGTGCGCGTAACCGTGGGGGCGTCGGGCTTCGCGGCCTCGACGTCCGTCACGTCAATGGTCACGTTGATTGCCGTCGCGTACCCGTTGACCGTGTACTCGACCTTGCCGGTGTAGGAGCTCTCGCTCTCGTAGTTGAGGCTGGCGCCCTGCGTGACGCTAATCTGGCCGCTGGCCGCGTCGATCTCGAAGTTCCCCGAGGTCGCCGCCGCGCCGGTCAGCGTGTAGGTCAGCGCATCGTTGGTCTCATCGTCGCCGTCGTCGTAGGGCGTCCCCGTCACCGGGTCGCCCACCGCCGTGCCCGCGGCGGAGTTCTCGGCGATGCTCCGGGTCTCATTCGCTCTACCCGTCATGTTGAAGGTGCGCGCCACGTATCCGCCGTACGGGTCATGCGCGCCGTAGGAGATGGTTGTCGAACCCGGGTTGCGAATCAGTGAGTAGATATCTGCCCCGTCCATCCGAACGCTTACTACGGCGGGGCGGCTGGAAGAAGCCGAGTAGGTCAGCGTGTCGCCATCGGCGTCCTGGAAGACGTTGCTGATATTCTCAGCAACCTCGCGGCCCCACGTCCCCGTGTAATCGGTGAGGAACCTGGCGGTGAGACTCGGCGGCCGGTTGGCTCGCCCCGTCCCGGCGTCCGACCAGGGCCCTTCGCCTTCAAGCGACGTGACCGCCCGCACCTGGAACTCATAGGTCGCGCCGGCGTCCAGGTTCGGCACGGTGACGCTCGGCGGCGATGCCGGCAGCCTGCTGGTGACAACTTCGTTGGCGTCGGTGTAGGTGTGGGTCGTCCAGGCGTTAGGGGTCTCGCCGTCGGCGACCTGCTTGCGGTACTGAATCTCGTAGCCGGTGATGGTCGTGCCGTTGGCGTCGGGGGCCGTCCAGGTCACGTCCAGCGCCGGGTTAGCCGGTTCGCCGAACTCGGTCCGCGTCACCGTCGGTGCGGCGGGCTGGCCGACCTCGAGGTCCGTCAGGCTGATGGTCAGGTTGGCGGCGACCGCCTGGCCCTGGACGGTCCAATTCACCTTGCCCGCGTAGGAACTCTTGGTTTCGAAGTCCAGGTTGGCGTCTTCCTGGACGCTAATCTGGCCGGTGGCGGAGTCGATGACGAAAGCCCCGGAGGTCGCCGCCTCGCCCGTCAGCGTGTAGGTCAGCGCATCGTCGGTCTCATCGTCGCCGTCGTCGTGGGGAGTCCCGGCTACCGGGTGCCCGACCGCCGTACCGGCGGGGGAGTTCTCGAGAATTGTCCGCTTCGGATTCAGGATACCCGTGACGGTGAACGTCCGGGAGGCGTATCCGCCGTAGGCGTCGTGCGCGCCGTAGGTAAACGTGGTCGTGCCCGGGTTGACGAATTTCGTAAAGACCCGCGGACCACCGTCGTGATTCTGAATCCAGGCCAACCCAATACCTTGATACTCCGAGGACGCAATCCAACTCAAAGCGTCGCTATCAGGATCCTCGAAATACTTACCCATCAGCGATTGGCTGGCAGTAAGTTGCCAAACCGGGATTGACGCATCCCTCACGAATAAGACTGTGACTTGCGGCGGCCGGTTGGCCCGTCCGGAGCCGATGTCCGACCACGGGCCGGGGCCCTCGTCGTCGGTCTGGGCACGCACCTGGACCTCATACGTTGCGCCGGACTCCAGGTTGGACAGTCGCAGGCTCGTGTCTTTTCTCTGCAGCACTCTCTCGCTGTAGCGCGTCCACTCGGCCGCTTGCTCGCCCTCCGCGGCTTGCTTGCGGTATTGCACTTCGTACCAGGTGACAGCCGCGCCAGTTTTGGCGGGCGCGGTCCAGGTCACGTCCAGGGCCGGGTTCGTCGGCTCAGTAAACGGTGCGCGCGTCACCGTTGGCGCATCGGGCTTGCCGGCCTCAAGGTCGATTACCCCGATGGTGACGTCGGCGAAGGCCTCTTGGCCTTGGACGGTCCAAGTCACGCTTCCGGTGTAGGAGCTCTTGGCCTCGAAGTCGATGGTGGCGCCCTGCTTGACGCTGATCTGGCCGGTGGCCGAGTCAATCTCGAAGGCCCCCGAAGTCGCCGCCTCGCCCGTCAAGGCGTAGGTCAGCGCATCGTCGGTCTGATCGTCGCCGTCGTCGTAGGGCGTCCCGGACACCGAGTCGCCCACCGCCGTGCCGGCGGCGGAGTTCTCGGCCACGCTTCGGCTCAATTCCGATCCGGTCAGAATCTCAGCGGAACCGCTGACGTCGATGCTCTTCGAGGCGTATCCGCCGTACCCGTCGGACACCCCGTACGTGACCGTTGACGTGGCCGGGTTGAGGACGTGGATCCGCAGCTTGTCGGAGT
>JAPPKM010000080.1 GCA_028874315.1 Chloroflexota bacterium
TCTTGACGCCGCCGAGGCCCTGCCCCTCGATCCAGCCGAGCAGAAACGGCGTGAGCGCCGCATCGGGATAGCCGAGCATGAACGCCTGCCCGAGCAGCTCGTCGTCGCTGAGCCCGGCCGCGAACGCACGAATCGCCTCCACGCTGCCCAGCGCCTCCCAAAACGTCCCCGGGGCGGCGGACGATGTGGTCGTCGCCCCGGTCTCACCCGTTGCGCCGCCCGCCGTCTCCGCATCGCCGGGCCGTGCCGCGCCGGCGTTCCCCTCCGCTGCGAGAGTGACCTCACCGGCCAGTGCGAGGCCAGCGATGAACAAACGGGCGGCCACCAACCGTAGCGTGCGCCAGCTCATCTCCAATCTCCGCTCACCGGGCGCAGGTCCACTGCGAACGGCCGTAGCGGGTTGTCTCCAAATCCCGCGCCAGCCGCACTTCGGCCTCCGACAGCGTCGAGGGCTCGGCACCGAGGTGCGCGCGGGCCGCAGCGGCCAACGTGTGCAGAGCCTCGTGGTAGCGCCAGCGGCGTCCGCTCTCGACGGCCACCGAGGTGGCTCCCGGGATGGCTCCTTCTTCGCGCGCGGAACCCCTTTCGCGCAGGTAGCGGGCGATGCGAGAGTAGGAGGTGGAGAGTGGGATCGAGCCGTGCTGCAACGCGGCGTCGCGGGTGGTGATCTGGGCGCTGCCCACCAGCTTCTTGGCCCCGGCGGTGATCTCGTACTCGCCGGTGGCGTGGTAACAGTCGGGATCCGCGTCCGCCGCAGGTGCCGTGCGGTCGCCGGGGTGCACCGCACCGCGCACGCCGAGCGCGCCCAGCAGGCGCAGCAGCAGCGCCGCCGAGGTACGGTACGCCGCGCGCTTGGTGAACGGCTGCACGTGATGCCGGCCGAGGACCACCGCGTACGTCACCTCGTCGTCGTGCAACACCGCCCGCCCACCGGTCGGTCGGCGCACCACGTCAACGCCGTCTCGTATACGCGCAACGTCATCGGCCAAGTCGCCCACTGTCTGGAACCGGCCCAACGAAACGCACGCTGGCGCGAACCCGTAGAGCCGCAGCACCGCGGCACCGTCCGGCGCCATGCAGCGCAGCAGCGCCTCGTCCACGGCCATGTTGCGCGCTCCCGGTAGCTGCGGATCAATCAACAGCCGGAACGCCTGAAGCGAAGGAACCGCCGAAGCCATACCGGGGAATTATACACCTCACCGCCCCGCGTCGCGTAAATCCCTATGGATGCACGACGATCGAGGCTTTAACGAAGTCTCGCTCGGCCCGAGGGCCGGCGCAATCGCGACAGAAACCGGGCGTAGTTCTCGGAAGAGGTCCGTTGCACGGTACGCTGTCGTCGCGCCGTCGCTGGACCGGTCGGGGGACACGAAATCGGCGTAGATGCTCAAATCCAGGATTGCGGTTGCCTCGTCAGTACGAGCTCGCCGACGAAATCGAAATAGCTCCGACTGGTTGTGAAGAATCTTGGCAATAGTCGAGGATCCAGGAACGCGGTCTCTGAGCGATTTCCTTTTGCTTGACCACAACTTATGTTGTAGCTCGACGGATGCAAAAACCTGTCTTCATCGTCGTACGCTTCAGGGCCAAACAGATTCCGTGACGTGCCACCGGTACAGCAAGCTATCATGTTGCCGTAATCAAGAGGAAGCCAGCCTACGGACACGTTTCACCGTGACTCTCGCAGTTCCTTGATCACGTGCTGACGTCTAATCTCGACATCGGCCCGGTCGAGTCCGGGGTCGTGAGGTGACAGCTCTTGAAGCTGTAGTCGAAGTCTATGTGCTTCCGGGGAAGTCCCCTGACCGTCGCTGACGAGTCGTATGTACTTATCAAGTGCCGTCTTGAAGTCGTTTTCCGGCCTCTCGTTGACACCCATGACGGAAGAGAGTACATCGCCAGCTTCGGCTCCATAGGTCGGGGCGCCAGGCCGTGAAGCTACGACCCGGTCGTTTTCTCGTCGCAGTCCCACGATGCACTCTGGCCGCGCTGTAGTAAGCACTTGTGGACTGTGAGTCGAAACGATGAATTGTGCATTCGGAAACGTTCTCATGAGATCGCGCAAGATACGCTGTTGCCAAGCTGGATGCAGATGCAATTCGATCTCGTCAATCAATACAATCACCTCCGACTCGAGCGCATCGTTACGGTGCGGGTTGCCTTGTGCTAAGCGCCATGCCAAGTCTGCCGCGAGTGCAAGTACGGCGCGGCATCCACCGCTCAGCTGATCAAGAGCTCGAACAACCTCAGTTCCGTCCTCCAATTTTTCCGTCACAACAAGGCGCTTTGGACGCATCTCAACGTGCGGGTCAGATACGCCGTCGAGCATCGACGAAATCGCTGCTCTAACCGCGGTCAGTTCCTTCAACCGATAGTCGTGATTTCGACGACTCCTCTGTTCCCTGAGTTCTTCGTTCTCCTTGGCATAGAACCAATCGAAAAACTCCCGAAAACTCGTCCGGGCAGAAAGTGCGCCGGCAAGCGCGGAATACCGATTTTTGTCTCCGAGTGACCGGCGTCGTTGTTGACCGAGACCAAGCACCGCTCGATCCGTATCGTAATAGACCATTAGTGGGAGATCTACTTGGCCTCCCCAACCTCGGCGCGCGTTCTCGTCCAACCACTGCTGCAGTTCCCTCGTAGGATGATTCGGTCGCCGATCCTCAACGTGAGTTCCGAATGGGACACGTCCCCATGTACGTTCCCATGTGACTGAGTCTGTGGTCGTCAGCGTGACGCGGACACGAGTCCCTTTTTTTCGTTGGTCGGTCTTGAGGAAGCCAATCCCAGACACGTCGGGAAGTAGACGGGGAATTGCTCCAAGCCCTACAGCAATCGCGCTCAACACGCTAGTCTTGCCATGGGCATTGTCACCATGCAAAACTGTTACCCGTGGGTCGAGCGGCAAGTCAAGGTGTTCGACAGCCCTGTAGTTTCGGATTATGACTGATTTGAGCTTCACTCCAACGCCCCTTTACCTGTGTTGCGGCCTTCGCAGTATGGTAGTATCGATGCTGATCGGCAAGAGCCAGTGTAGTTTCCCACCGTGGCCGAGACCGTCATCTTGAAGTTGTTAGGGGAGTTCGATGCGGATGGCCAGTCCGGGGACCCGTGCGAGGCGGCCGTCGCCGGTTACCAGAACGGTGGACAGTGCTTCGGTCAAGGTTACATAGGCGGCGTCGTAGGCGCTGACGTTGTGGCAGAGTTGCCGGATGCGATCGAGGAACAGGTCATGGGAGTGGCGCTCGACATCGAGCTCGCGCCAGTGACTGAGCGCCTGCTCGCAACGGCGGTCACTCAGCGCCCCGAGCGAGGCATACCGGCGGAGTACGTGCGCGACCTCGACGTCGATCAAGTGAGGCGCGTGGACGGTCTCGGCGGGATCGTCCAACCGGCTGGCTATTCGCTTGCCGGCGGCGGTGTTCAGCACCAACTCGATCGCACCCGAAGCATCCAGGACGAACAAGGTCTACCGCTCCCGGTCGCGGCGATGTGGCGCTTGCAGTTGTTCGGCGCGTGCTGCGCGTTCCGCGCGGAGGAGGTCGGCCGGGGACCGGTCGAGGGTGACCTCGGATTGCCGGCGTATTGCGGCAAGCAGTTCTCGGCGGCTCGGACGCTCGATCGCACGCTCGATCGCCGCCAGTACGTATTGTGACATCGAGACCCCCTCCATCGCCGCGCGCGCCTTCAGGCGTCTATGGGTGGATTCGGGAACGTTTCGGATCTGGATCACCGTGGACATGAACATAGCATGAAAACATGCGTTCATCATGTCAAGGCGCACGGACGCTGCCGAGAATGTTGACCAATGGTGCGATCGGCTCGTCGATCCTGAACAGGGTGCGGCGCCGGACCGCGCGGCCCGCCGCCACTTGGTTGTCTTTACTCCGCGTGGCCCTTTCAGTAGCTTGTGGGCATACCAAGCAATAGCCCGGTTTCCCTGTCGCCTGTG
>JAPPKM010000021.1:0-4314 GCA_028874315.1 Chloroflexota bacterium
CGCCTGGACCTGGGCGGCCGTCTGAAACATCCCCGCGTCGATCAGCGCCTGCACCTGCTGTTGCGTCAGTCCGCCCGTCTGCAGGTTTGCCAGCGACGCATTGATCAGCGCCTGGACCTGCTGTTGCGTCAGTCCGGCGCCGGCGCTCCCTGGCGTCGTTCCCGCCTCGACGTCGGCCTGCAGGCTGGCGCGCCTGACAACCCACCGCGTAACCAGGCTGGCCGCGCCGCTGTTGCGCCAGGCGTTGCCGTAGCTGTCGCCGCGGCCCGCCGTCGGCTGATCGTACAGGTAGGCTGCGAAGCGAACGAGCGCTTCGTCCTTGATCGCTTCCGGCGCCGTCGGCGCAATCTGCGCCACCATTGCGTCCCCCACGCCGAGGAGCCGGTTGAGAATGCTCAGCTGCGGTTCCGGCGGATCGGTGTCGAGATCGGTTGTCAGCCGCAGCGCCGCGGCCAGCTGGCGTACTGTTACAGCCATCGGAAAGCTTGCTCCTCGCGCCGATCGCCGTCATCCTCGCGCAGCTCAGCGCTTGTCATGCGGTATTCAGGGTTCCTGGTCAGCGCGACGACGTCGACCAGCGCGCGCCGTATCTCCCTGACGCCGTTCTGCAGCTGCGCCTGGGCGACGGCGACAAACTCGACGCTCATAAAGCGCTTGCCGTGATTGCGTACCGCCTCCACGATCGCAGGCGTCGCCGGCGCCGTCACTTCCAGGCGGCCGTCGCGGTGTCGGATTACCTGGCCTCGGGATTCGACTTTACCCAGGTGTTCCGTAACGACGCCCACGCCGTCGGCCGGCCACTGGACGCTCATTGGCGTGAAAAGCTCCCGCCGGCTGCGGCTGGCCGCCCGTCCCTCCTGTAGCATGATGCCGTACAGCATCGGGTCGCGGCCGTCCGCTTCCCTGATCTCTACCTGCAGCCTATCCATACCACCTCCTTATCGCCCGGGCGCACGCGTCGCTCAGGCTGCCGTCGGGTTCGCTCAGTCGCTCTCTGACGACGTCGCGGCCAGGGTCGACAGTGCGCACCAGGAACGCCGTTCCCGCGTCGTCCGCGAAGCGCCGCCAGTGTTCTACCCTGTTGCGCTGCGACGTCGTCACGCCGACGTCGTAGCCGTCTTCGAGCGCCTGGCGCACAACGGCCGCCTGGACGTACCTGGCGATCGCCAGCGCCGGATCGTCGTCGAAGCGCACGGGATAACGGCCGTCAGGCCCTCTCTGTGCGCCGCCGAGGGCCGCCCACAGCGCCGTAACGTCCGCCAGTACCTCTATTTCCCCTGCAGCCAGCAAAAGCGCCGCTACGCCGCTCTTTCCGCCGCCGGCAGGCCCTTCTATGAGCTGAAGCGTCAAAACCGTGCCCCTGAGCTGCCCTGAGAGCGTTCTGCGCGGGGTACCCCTATAGCTGGGTACCCCCTGTTTTCGGCGCTTTTAGGCGCTTGTGACCAGGTCGCGGTAGCTGTAGGCCCTGGCGTCGATGACTTCGCAGCCAACGATCATGACTGCAGTAATCTTGCGCTGACCTTTAGCCGCGCCCGTGTATGGGTCCGTGATCACTTCCATACCGCGCCAGGTAGGACAGTACAGCCCTCGCACGCGGTCAGGCACGGACAGCCGCGCCAGTACCGGCCCTTTCTTGCTGGCGATCGCAGCCATGCGCCGGCTTACCCGGAACCTGGCGCGGTCGATTCTGTCGCGCAGCAGGCCGCTGTTGCCCTGCGTGCCAGCTTCCAGCTTCATGAACAGCTTCCAAAGGTCGACGCCGACAAGCGCCGCGATCTCCATATCGGAGTAGGCGAGGAGGCCGTCGACCAGGCTGTCGTAGATTTCGAAATAGTCGGTCCAGTCCAGCGCCCCGGTGCCGATGTCGGAGCCTTTCGTCAGACTGTTCAGCAGGCCCGCGAACGCGGCATTGTCGGTACCGTCGTCGTCGCTTTCGGCCGCCTGGCCGTTCAGTACCAGCTCATCCAGCTTGTCGTCCATCGTCTCCCGCAGGTCCATCCTGAGCGCTTCCTCCCAGCCGCGGATCTTCGACAGCGTTTCCACGCCGAAAACGTAGCTGGCCGTCAGGCGCTGCGGATTGATCGACTTGCTTTCCAGCTCCATCTGACCGGCGTCGCGCTCCACGCCGACCTTGGGCGCGTAGGCGGCCGGCGCTTTCGTCGTCGACGGCTTGAGCCGCGGATAGGTAACGGTGCCAACGGGTACCGTCGGCATCATCGCGCCCAGGTACATCGCATCGGCGCGCTGGAATACGCGGCCGGCGATCGACTGCTGATTTTCCTGTATCGCGCTTGCAATGTCGCTGACCGCGTCGACGCGGGTTTCGCGCTCGCCGGCCAGCAGCACGTCGATCGGCAGGAAGCCGTGCAGGTTGCTTCCAAAGGCGTGCTCGCGCAGCTCCTTACTGGCCCCGTCGACGGCGGTACCGAACTGCTCTTCGAAGTAGTCGGCCGCCCTGGCGCCGTCGAGCAGCTCGCGGTACTCGCGCTCCTCGGGATCGGCGTCCTCGTCGCGCGGCTTTTCCTCGTCGGCCGGCAGGCCGTTATCGGCTTCGGCCAGCAGGGCGGCGCGCACTTCGACTTCGAGCCCCTTCATTTGGGCGCTCAGCTCCTCGAGCTTGCCGTCCGTGCGTTCCGCCTTGTCCTTGTCCAGCTCGTCGTTGAGCGCCGTCCGTAGTTCCGACTGGCGCAGCTGCAGTTTCTGCAGGCGTGTCATTGCTAGGCTCCTTAGATGGTCAATGAATTGGCCAGGCTAATTCCGGCCAATTATGAAACTCGTTGAAAGATCGCAATTGCGCGGTTGGTAGGTATAAATGTAGTTATACCTATAGTCCATTTGTGCGGTTTTCGGCTGTGGTATACTTAGCGATTTTCCCACTCGATCGCCCCGTTTTCCACGCGAAAAACATACGGCTTGCCGTCGGCATAGCGCGTGCGCACGCGCAGCGCGCCCTCCGGCCAGCTCACAAAAACAAGACGGCCGCCGTGCGCGTAGACGCGCAGGCCGCCGCCCGCATACGGGATATGGTCCAGCCCGAAGACAACGCCCTGGTCCTCGACGAAGCCGAGCCAGTAGCCGGAGCCCGAGCCGGTAGGACAAAGCACGATGGGCCTGGCCGCGTGCCGCGGCAGGCACTGCAGTTTACCCGGGTAGCTTGCGTAGGCCCTCGGCGCTGGCGTGAAGGTGGGCCGCGGCGCTTGCGAATACGTCGGCCGCGGCGTTGGCGTCGCGCTGGGCGCGGCTGTCGCGACTGGCGTCGGCCGCGGCGCGTATATCGTCGGCCGCGGCGTTGAGGTTGCGCGCCGCGGCGTAAAGGTTGCCGGCGGCGCGGTCGATCGCGGCGGCGCTGCGCGTGCGCACGCGCAGCGCGCCCTCCGGCCAGCTCACAAAAACAAGACGGCCGCCGTGCGCGTAGACGCGCAGGCCGCCGCCCGCATACGGGATATGGTCCAGCCCGAAGACAACGCCCTGGTCCTCGACGAAGCCGAGCCAGTAGCCGGAGCCCGAGCCGGTAGGACAAAGCACGATGGGCCTGGCCGCGTGCCGCGGCAGGCACTGCAGTTTACCCGGGTAGCTTGCGTAGGCCCTCGGCGCTGGCGTGAAGGTGGGCCGCGGCGCTTGCGAATACGTCGGCCGCGGCGTTGGCGTCGCGCTGGGCGCGGCTGTCGCGACTGGCGTCGGCCGCGGCGCGTATATCGTCGGCCGCGGCGTTGAGGTTGCGCGCCGCGGCGTAAAGGTTGCCGGCGGCGCGGTCGATCGCGGCGGCGCTGCGCTTGTCGGCGTCGGCGTCGGCGTCGGCGAATCGCTGGGCGACGGCGTCGGCGTCAGGGTAGCCGTCGCCGGCGGCCGCGGCGTGCTCGTCGAGGTTGGGGAGTAGGTAGCCGTCGGCGTTGAAGTAGCCGTGGGAGAAGGGGTCCATGTTGGCCTCCGTGTCCTTGTCGGTGTCGCCGTCGGCGTCCTGGTCGGTGTCGCCGTCGGCGCCGGTATGGGTACCGTGAACTGCGAAGCCGTAGTGTAGTCCGGATCGCAGCACTCGCACCAACAGCGATCGCCCTGGCGCTCCGATCGGCTGACGTGCCAGCCCGCGGGACAGTGCGGCAGACACACGCCGTCGCAGTCGACGGCCGCCCTGGCGTCCGACGCGGTGAGAATCAGCGCCGCCAGCAGCAGCACGATCGTCGCCAACATCAGCAGCAGGATGTTCAGGGTCGTTCTCACAGCTCCCCTACCAGTTTCTGCCAGGCTTCCTGCGCCGGCGCCGGCGGCCGCTCGTTCTCGCGCCGCGTCTTGGCGATGTGGCAGCCGCGGCACAGC
>JAPPKM010000021.1:4414-21826 GCA_028874315.1 Chloroflexota bacterium
CTGCATATTGCAGCTGGTCATCCTTACCGGCCAGCTGTTCGGCGCGCCGGCGGCCCTCGGCGACGGCCAGGATCGCGGCGGCCGCTCGTTCTCGCGCCGCGTCTTGGCGATGTGGCAGCCGCGGCACAGCGTCTGCAGGTTGCCCAGGTCCCAGGCGTCGCCGCCTTTGTTCAGCGGCCGCACGTGATCCACTTCGAGCCGTCCCATGCGGCCGCAGGACCTGCACTTGTAGCCGTCGCGGATAAGCACCAGGCGGCGCACCACGCCCCAGCGCTTGCGGTTCAGCTTCCTGTGGCCGATCGACAATTGGGTAAAGTCCCCTGAAATTGGGGACAACTGTCCCGATTCCGGTGATAACTTCGGTGATAACCTGTGGACAACTTGGGGATAACCTGTGGATAACTTGGGGATAACTTCGGAGAGCCCGCGGTCCGGTCGGAGTAAACAGCCGCTTATTCCCGACCTATCCCCAAGTTATCCCCAAGTTATCACCGAAGTTATCCCCAATGCGAGCCGCCGTTCTACGCAATATGTAGTGGTCGGCCGCAGCTGCAGGACACAAGATAGGCGATCTATCCCCGGCTTATCCCCAATGCGGATAACCTACGGCTGTTGCGGTTTTGATCTTGACGTTGACCTTGACGTTGATCTGAAAAATCGTAACAACAGCCGTCATACCACTGCATATTGCAGCTGGTCATCCTTACCGGCCAGCTGTTCGGCGCGCCGGCGGCCATCGGTTCCGCCAGCGGCCCTGCCAGCGCCGCCGCGGCGATCGCCGCGATAAAGGTTGTCTTGCCGCCGCCGCGCGCCAGGCTCAGCGCGGCGGCGTCGTTCGTGCGCAGCGCTCCCCGCAGAAAGCGCCGCTGCCACGGGAACAGCTGCATCGGCTGGCCGGCCAGCCGGCCCTGGCCGATGATCAGCGTTTCGATATAGTCCTTCACTTCCCTGTACATAGTCCGCTCCAATGCAAAGGCGCCCAGCCGTTGGAGAGCTGGGCGCCTGGTAGGCTATCCGGTTGTGTTAGTGCTGGATCAGAAGTAGCCGTTGGTCCAGTTCAACGGGCCTGTACAGTATTCGGCCGCCCGCTTCTTGATCCGCCGACTGCAGGCCAGGCGATCGGTACAGGCCCAGCCCGACACTCCTACGACTTCATCCAACTTCGCTACTTGCTTCCTGCCGCCATCATGGCCGCAGTACAGGCACGTGTGCCTTTCCCGTTCCGCCGGCTGCCACTGATCGCGCTGTACGGCGCCTGGCACGTTGAATCCGGTCATCAGTTGCGCCAGCACCGATCGGGATCTTCTGTCGGAAGATGCCCTTGTCCACGCGCTAGCCGCTCCTCCCATTCCCGCAGGCCCATCTCGATCAAAATCCTGGCCGCTTCGGAAGTGGTCAGCGTGTGCATCGCCCGCACGTTTACCGCCAGGTTGTTCTGCGCCCGCCGCACCTCGTGGATCCGAGCCAACAGGTCGCGGTCCAGCCGCAATGACAGCATCGCTTTGTCTTTTGCCATACGTTCCCCCTTTCGGATAGCCTGTAAGACAGTATGACAATCTTACACGGCCGTGTAAAGGGGCCCAGCTAAATTTCGGCAGAATGCACAAACGGCCGTGGATCTTCGCCGGCGCCGGCGCTGCTCGAGCAGCCGCCGCGGCGCAGGCCTTCGAAGTCCGGAGCGCGTGAAAGTGTACATATTGCACAATAAGGCGGCCGCCAGGCTCTCCCCCTGAACGGCCGCCCTATTGACTCAATCGGAGTCTTCCGCGTCGTCACCCTTCGCGAAAGCCATCAGAACACCTACGGCGGCGGCCGCAACCGGCGCGACCTGCCCCAGCAGGAGCCCTTTCGCAATGCTCACTGGGTCGACGCCGTTGGTGATGCTGTCCAAGAATGCCTGGCCGCCGATCTGCAGCGCCGCCGGAAAGACGAGCCATGCCGCCAGCAGCGGCCGCATCCGGCGGCGTTTGCGCGGGAGAGGAGGGAGCGAAATGCAGACCGAGGTTGACATGGAGGTCCTGATGGCGCAGATGCAGGAGATGGCGATGCGGCGGGGGCTGTACATCGGGGCCCAGGCGAGCTATGACGCGCCATGGATGTTGATGCGGCCGCCAGGGCTTGTGCTGGCCAAGGAGGCGAATCTGGAGAGGCTGCTGGCGGTGCTGCCTGATTTTCGGCTGGCGGGGACGATATAGCATGAGCACCAATGGAGCTGGCCAGATCTACTGGCACAAAGAGGAGCCGATGCGCAGGGCGGCGCAGATCCCGGGGCTGCGTTTGGTTGTCGAGTGCAGCTGGCAGCGCTGGGCCTGCACGCGGCGCTGGGGCTGGGCGGTCTACGACCAGGAGGGCAAGCGGCTTGCGGGCAGCAACCCGATGCGGTTTGGAGGCCCCATGCGGGCGATCGGCGGCTGTGTGGGCTACTTGCGCGCCTGTCATCCGGCCGCACTCGAGGAGGCTCTTCGAGGGGGGTGATGCTAAATGGAGAACTCGCCGGCGATGCGAGCAAGAAGGCGCATATGAACGAGCCCGGGGCAGATGCCCGGGGCTTTCTGTTTTTGTCGCCGAAGTTAACAAAAACCCAGCCTAGCTTTTCGCTCCGGCCTGCGATGATAAATTCCTTTCCAGCCGCTATCTGGCCGCGGGAATCTGAACTCCTGTCGGGCTCTGTATAGATTATGGTTGATCTTGATGCGAAATTTTTGGCCGTCATAACGCCGTCAGTGACCGGCAAAGTGAATATCCAGGCAGAGTGCTCTAAAGGCGGCTCGTGAATCCACGCTATCTGTCCGTGATAGTCGATTTGCAGCCAGTGCCCGGAAGGGTCGCGACCTATGAGAATGGCCCGATGGCCCGCTAAGACATGGTCGATGATCTCTTTGTCGAATCCGGCCGATGCGTACAAATCCTTGTCGCCTCTAAGCTTGATCGCAAGCAAAGGCGGCGTGGGTATGGCGGTTTGAAACTTTTTGTACTCGATGCCGGCGTAGATGGTAAGTGCCACGATTGACGCGGCGGCGGCAAGGCCGACGGCGGCGGCGAACGAAGGAGATTTCCGGCTATTTGCGTGCCTATCATCGGGGCGCATTGGATGAGGCCTTTCGCGGGGGATGAATGGGGGTGCTTCTTTATCGGCTGTCTCTTTCGTCAGCGCCGATCGAGATGCGATCGCGTAAAAGCTGATGGGTGGCGAGGGCCGAGTCCCACTGGCGGCGGAAGCTGGGGTCGCGCGATCGGGCGGAGTACGCGGTCGAGAGGGGGATTTTGATTGTGCGGGCGGATTCAGTGGGGGAGCCGAGATTACGCAATGCGTAAAGAAATTTCGTCTTCCATCCTGCCTTGCTCATAGCCAGATTATAGCATAGGACCCGGGCCCGCTTATTGCTCATTTCTTACGCATTCTTTGCTCATTCTTTACGCATTTTTTACGCATCGGTTGACGCGGGGATCGCGGGCGCGTATGTTGCGAGAGCAGATGGGAGCTCCGCATTTGGAAGGGTGACATGGCGCGCCAGGCGAAGACCTCGACCGAGCAGTGGCTGGAAGGCGGCCGCAAACCAAAGCAGACCGAAGCGATGCAGGGGCTGGCGGAGATGCCGCCGTCGCCGCCGCGCATCCAGGGCCGGGCGCGGGCTATATGGCGCGAGACGGGCAAGATGCTGATCGCAGCCGGCATGCTGGCGCGGGCGGACCTGGGGCTGCTGGAGCGGTACGCAGGCCTGCGGGCCGGCCATGAGTCGGTGACGGCGCAGATGGACGCGATGGCGCTTGACTTCGAAGACCCGGCGCAGACGGCGATGCGGGCGTACGCGCTCAAAACGTCGTCGGAGCTGCGGCAGATCGAGGAGTCGCTGGGGCTGAACCCGGTTGCTCGGGCGCGGATGGGCAAACACCAGCCGGCGCCAAAGAAGGATCCGCTAAGCGAGCTCAACAAAAAGCGGGAACAGATGAAGGCGGCAGCCTGATGAGGGGGCACGGATGGCGAAGGGGATGACAACGGTTGACCTGCATGAAATTTTGGCGGGCATCGTAGACCCGGAGCTGATCGACGGCTCGGGCGACGTCGCCGAGATGTCGGCCGAGCAGATGTTCCTGGCCGGCACGGCCCTGCACATGATCGGCGCGCGTCTGATCAAGGACGCGAAGGCGGCGATGCTGCCGCGGTACCGGGGCAATGAAGGTAAGCAGGTACGCGGGCGACTGGTGGTGCAGTGGAGTCCCGGGGGGGAGCCGACGGTCTCGCTGGTGCGAAAGGCGGTCGAGGCGGCCTATCCGCCGGAGGTGCGGCCGGACTTCTGGAAGGCCGGGAAGTCGAAGGAAGGCCTCAAAATTGAGATCGCCAGCCGTACGATGCGGCAGGCGCCGAAGACGCGGCGAAAGGCGAAGGCCGCACCTACAGAGAATGTCGCAATCCAGCAGGAGAATGAAAATGTCGAATCGGATGGTTAAGTGGTTTGACGGCGATCATCTTGAACCGGAGCTGTCCGACGTGGTCGACGACTGCCGCCAGCTGGCGGAGGCGATGGACCGGATTTTGGCGGAGGGTCCGGAGAAGACGACGGGCCTGCGCAAGCTGCTCGAGGCGAAGGACTGCTTTGTTCGTGCCGCGCTTGAGCCGGGCGGATGAGAGAAACGGGCGCGGGCGAGACGGTCGACCGCTATATCGACGACGTGATGTCGGGCCGCGTCGTGACGGGCCGGCTCGAGCGCCTGATGGTGGAGCGCCAGCTGGATGACCTGAAGACCGGCGCGGCGCGCGGGCTTGTGTGGCGTCCGGAGCTGGGGCGGCTGGTGGTCGACTTTTGCTCGATGCTGAACCACAGCAAGGGCAAGTGGTCGGGCAGGCCGCTCAAGCTTGAGCCGTGGCAGGAGTTCGTGGTGACGACGCTGTACGGCTGGCTGCGGGATGACGGTACGCGGCGATTCCGGCGCGGTTACCTGGAGGTGGCGCGCAAGAACGGCAAGTCGACGCTGGCCGCGGCGCTGGCGCTGTACGCGCTGGTGGCGGACGGCGAGCCAGGGGCTGAGGTCTACTGCGGCGCGACCAAGAAGGAGCAGGCCAAGATCATTTTCGCCGAGGCGCAGCGCATGGCGCGGGCGTCGGACTCGCTGAGCGGGGTGCTGACGGTCCACACGCACTCGATCTTTATCCGAGACACAGCCTCGCGGTTTGTGCCGCTGTCGGCCGACGACAAGCACGCGAGCGGCCACCATGTGCACATGTGCATCATGGACGAGCTGCACGAGCACAAGACCGACGAGCTGTGGAACGTCATGATCACCGGCATGGGCTCGAGAGAGCAGCCGATGATGCTGTCGACGACGACGGCGGGCGAGGACGAGCTGTCGATCTGCGGCCAGGAGCGGGACTACGCGGAGCGGGTGCTGGAGGGCACGGTCGAGGCGGACGCCTTTTTCCCGGCGGTCTACGCAATCGACGAGGAGGCGGAGTGGCAAGACGAGACGGCCTGGCGCAAGGCGAACCCCAACCTGGGGGTGTCGGTCTTCTTCGACAACATGCGCGAGCTGGCCGACGAGGCCAAGGAAAACATGCGCAAGCTGCACGCGTTCCTGCGCTACCGGCTGAACGCGTGGGTCTCGTCGACGGAGCGCTGGTTCCGGGCGGAGGTGTGGGACCGGTGCATGGGCAGTGTCGACGAGGAGGCGTTGGAGGGAGAACGCTGCTGGGGGGGGCTGGACCTGGCGTCGGTTGAGGACGTGGCGGCGTGGGTCCTGATCTTCGAGCCGGACGAAAACGGCGTCAGGCCCGTTTTAAGCCGTTTTTTCGTGCCGAGGCACACAATAGCCCGTCGGAGCCAGAAAATCAGCGTACCGTACGACGTGTGGGCCAGACAGGGGCATCTGATAGCGACGCCGGGGGCGGTGATCGACCACGACTTCATTTTCGAGGCGATCGACGCGGACTCGCAGCGCTTTGACATCCAGGACATCGCCTTCGATCGCTACGGCGCGGCGAGCATCTACAACCGCGCGGAGCAGATGGGTCTGACGATGGTGGCGATGGGCCAGGGCTTTTTGAGCATGTCGGGGCCGTCGAAGGAGCTCGAGCGGCTGGTGCTGCAGGAGAAGGTGGCGTACGGGGAGCAGCCGGTGATGCGCTGGATGGGACATAACGTGGTGACGGTGGAGGACCCGTCGGCCAACATCAAGCCGCACAAGGCGAAGAGCAAGGAGAAGATAGACGGGGTGGTGGCACTGATCATGGCGCTGGACCGGGCCATGCGGCATTCGGGTCCGAAGCGGTCGGTGTACGAGGACCGCGGGATCGACATGGTGTAGGAGAGATCAGGGATGCCCATTGGACGATCTCGCAGTAGCAGTGGCAGTGGCGGCGGCGGACTCAACGAGGCGCAGGTCCAGGCGCTCATCAACACCAGCCAGCGCGTCATTCTGCCCAACATGGACGGGACATGGCCCGACCCCGATACCAACAAGGACAAAATCCTTCTCGTAGAGGGGGACACTGCCTACCACGTCCATGTTGATACCCGCGCCGAGACTCCGAACACCGTCACCTGGGGCAACAGCTTTCCGTCTAGTCTCCGAATCCTCGGCGCGTACACTCTCAGCAACCGGCCTGTCGCGGCGGCGGGGAATCAGGGCCGCCAGCTGGTATGACGTAGTGAAGGGCTGGCACCAGGTTACTCCCGATGGCGGCACCGCCGAATGGAGGGCGACCGGGCTGCGAACGTTTGCGCAGCAGGTGGCCTATGACATTTTCCGTTTTCAGGCGGCTGTCTCCCACGAAACCTCTGATTGGGAGAAGGTCTTGGCGAAGGAAGCTATCTCCCCGCACACCGACAGCGGACACGCCTGGAGCGACGACCTGCTCCACGGCCTGATAAAGCCGTGGATGCGGGTACACGTCCTGCGCCTGACCACGGCGAAGGCGACGCCCACGCAGGTCAACATCGACGCCTACGCCGCCGACCTCGCCCGCTTCATCGCCCTGGCCGAGACGCTGGGGGTGCAGGCGGTCTACGACGGCGCAATCAAAGCGGAGTGGCGGGCGGTCCGGACCGGCACCACCGCCTACCGCTACGACACCGCGGACGGCGGCATCCTGCGCGACGCGCAGAACGATGCGGTCGGCTCTGTCGCGGTCACCTATCCCGGCAGCGACACGGTCGCTACCTGGGACGCACTGGCAGATGTGGAGGCTCTCTGATGGCAGGCGAAGGCGTGCGGCCGATCTCTTTGCGGCACCTGGTCAGCATCGAGATCGAGTTGGCGGAGGACGGCGCGAGCCTGGCGCAAACCCTGATCGGGCGACGCCTGGCCGTGCCCTACCGCGGCCAGGCCAAACGTGACATCGCCGAGCTCCACGACCGCAACGTCGCCTGGCTGCTGGCGGAAGGACAGATCGAAGATGACCAGCCTTAGCAAGAGAATCGAGGACGCCAAGCGGGTGTATTTGTCTGCCCACGGGCAGACGGCGCGCCTGGCGAAGGCGAAGGCCCGCCGGCTCATTAAGTACCAGCCCCACGTCGACGGCGTCGGCGAATCGCTGTTCATCAGGGCGACCGTCGGCGAGATACCGGGCAGCAGTCCGCCGACCCCGCAGCCGCTCAAAAAGATTTCTCGGCGGCCGCCGGTGTCTCACGCCCTGGGCCGCGTGCGTTGGATCTCCGTCCAGGAGCTCATCGGCGTGTGGCAGGCGTCGCCCTTCGGACAGATGCGGCCGCCGTCGGACAATTGGGGCCGGCAGTCGCTCATGTCGCTCGACAGCGAGTATGCCGTGCTCATGCCCGATCAGGCGCAGCGCATACTCGACGAGACAAAGGTCGATGACGTTGTCTGGAAGTCGGAAAAGACCGACTGCGACAATATCGCCCGCTACATGGCCGCCCGGGTAAGCATTCTTTACGGCGTCAACGCCGTTGCGGTCGTGGACGCCATCGACGAGGGCCACAGCTATTGCGCCTTTCTTCTACACGACGGCGGCGAGCCCTACCTGCGCGCCTTCGAGCCGCAAACCGACCAGTGGCGCGACAACGTGCAGCCGAAGCAAGGCTGGATCCATTTCGGGTAGACTATGCTAAAAGACCGGACTCCCTGGATTTGCGTCGCGGTTCTGACGCTTCTCCTGCTCGCTCTCATCCTGACATCGAAAGCATTGTTCGGAGCGCCCCTGGCGCAGACGCGGGACTGCACCGGATCCTGCACGCCTGTCTGCCTGGCACTCAACCGCAGCAGGCCCGGCAAAGCGCCGTGGCGCGTCCACAGGTCCGAATATATCAACGGCTCCTGCTGGTGCAACTGCTGCGACATCGCCGACACGGTTTCCCACCAGACTTATGTCGACTACGTGCCCCCGCCGCCGACGGCCACGGCCACTGACACGCCGACGAGGACGCCGCCCCCCACGGCCACTGACACGCCCACAGCGACGCCTGTGCCGCCCACAGCGACGCACACGCCCACCAACACGTCTGTACCGCCGACGGCCACCAACACGTCTGTACCGCCGACGGCCACCAACACGGCCACAGCGACGCCTGAGCCCACGGAGACGCCGACATGGACCATCACCCCAACCGAACCAGAGCCGCCCGCCGCCACAGCGACCCACACCTCGACGCCCTCCGCGACGCTAACGCCGCAGCCGAGTTCGACGAGGATCCCGACGCACACACCGACGCCGAGGCCAGCAGACCCGCCTACAGCGACGGCTACGGCCTCGGCCAGAGCCACGCCGCAGCCGATTCCGACGCCGGCGCAACAGGGTAGACCGTACGACCTGGCCTGTGTGCCGCAACACGCGGCCAGGCCGCTGGCGCTGTGCGAAACGGGAAGCGGTTCGGGCTGGTGGCTGCAGTGGATCGGACCTGGCGGCCGCATCGAGAGCGGGCCGCACGTGCCGTATGCGTCGGCTGAGCTGGCGGGGAGGCGTGCGATGCTGCGGCACTTTGTGACGGGCGCGCCGGTTGAGATTGCGTGGGGCCCGGAGCGGGTGCTGGTGCGGACGCGGTACGGGCCCGGGAAGGCTTATGCGTTTGAGATCGACAGAGATGGGCATGTCTCATTTCTGGCGTGGTAAATAGGCAGCTTCAATCATTACAGACAGGAGAATGTGCAATGTCGAACACACCACCCAACCGGCCGCCCGGTTTACCGCGTGGTGAGTGATGACTGAGAGTCTGCTGCCGATCGTCGTATCGGAAGTTTTTGGCCTGTTGCTGTTGACCATGGCGGGTATATACGGCTACGGCAAGCTGAATGAACGCGTAAACCACCTGGAGCGCAACGAAAGGATGCGGGCCATCGAGAATCAGGTCAAAGAGCTGCATGAAGACCACCGGGCACTGGAAACAAAGGTGGACGAGAACCGGCGGCTGCTCAACCGCGTGGTTGGCATTCTTAGCATCGTGCATCCGGACGCGGCGGGGGGCCTGGACTGATGGGGCCGCCGGCGGCGCGGGAGATGCTGAAATCGTGCGCAGTTGCGATGCTGATCGTATTCGGCACGGGGATAACGCTGGGCTGGCTGGCGCAGATAGTGTTCGGGGGGAGTTGAGATGAGCGACGACCCGGAGGAAACCCAGGAGATCGCGGGCCTGCAGCTGAAGGCTATTCCAGGGCAGAGGGTGCGCCAGGCGGTGCATCACTGCATTAGCGCGATCGTGGGGATGGCCGTGCTCATGGGCATCAACTGGGCCCTGTCGACGGTGCAGGACCGGGCGCCGGTGGAGAATGTCGGCGCAGCTGCGCTGGCGACGTGGACGGCGACGCCTTCGTGGGGCCGGTCCGCGGAGCTGCAGGTGGGCGACCGCGTGGAGGGCGCGGCGACGCCGACGCCGGCGAGCGACACCGAGGCGCGCATGTGGCGCATCATCGACGACCTGGAGGGCCGGCTGCTGGCCGCGCAGCAGCGCAATGTCATTCTGGAGGAGGAGCTGGCAGCGCTGACCGCGCCACAAGATGTTGTTCGATCGCAGGTCCAGGAAACACAAGATGTAGTGTCCGGCGCTGAGGAGCCGCCGCCGTGGGAATCGCCGCACATTCAGCCGGACCTGGGCCAGGGCAGCGAGTGCACGCCGCCGAACCGGGGCCTGGTGCTGTGCGGGGTGCCGGAGGGGGTGGCTTACGCGGTGTACGACGCGCGCGGGAGGCGCTACCCGGGCGCGCTGGGCACTGTGCCGTCGGCGGCGGAGATGGCTCAGCACCTGGGGCGGGACGCTGCGCCGGTTGAGCTGTGGCGGGACGGCAATTATGCGATCCACTACCATCCGGAGGCGCAGGAGATCGCGGTTTTCCATGGGGTGGTGTGCATCTGGACGCGAAACCGGCTGGGCAAGATCCGGCACGGGTAACAAGTATCGTGGGTAGAGGCCGATATGGAATGGCAGCGCCGGTCTAGCGTGCATCTGCAGAGCGCGGCGACGGCGTAGGACAGGTGGTTCGAGTCCACCCACCCGCACTGGCGGTGAATTTTGTCGCAAATTATCTAGGCCCGAGTTACAGGGCGCAAAGGAGAGAAAATGAACGGAAACGAGCTTTGGGCAAAACTCAGGCCCACCGCGGTGATCTTTGCCTCGATCATGGCAATCTTGACGTGGCTGCTGATCAAGTACGTGCTGTCCGGACAGTTGGGCACTGCCGCCTTCGGCGATGGACAGGCCGCCGCGATCGTCGCGTCTGCGCTGATCATCGTCGGCGTGGCCATCGGCTCGCTCGGGAATGCGGTGCTGAAGCTGTCGGAGGATTCGGCGCCATCGCAGGTGCCGGAGGGGAGTCATCAGAGACTTATGGATCTCGTGTTGTGGCTCGGTGAGCAGCGCAACGCCGATGCTGGCCAGGACCAGATGGTGGAAAACGTGCAGGGTCATCGCGGGGGCGAGTCGCTTGGCGACGGCGGATAGGCGATCGGTGAAGCACGGAAGCAGAGAGCGTAGAAAGGCGGGGCCGGCGCTCAGCCGACCCCGCCGAGTTTCGGAGACGGCGGCGCTGACGCGGTGCGGCAAGTGCGGGCAGCTGCGGCGGTCCACAGTGCCGTGCACGTGCGCCGGCGGGCGGCGGCAGGGCCCGCAGGAGAGGGCGCGCAGGTGAATCGGCTGGATCTGTTTTTCTTGACCCTTATCAACCTGGGTTTGGGGCTGGGCGCGTTTTATATCGTGCTAGAGCTGGGCTGGGAGGCCGGAATCGGCTACGGCGCGGTCGTGTGTGTGGGCGCGGGCGTGATCGGAGGGATGCGCAGGTGAGCGGCTTTCTGCGCCGGTCCTATCTGCAGGGGCAGAAGATCTCCGGGCTGACGACCGACGAGGCCTTCCTGGGCGCGGGCCGGCAGTCCTACACGGGGCGGTACGTGTCGCCGGAGACGGCGATGACGATAGCGACGGTGTTTGCCTGCGTGCGGGTCATTGCGAACAATATCGCGCAGCTGCCGCTGAAGATCTACCGCCGAGACAGCGCTGGCCGCAAGGAAGAGGCCGCAAACCATCCTCTATGGCCCCTGGTCCAGGGCCGGCCGAACCCTCTGATGGGCCCCTTTATCTGGAAACAGACAGTCTTTGCCAGCGCGCTTATGCGGGGCAACGCGTACGTTGAGATCGAGTTCGCGGGGAGTGGGTGGCCGGCGGCGCTTTGGCCGCTGCAGGCGTCCGGCATGTCGGCGCGGCTGGAGAAAAGGCAGGCGGTGTACGAGTATTCGCCGAGCCCGAGCGACGTCGGCACATTTGGACGGATACCGGACTACCGCGTGCACCACATGCGCAGCCTGGCCAATGACGGCTTCGAGGGGCGGTCGGTGGTGCGGGAGGCGATGCACACGCTCGAGCTGGCGCTGGCGGCCGAAGAGTTTGGGGCCCGCTTTTTCGGCAATGGGGCCGTGCCGGGTACGGCACTGCTGCATCCAGGCGAGCTTTCACCCCAGGCCAAAGAGAATATCCGCGAAAGCTTTGACGCAAAGCACATGGGCATGGACAAGAGCCACAAGACGGCCGTGCTTGAGGAGGGCATGACGATCGAGAAGATCGGCATACCGCCGGAGGACGCGCAGTTTCTGGGCACGCGGCAGTTTCAGACCATCGAGATCTGCAGGTGGTTCGGCGTGCCGCCGCACATGGTCTACGACCTCGAGCGGGCCACCTTCTCCAATATCGAGCACCAGAGCATCGCCTTCGTGCAGGACAGTTTGATGCCGTGGATCGTGAACCACGAAGAGCAGATGGGCATCGACCTGCTGCAGCGGGAGGGGTGGGAGTCCAATCTCTTCATGGACTACGACGTCGACCAGCGTTTGCGCGGCGACACGCCCAGCCGGTACCGGACCTACCAGAGCGGCATTATGTACGGCCAGCTCTCACCGAACGAGGCGCGGGCGAAGGAGAACCAGCCGCCGTATGCCGGCGGGGACCAGTATTTCCGGCCGGGGAACCTGACGCCGGTGGATGGGTCCGGGGCGGATGCGCCGGCGATGGCAGGGGAAAGGGATGTGCGCCAGGCGGAGCGGGAGCTGCGCCAGGCCGCGGACGACCAGGCCCTGCGGGACCTGTGGGCGGCTGCACAGTCGGGTTTGCAGGCCCGACTGGAGAACGTGGTGGCGCTGGAGACGGCGGCGATCCGGGAGGCGCTCGAGGATACGGAGCTGACCATTTTTGTGTCGTGGCTGCAGCGGTTCTACGACGACGAGGCGCCGGAGGCCTACCGGGAGGCGATCGGGTCCCTGCTGCAGACGCTGGCGGCGCGTACGGGGCGAATAGTGGTGCTGAGCCTGGAGGAGAGCTGGACCGAGGAGCTGCAGGCCGAGCTGGAGGCCTACGCGGACGAGGTGCTAACGCAATCGGCCGACGGCCATGCGGCTTCGCACCGGCGGCAGATCGAGGCGCTGATCCGCGACGAGGGGGCGGAGGCCGGCGAGGCGGCCGCCCGGGCCGCGGTCGAGGAGCGGCTGATCGGCTGGTCCGAGACGGAGGCGGAAAGGCAGGCGCGCAAGGTGGCGTTTTCGGCCGGCAACGCGTTTGCGCTGGCCGGCATGGGCGCGGTCGGCATTGCGGCGGTCGCCTGGGCGGCGCGGGGCGACTCTTGCAAGTTCTGCCGGGCGCTGGACGGCAAGGTGGTGGCGATCGGGGAGGCCTTCGTCGGCGGGGACGACAGTGTGACGGCTGACGACGGCGAGGCATTGACGGTAAGCAACCCGCGGAGGCACGGGCCGCTGCACGAGGGATGCGACTGCACAGTGCGGGCGGTGCGGGAGAGCTAACGGCCTGTTATTGCTCATTTCTTACGCATTCTTTGCTCATTTCTTACGCATTCTTTACGCATCGGTTGACGCGGGGATCGCCGCCGCGTATGTTGCGAGAAGCGACAGCCCCCATTGAGAGGATGTTTGGAGTCAGATGAGCAGCCTGGTCATATACGCCACCAAGGAATTTCAGGACATCGACGCCGAGGCGCTGGACGTTATCAGCGGTTCGGCCGCGACTCTGACCGACGGCACCGTCTACTTCGTGCAGAATACCGGCCTGCAGGCAAACGAGCAGCTGGTGGGGCGGCACCACTATGCCTGTCTGATCCAGGTGACGAACGAGCCCAACGATGCAGCCGCGATAAGGCGGGCTCGGGCAGGAGCCATACTGCTGCGACCGTTTGGCGAAGGCGCGACTTACGAGCCTGTGTCGGGGAAGACCGGCTACATCTGGTCGCCGTACGGCGAAGTGTCTGTGAGCATCAATCCGAGTCCATAGGGCAGTAAAGAGTGGCTGACAAGCGGATCACGACAGTCGACGAGATGACGAGCGCGGACGTAAACGCGGACTGGTTTCTGGTTGTGCGCGGCACTGGCCAGGACCTGCGGCGGATGCGCATGAACCTGCTGCGCACCGCCATGGCCCCGTTTGATCTTCATGACGATGTCGACACGGAACTGACCACGCTGGCCAACGCGGACCGCATACTCATTTCCGACGAAGGTTCGCCGGGGTCGCCCCAAAAATTCGCGACGCTGCAGCGGCTACGGTCATTTATCGCCAGGACTTTCGATTTGCACGACGACGTCGCCTCCGAGCTGACAGCGGCTGCCGATGCCGACCGGCTGCTCATCTCCGACGAGGGCCAGGCCGGCGACCCGCAGAAGTGGATCTCGTTCAGAAATTTGAAGAAATCGGTTGGCGCTCTGTCCTACGAGGTGCTGAATACCGAGTACACCTTTGCCAACAGTTTTCGCGCCACCAACGTCGCCCACTCGCTTGGACGCCCGCCGGTCATGATCTTTCCGGTGCTGGTCTGCAAGCAGAATGACAACGGCTATTCGGTCGGCGACCAGGTTTACGTCAGCCACTTCGGAAATTTCAATGCGACGAACGGCCAGCGCATGACCTTTTCGATCTTCGCGACAAGCGCGACTTCGGTCTCGTTCGCATTTTTTGGCCCCGGCACGACAAACCAACGATATATTCCCATGCCGCGTAAAGACTCAGCAACCTCTCCGTCACTCACCTCTTCGAGCGTAAATCGGTGGCGCGTCAAGGCGATGATCCTCGGATAAGGCGGATATGCACATGGAGCGATGGCGGATACAGCCGGAAGCGCCGGAGCTTGAAATCGAACAGCGGGACGACGGCGACGACAACGAAGAGATGCCGGCGCGCCTGCGCGGGTACGCGACCGTGTACGGCGCCAAAACGATCTGGTTCTGGGACGAATGGCGCGAGCTGGTCGCGCCCGGCGCCTACGACGAGTCGGTGCGGCAGGACGACGTGTGCACGCTGTGGCAGCACGACGACAGCCAGCCGCTGGGCCGGGTGAGCTCGGGCACGATGCGGGTCTGGTCGGACGACGTGGGGGTGGGCTACGCGGTTGAGCCGCCGGGTTGGGCGGCCGGCTACGTGGAGACAGTGCGCCGCAAGGACGTAACGCAGTCGAGCATCGGCTTCGACGTGCTCGAGGACGAATGGGGCATGGACCCCGACGAGGACGACAAGTACCTGCGCACAATCCACAAGGGCAGGATGTGGGAGGCCTCGCCGGTGACCTGGCCGGCGGTGCTCGAGACGTCGGTCGGTGTGGCGCAGCGGTCGCGGCATTCGATGCATTCCATGATCTCGATGATGGGGGGGCTGCCGGCGCTGCCGGCGGATTTGAGTTGGAAAGAGGAGGCCGGGCGCATGCGGATCGCGCGGCGTACGCAGGCGCAGGGCGTGGACGTGGCCGCGACGGAGCTGTCGCTCAAGGCGGCCGCTGCGATGGCGGACCTGGGGCTTGCGCTGCGGGCCTGATAGAGGAGACGAGGAGAGGGGCATGGAAGAGGTAAAGAAGCATTTCGACGACGCGGCTCAAAATTTTAGCGAGGCCAAGCAGATCGCCGACCTGGCCATCGCCGAAGACCGGGACATGACCACGGAGGAGAAGCAGCGCTACAACACGCTTTGGAGCACGGCGTGCGACCAACGACTTGAGATGGAAAAGGCGCGCGTGGAGGAGCTGTCGAATAATATCGCCACCATCCAGGGCGAGATGGCGGCGGCGATCAACGGTCATTCGCTGCCCGAGCAGGCGCGGCGCAACGCGCGCATGTACCACGAGCAGTACAACGCGGACAGCGTGCCGTACCGCTGGCACCAGCAGGGCCCGCAATCGACCTGGGGCATGGAGCTGGAAAGCCACATGCCGAACCAGGAGGACGAGGTCAAGGAGCAGTGGAGCTTCCTGCAGCGGCGCTCGTCGGACCAGTACCGCAAGGACATGGAAAGCTATTTCTCCCAGCACCCGGAGGCGCTGAGAAATGCGCAGCTGGACCTGGACGCGGAGGGCGGCTACTGGCTTGCGCCGGTGCAGATGATTAACGACATCCTCAAAATTGCCGACAACATGGTCTACATCCGCCAGATGGCGGAGGTGGTGCCGCGCGTCGACGCCAAGACGCTTGAGGTGGTCTTCCTCGAGGATGACGTCGACGCGGCCGACTGGACTGGCGAGCTCAACACGGTGCAGCTGACCAACGCCAAGTGGGGCAAGCGGGCGCTGCGGCCCAAGAATATGACCAAGGGCGTGGCGCTAAGCTGGGACGCGATGATGCAGACGCCGTCGATCTCCTCCTACCTGGTCAGCCGCCTCGGTTATCAGCGCGGCATCACCGAGGAGAGGGCCTACCTCACCGGCAACGGCGTCAACGAGGCCATGGGCGTCTATACAGCCAGCGATCAGGGTATTCCGACCAGCCGCGACGTCAGAACCGGCAACAGCCAGACGGAGGCCACGCTCGTCGGTGTGCAGAGCGCCAAGTGGTCGATCCGGACCTCTTACTGGAAGGACCTGGTCTGGTTCGGCGCCCGCGATTTCTGGCGCCAGATGTCGCTTCTGCGCACGACCGAGGGCTATCCGATCTGGCACATGTCGCTGGACATGAAGCAGCCGGACAGGCTGCTGGGCAATCCGGCCTACATCTCCGAGTACAACCCGGCGGTCTTCACTGCGGGCCAGTACGTGGGCATCGTGGGCAACTTCAAGATGGGCTACCAGATTGCCGACGCCTACGACGTGACAATCCAGCGCGTTGACCAGCAGTTTGCGACCAGCAACCTGATCGTCTTCATCATGCGCTCCAAGACCGACGGCAAGCCGATCCTGTACGACGCGTTCGCCCGGGTGACGCTGGCTGGCACCGCCTAGCAGCTAGTTGCGGTTGCCGCAACAGGAGGGAGTCAGAGGATGGAAATTGTAACCGAAAGCCTGCACGACATCGTCGAGGACCCGATAGCGGCGGCCAGCAACACCGACGAGACCAGCGCCAGCATCGATATGACGGGGTTTCAGTGCGCGCTCTTCATATTGCCGATCACCGACAGCGTGAGCACCGGCAAGGCGGAGCTGCGCGTGCAGGCCTCTACCGACAACATGACGTTTGGAGATCTCGACATCGATGAGGTGTCGGCGACGTCGGCTGCCAACGACGACCTGAACGGCCATGTCTTGCGGATCGAGGTCAAGCGGCCGCTGCATCGCTATCTGCGCGCGCGCATTTTGTCGACCGCGGCCAACATTGCGTTTGGCGCCACGCACGCGTTGCGCTATGGCAGCTTCCGCACGCCGCCGCCCGGCGATGGCGATGTGCTGGCCGAAGAGGTGGTGGCGTCGCCGGCGCTCGACAGCTGAGCGCGCAGGTCGTAATCGACGAAAGGGAATGACGTGAGAATCAAAATGAAGGTGCAGGGATCGGGCCCGGACGGCATGCTGGACGTGGGCAAGGAGTACGACATCGACGACAGCATGGGCCAGGAGCTGGTCGACGGCGGCTATGCCGAGCTGATCCCGGAGCCGCCGGCTGCGGAGGAAGAGGAGCCCGAGGAGCCGGCCGCGGACAGTAAACCGCCTGCCGGCGAAGATCCTCCGAAGGCTGAGCCGGCTGCGGAGGAAGAGGAGCCCGAGGAGCCGGCCGCGGACAGTAAACCGCCT
>JAPPKM010000021.1:21926-28189 GCA_028874315.1 Chloroflexota bacterium
GCCGGCGAAGATCCTCCGAAGGCTGAGCCGGCTGCGGAGGAAAAGCCGAAGCCGAAGCGGACCAGCAGGACCCGCAGGACCCGCAAGGCTGCAGCGAAGGAGAGTGAGGAATGAAGGTTCTGATCCTACGACCGAGCGCCAATCCGGAGCGCGTGCTGCTTGCCGGAAAGGTCTACGACCTGCCGAACGGCGTGGCCAACGAGCTGATCGAGGTCGGCGCGGCGCAGACAATTAGGGAGAAAGACATCAAGACGCATCACACGCCGCCCAGCACGGAGCGGGACGACTAAACGGTCATGTTCGGATCGCACGGTTACGGCTCCTACCCCGCCTACTTGCGGCAGGACGTCTACGTGCCATACAGCGCGGTGGCCGAGCTGTCGCCGCGTCCGGCCGACCTGACCGAAGTTGCGCCGGTGACGCTCGAGCAGGTGAAGCAGCAGGCGCGCGTCGACACCGACGCGGAGGACGACCTGATCGACCTCTACCTGGCGGCCGCAGTGGCCGGCGTCGAGGAGGCGACCGGCCACTGGATGGGGCAACGGTCGGTGCAGGCCTATCTGCCGGCATTTCCAGCGTGGGTGAGCGTCTATCTGCCCGGCGGCCACGTGCAGGAGGTGAGCGAGGTCGCGTACCGTGACAAGGACGGCGACTACGAGACGCTCGACACAGAGCACTGGGAGGCGCAGGCCTTCACGCTGCGGTCGTCGGTGCGGATGAAAAGCGGCACGTCGATTCTGCCGCGCAGCCACTACAACGAGGACCGCAGGGCGGTGCGCATCAGCTACGTGGCGGGGTATGCGTCGGTGGAAGCCATTCCCGTGCCGCTGCGCCAGGCCACGCTGATGGTGGCGGCGGAGCTGTACATCGAGCGCGAGGCGCACAGGACGCAGCCCGGCGTGATCGCGATCCCGAACCCGGCCGCGCAGATGCTGATGAGCGCCTACAAGATCCGCTGGCCGTCGTGAACGCGCCGTTTGGCGGCTCGCTGCGGACGCGGCTGCGGTTTGAGCGCCCGACGTACAGCAGGGACCGGTCGGGCGAGCAGGTGGTGACCTGGACGGAAGCCTTTCAGGCGTGGGGGCACGTGCGATCGCAGACGGGCAAGAACGAAGGCGTTGTGGCCGGAGGCCTTCTGGCGACCGCGGGCCATGACATCGAGCTGCGGTACCGGACCGACATCACGCCGGACATGGCGGTGTACATCCTGCCGGACGGCCCCCGGCTCGATATTTTGACGGAGCCGGTCGACCCGGACGGAACGCGAGAACGCACACTGCTGCGGTGCGAGTACCGCGGCGGCGCGGCATAGAGGAGAGCAAGATGGCGAGAATGCACGTGGTGACGCCGGCAGGCGCAGGCACCGTTCTGACAGATCACGACAACCTGCAGGAGGACGGCAGCACCGCGGTGGTGTGGGTGGCCAACGCCGCGCACAAGTACAAAAACACGGGGACGGAGCTCTTGCGCATCGTGAAAGGGTCCAGGGGGGCCACGATGACGATCACCACGCACGCTCCGGACCAATACGGCCTCGCGCTGCCTGACCGCACCATTGCAATCAACGCAAATTCAGACAAGGTGTACGCTCCACTGTCGCGCGGCGCCCACAACGAGCGCAGCGGCGACGATAAAGGCTATACCAGCATCGCGTTCAGCAACATCGACGGGCTGAAGGTAACGGTGATCCGGCCGAACGAGGTGGCGAATTAGGCATGACGGTCGAGTTTAAGGTCCGGGCTGATGGCATGACAACGGCGGTGACCTGGCACGGAGACGATCTGCAGAAGGCGGTGCACGAGGAGCGGGCCAACGCGCTTTTTGCTGGGGCCCAGGTGGTCTTGAGAGCGGCCCGGCCGCATACACCCCGCCGATCCGGCCGACTGAGCAGGTCAGGGTACGCCAAGGCGGCCGGCGGCAAGAGCACCTACCGCGGCGGCAGGGGACGCAGGAGACCGCCCCGCTTGAAGCGGGGGACCGCGCTGGCCGCTTTTGCCCAGTTTTACGCCGGCTTCCAGGAGCGCGGCACCAGAAAGCACCGGGCACAGCCGTTCCTGGGTCCGGCGCTGCAGACAAAGCGGAATGCGGCGGCTAGGGCGGTGGCGGACTACATGGCCAGGGAGATCGGCTTGTGAGCGACCGGATAGGCGATGAGCTGGCCGAAATTCTAAGAGTAGACGGCGATGTGAAATTTTTCGTAAACGACCGCATTTATCCGCAGATCCGGGTACAAAGCGGACGGCGATTGAATCCCGAGTGCGATTTCGGGATGTGGGGCATTTCTGAAGACTTGCCGACGCTTATCTACGACCATGACGGCAGGTCCGTGCCAATCACGACGGACAACGGGATAACGCTGACGACGCAGGGGTGGCGGGTGGTGTGCTATGCCCAGCGCTACCAAGAGCTGGAGGACCTTGCCAAGGCGGTGACGCGGGCGTTGCCCAAACGAGTTCTTGCCGATGACAGCTGCTCGATGTGCATCCGGGAGATCCTGATCGGGGCTGTCAGCGACGACTACGAGGACGAGACAAATACGCACGAGCGGCAGATCGACCTGTCCGTGACGGCATGGATATAAGGAGAGCGTAGATGACGACCAGAGTCGACAACATCCTGATTGGACCGGGCAAGGTCTGGCGGGCCGATCCGAATACTGCATTGCCGGACGAGACCAGCGTGAACTACGGTGCGGACTGGCCCGGCTGGACCCAATTGGGTCTGCTGATGACGGGCTCGGGTGTGCAGTTGCGGCACAGCTCAACGATGTACGACGTCAAGGCCGACGGCATCTTGCTTCCGCTGAAGCGTGTGCCTACGAGCCGAGAAGTCGCGTTTGCCTTTACGCTGCTTGAGTACACGCCAGCCAACCTGCAGCTTGTCTTTCCCGACAACGCGCTAACCGAGACGGCCGCCGCAAACGGCCAGCGGGCCTTTGCCGATCTGAAAGTTGGGTCGGGACAGCACAATCCGAGCTTCTGTATAGGCATTGAGGCCTTTCGGCAGGATAGCAACGGAAAAAAGCAGCCGGTGCGCTGGCGCCTGTACGAGGCGTCTGTCGAGCCGGATGGCGAGACGCCCTTTCAGCAAGGCGCTGCGTCGATGCTTCCGATCGTCTGCCATGCGCTGCATAACGACGACGAGGGGCAGGTCGCGCAGTTGATTTACGTCAGCGCTCCCGCCAGCGACGAGAGCTGATCGTTGTTTTTGTGCGTTTTGTACGAAAGCCGCTTCGAGGCCTGCGCCGCCGCGGTACAAGCTCGCACTGCCGGCAGCTGATCGAGTACGCTCCGGAGCGCGCAAAAATCGACAAGATGCACAATTTCACCTGAGGAAAAACAGTGAGCGAAAACACGCAATCCGACAACCTGGCAGCTATTCGCACAGCGGACATCGTGCTTGGCGAGACGACATACACGGTACGCGAGGCGTCCCACCGGCGCTCGAAGAAACTCTGGCCGCTCCTGTTGGACCAGATAAAGCCGGCAATGGATGCCTTCAAGGAGTCGGCAGACATCAGCGCCGAATCGACGCTGAGCGATTTGAGCGGCCTGGTGCCGCTGGTTGAGCGCATTCTGCTTGAGGTGCCGGACGCAATCGTCGACTTCATCTGCCTGTACGACGCTGCGCTCGAGGCAGCGCGTGACAACATCGAGGATAGCGCTACGCAGCGGCAGCTGCTGCTGGCGCTGCTGGCTCTGCTGGAGATGTCCGACCCTTTCGGACTAAGGAAACTCGTGAGCCGTGGCCTGAGTCGGAAGGCGCCTGGATCGAGCTCTGCGCCTCCCAGTGGGGCATGACGCCGGCGCAGGCCGACGCCATGCCGGCGCGCCTGGCGCATGAGATGACGGTGGCCTACGGCGAGCGCCTGCGCTTCGAGGCGGACGTGATCGCCACGGCCGTGTGGGGCAAAGGACGCAAGCAGGAGGCGGCCGCGGTCGACGGCGCGGCGGACGCGGAGCTGGGCGACTTCATGGCCATATCGTAAGGACGGCAGCGGGATAGAGGAGAGTGACGAATGGCATTCCGGCTAGGGGATGCCGTTTTGTTTTTCGGCGGCGACACAAAAGAGCTCGACAAATCGGTCGAGGGTTCGCAGAGCAGGATAGCGACCTTCGGCTCGAAGGTGACCGGCGTGCTCGGCGGCGCGCTGGTGGGCGCGACCGCGGCCGTGGTCGCCGGCATCGCCGCGATCGGTACCGCGGCTTTTGACGTGTCGGCCGACACGGAGGAGGCGGCGCGGCAGATCGAGGCCAGCCTCGGCACTTCGCGCGAGGAGGCGGAGCGCCTGGCCGAAGCCGCGCGCGGCGTCTTCGGCGCCAACTATGCGGAGAACGTCCAGGAGGCGGGCGCGGCCGTGGCCCTGCTGTCCAAGCACATGGAGGACGTGGTCGGCCAAGAGGAAAAGCTGACCAAGAAGGCCTTTGGCATCTCCGACGCCTTCGAGGAGCCGATCGAGAAGGTCATCAAGGCGGCCGGCACGCTGCAGCAGGAGTTTGACGACCTGTCGCCCGACCAGGCCTTCGACCTGATCGCCGCCGGCTTCCAGAAAGGCCTCAACAAGAGCGACGATTTCCTCGACTCGATCGGCGAGTACTCCAACCTCTTTGCGCAGTCCGGCTTTGCGGCCGACCAGTTTTTCAGCCTGATGGAGACGGGGGCCGCCGGCGGCGTGCTGGGCACCGACAAGATCGCCGACGCCATGAAGGAGTTCGGCGTCCGCGTCCAGGAGGGCACCAAGGACGCCAGCGCCGCACTCGATGAGCTGGGGCTTTCGGCCGCCGACACCTTCGCCGGCCTGTCGGACGGCTCGCTGACCATCGAGGACGTCTTTGGCCGGGCCATCGCAGCGCTCAACGAGATAGAAGACCCGCTGGAGCGCAACCGCCTGCAGGTGGCGCTCTTCGGCACGCAGGCCGAGGACCTGGGGCAGGCTTTTGTGCAGGGCCTCAGCGCCGCCCAGACAAGCCTCTCAGACATGGAGGGCGCGGCCGACAGCCTGAACGTCCAGTACGACAGCCTGAAGGGGGCGCTGGCCGCTATCTGGCGGGAGACGATCGTCGGCGTCAGCCCGGTCACCGACAGTCTGCTGGATTTGGCGAACGGAGCCATTCCCACTGTGCGCGTGGCTGCCAGAGTCTTGACCGCGCTGCTGACGGGCGATTGGAGCACGGCCTGGGACTCGGCGAAGAGCCTTGCGACCGGCGCGGTCGAGGGGATCAAAACAGCTTTCGGCGATGTGGTGGAGACGGCGAAAACGACGTGGGGCAACCTGGTCAACGCGGCGCCCGGGCTGTACGAGGACCTTAAGACGCAATTCGACGAGACTGACTGGGCTGCCATCGGCACGGCGTTGATGGATGCGATAGCAGCGGCCGTCGACGCCGCCTGGAGCGCCTTCGTCGCCGGCGTCACCTGGTACTACAACACCCTTGCGATTGCTTTTGGCCTTATCGACTGGAAAAACTTGGGCTCTACGCTGATGGGGCTTGTCATTGACGCCATCGATGCCGCCTGGGCGCTGATGGTCGAAGGGGTGGGCAGCTGGTTTACGTCGCTGGACGGCGGGGTCATGCAGAGCGACTGGGGCCTGATAGGCACGGCGCTGATGGGGCTTATCACGGTGGCCGCAGGCGCCGCCTGGGATCTGTGGAGCGGGGCGGCCGGCGAGCTGTGGAGCGAGCTGAGTGCGCGGTTCGCCGAGGTCGACTGGGCTGCCATCGGCACGGCGCTGATGCTGGCGTTGACGGTGGCGGCCGGCGTAGTGTGGCAGCTGCTGGTCGACGGCGCGGAAGCGGCCTGGCAGTTACTCTCTGACGCGTATGCGGCGGTCGACTGGGCGGCGATAGGGACGGCGCTCATGGATGCGCTTACTGCCGCGGCCGAAGTGGCTTGGCAACTCCTCGTCGACGGCGCGGAGGCGGCCTGGCAGCTGCTGAGCGACGCGTACGCTGCTATCGACTGGGCTGCCATCGGCACGGCGCTGATGCTGGCATTGACGATCGCAGCCGGAGCGGCTTGGCAACTCCTCGTCGACGGCGCGGAAGCGGCTTGGCAGCTGCTCAGCGACGCATATGCGGCCGTCGACTGGGCTGCCATCGGCACGGCGCTCATGGATGCGCTTACTGCCGCGGCCGAAGTGGCTTGGCAGCTGCTGGTCGACGGCGCGGAGGCGGCCTGGCAGCTGCTGAGCGACGCGTACGCTGCTGTCGACTGGGCTGCCATCGGCACGGCGCTGATGCTGGCGTTGACGGTGGCGGCCG
>JAPPKM010000021.1:28289-32764 GCA_028874315.1 Chloroflexota bacterium
TGACGCGTATGCGGCGGTCGACTGGGCGGCGATAGGGACGGCGCTCATGGATGCGATAGCAGCGGCCGCCGGCGTCGTCTGGTCCCTCGTGGTGGCCGGGGCCTCTGCAGCCTGGCAGCTGCTCAAAAACGCCTGGGACGCGCTTGATTGGGCCGTCATCGGCACAAACTTGATGACGCTTATCCGCGAGGCAGCGGAGACAGTCTGGAATGCGCTGGTCGAATATGTTCCGGAGCTTTTCAACTTGATCGGCCTAGCCTTCTCGGTGCTCGACTGGCCTTCGATCGGCACAAGCCTTATGCAGCTTGTTCGCGACGCGGCCGAGACGGTGTGGGCTGCGCTGGTTGCGTATGCAACCACGCTCTACGATGACCTTAAGACCGAATTCGAAGGGATCGACTGGGCCGCCGTCGGCAGATTCCTCATGGATGCCATTACGGGTGCGGCGATTGCGGCCTGGAGCACGATCGTCAACACGGCGACGCTGCTCTACCTGCGGTTCAAGAACCGCTTCACCGAAATCGACTGGGGCAGCATCGGCCGCAACGTCATTGACGGCATCAAAGGCGGCGTTTTGGGGGCAGCCGGCGCTTTGGGCCGGGCGGCTGCCGATGCAGCTCGCAATGCGCTAAACGCGGCAAAACGCGCGCTTGGCATTCAGTCGCCGTCGATGGTGGCGGCCGAGGAGATCGGGCGACCGCTGGCGATGGGCATTGCGATGGGCATCGACCAGGAGGCCCGGGGGATCGCGGACGCGGTCGAGGCTGCCCTGGGCGCTGCACTAGCGGCGCAGCCCGGGGCAAGCCCCGCAGCTGCGGCCGCCGGGCCTATCCAGTTGACCGTTTATCAAAACTTCGGCGCGCCGCCCGACTCTCCTGCAAGCCTCTCCCGCGCATCGGGCACCGGGCTGCTGGATGCGCTGCAGCAGCTGGGCTTACCCGGGTAGCAATGAGCGTTTACAGGCTGACTCGATTCGGAGACGAGCTGCTGCCCCGCTACAACGGGCAGTGGCAGCTTTCGCCGGCGCCGGCGCTGCCGGCCGTTCAGACCGGTTTCGCCGGCCCCTTCGACGCGCGCGGCGGGCTGCCGTCGCCGCCGGCGGCGCGCATGATCGAGTTCACCGGCACTTACGTCGGCGATCCTGACCAGGGCTTCAGCGATGAATCAAACAACAGACTCACCGATGAGAGCGATAATCCGCTGACCCTTGAGCGGTCGGCCGAAATGCAGGTCGAGCGCCTGACGCACCTGCGCGGCCGCTGGATGGCCATCGAGCGCGAGCGGCTGTCCGACAAGGCGCGCCACTACTTGACCGCGCGTCTCCTGGCCGTCGATTTTCAGACCCGCGTCACCGACGGCACGCGCATCGCCACCGTCTCCCCCCGCTTCGAGACGGCGCAGGACGCCTGGCGCTCCGCGACGCGCAGGACGGTGACCGGTTCGCTCGACATGTCCGCGCATCAGCGCGTCGTCAAAGGCAAGAACGCTGGCCTGCTGCCGGCGCGGCAGGCGATCGTCTCTCTGACCTTTTCTCGCCGAGGCACGCGCTTCGATCTCTTTGGCGCAGACGGTCGCCAGGCATGGCACTGGCGATTGAAATTCGACAGCAGCGACCCGGCCGCCGGCACTTGGGTACTGACAGCCGGCGCATCGCTCGAGGTCTCTACCGTCGACATCGCCAATGCTTACAGCAGGTGGTCGCCTGGGCCCGGGCACACGGTGCAGCCGCTTATCTGGCTGGCGCCGGGTGAGTTTTGGATTGAAGCGATTGAGGAGGTGGACGCGACAAATACCGGGGCAGGCACCGTGGACGTCGAGGTCCAGTTTTTTGAGGAGTATCCGTAGTGGCTAGCCCGACCCCGGAGGAACCGGATACCAATGTCGGACGTTGATTTGGCCCGGCTCTTCCCATCGCCCCCATCGCCCCCTGCGCGCGCGGGCGACATAGTCGACTTCATGTGGATCGACGTCGTCACTGACGGCGAGCGCTACGGCCCACTGCGCGACATCCTGGCCTGGAGGCAGGACGAAACGTGGAACAGAGGTAGCCGCTTCGCCTTTACCGCCATGCAAAAGGATGCCGCTGTGCGCATCCAGTCACTGTCGGATATCTACGCCTACAGCATTGTCGGCGGTCATGTCACGGCGATCGGCGCCGGCATTGTCCAGGACATCGAAGAGCGCCCCGATCAGGGGCAAACCACGCTGTCCGTGTCCGGAGTCGGCTTTGAGGCTGAGCTGCTCAGCCGTACGGGCGTCGACCTGGAGTTTAGCGCCGCTTCGCACGCCACCATTGTGGGCGCCCTGGCTGTCCTGCTTCCCGGCGGCTGGTCCTTGTATCCCGACCCCGAAATCGCCAATGACGTCTTGGGGCTCAGGCTTTCGGCGACATCGCTTCTCAGTGCGGTACGCAAGTGCGCAGAGCTGTTTAATACGCGGCTGCAGTTCGGCTTTGACCGCAGCATTCAGATGCGGACCTTCTACAGTCCGCTTGAAATTGTCGCGGCCGACTATCCAGGTCTGGGCGCGCACATTGTCCACCTGACCAAAAAGACGAGCGCCAAGGAAATCACCACCGTGCTCACTCCGTTTGCGGCCGACGGCAAGCCGCGACTGTCCGACGCCACCGATGCAGCGCCGGACGGGTTCAACCTGAATGCCGCCGAAGGCACGCTGACAAACACCGCCGCGCTGGCGCGCTATGGGGAATGGCACAAGGAGCACACGTTTCGAGCTCTTCTACCGAATGACGAAACGTTAGGCAACGAAGGCATCGCCAACATTTTGCTCGGCCTGGCCGCGGAACGCCTGCGTTTGCTTGGCGAGCCGCAGGAGACTTACACGATCGTAGTGCAGGGTATGCGGCAGATGATCCGGCCATTTCATCAGCTCGCGGTTAAGGTGCGCGACCCGTATCTGGACGACAGTTTTCGCGTCGCGTCCGTATCTACCACGTTTGACCAGGAGGCGGGCCTGCAGCAGACCATCACGGTGACGACAAGACAGTCCATCCAGCACGTGGATGACCTCAGTCTGCTCGCCCGCCGCCTGCAAGATCTCTTTGACGCTACCACCTTCGCCGTAAGTGCGAATCGGCAGGTATACACGGGAGCGGCGAGAACATCCTTTTCCGGAAGAGGGGGCGGCGGGCCTGCGCCGGTCTACTTCGCCGCCAATGTCGGGGACGTCGTCCGGGCGACGTTCGAGACCGATTCGCCGGGGGCAGGGCAGTACGAGTACGCCGTAAACAGCGGGGATGCGTCCAGCCTAAATCTGTTTGCAGAGCTGGATCTGTCAGCCGACATCAACAAGAACGGAACGCAGACATTGACTATCGATCTCTCAGCCGTTCCGCGCGAACCAATCGACATCCTGGTACGTGTCATAATTTCGTAGAAAAAAAGGGGGGGGGAGGAGGTAGGCAAAAAAATGAGGGACGGCGTCTGCACACTCCGCTCGATCGCCCGCCAGACGACGGCAGCCTCAGGTGAGGTCCGTGGCTGTGCTGGCCTCCGACACGATGCCTAACTCTCCTCGGATACGATGCCTGGCACCGACCAAACGCAAGCAAAACTTCGCCAACTCGTCGCATTCTGGAACTCACGATGAATCGTCCATGTCCTGACCGGTCGTGTCCCGGCGTGCTGCGCAACAGCAGCTGTAACCATTGCGGCAAAAGCCGTCGCCAGCGCCTTCCGGACGCCCGCCCGCCTGCGCACCATCGCGGCTACGACAAGCGGTGGCGGCGCATCCGCGACGCTGTGCTGGCCAGAGAGCCGCTGTGCCGTCATTGTGCCGAGCGCGGACGGGTGGTGGCGGCGGTGCTGGTTGATCACATCATTCCTCTTCCCGAAGGCACGCACAGGGTCGATAATTTGCAGCCGCTGTGTACCCGTTGCCACGCTGTTAAAACCGCTGCGGAACGTTCCGCCAAGGCATAACCCCCTTCAAAAGCTGGCAGGTGGCGTCCCGGAACCGGCGGGGTCATCTCGCGCGCGCAAACCACTTTCAAAATTTTTGACGCTGTGATAATGTAACGAGGCTGACGGAAAAGAAATGGCCGCTTTGGGAACCAGGATCCCGCAGCGGCCTACACGAGGAGTCTCTCGTGCGTTCCACACAGTTTATCACACTCAACCCAATCATCAATTTCAGATTGGTTACGCCGCCTTCCTTTGGGCGGACTTTGCGCGCGGCCAAAGGGCGGCGGAATCGGGAATCATGGGCGCTTTGCCCGATTCAATTCCTTTCCATTTGCAGGAGGAAGACGATGAAACGCACATTGCTTTTGCTGTTCACTGCGCTTCTAACAGTTGTGCTGGCAGTTCCAGCAGCCGCCAGCGAACCGGCGCCCGACGAGGAGCCATTCAGCTTACAACCGCTTGCCCTGACTTCGGCTGGCAGTACCCCCGCATCGATGAGCGCCTGCACCTGGGCGGCCGTCTGAAACATCCCCGCGTCGATCAGCGCCTGCA
>JAPPKM010000001.1:0-13982 GCA_028874315.1 Chloroflexota bacterium
GAGTTGCTCGTCAGCACGGGATGGACCGGCGGCGCTTCCTGCAGGCGCTGACGGCCGGCGGGGCGGCGGCGGTGCTGGCCGCGTGTGGAGAGGCAAGTGAGGCGGAATCGGCCGCGACGGCGCCGTCAACACCGGCCTGGTTCAAAGACACGTCGCCGTTCATCGTGCACGACGACGGCAAGAGCCTGGAAGCGCGGCTGGAGAACATGGCCGAGGAGTTGTTCACCCCGGTTCCTCAGTTCTTCGTGCGCAACAACTCCGTGAGTCTTGATGTAGACGTAGAAAGTTGGCGGCTCTCGATCGAGGGCGACGCCGTTACGAACCCAATCCAGCTGTCGTATGACGACATCCGAAAGATGCCAACCCGCACGGTGTTGTCGTTCCTGGAATGCGCCGGGAATCACCGGGCGATGTTCGACCTGGTGAAGGGACAGAAGGCCAAGGGCACGCAGTGGAGGACGGGCGGCGTTGGAAACGGGCAGTGGACCGGCGTATCGCTGCGCGACGTGCTGCAGCTGGCCGGTGTATCCGACGACGCTGCGAACGTTCTGCTGATCGGGCTGGACACGGAGTCGCCGGAGCAGGGCTTTCGGCGAGTCCTGCCAGCCGAGAAGGCCTTGCACCCGGATACGCTGCTGGCCTACTGGATGAATGGCGGATTGCTGACCCGCGATCACGGCTTCCCGCTGCGCGCGCTGGTTCCGGGATGGGTGGGCAGCACCAACGTGAAGTGGCTGGGACGGATCGTGGTGTCGAAGCAGCCGATTTGGACGCGGAACAATACGACCTCGTACGTACTAATTGGCGACGCCTATCCGCCGGAGGGCGAGGCTTTGGGGACGGTGACGACCAGGCAGGTGATCAAGAGCGCGTTGGCTTTGCCCTGGCCAGCGGAACTCGAGGCCCCGCCGCAGGGCTTTCGATGCGCTGCGTATTCGCCGGACTCTCGAGGCCTCGTCGGCAGCCCCGTTTGCGTGTCCCCATCGCCGCTGACTATCAGGGGCATCGCGCATTCGCCGGACGGTCCTATTGCGAGAGTCGAGTTGAGCACTGATTCAGGCCGGACGTGGCGCGATGCGAGCGTGGGGGACCATTGGCAGTATTCGTGGGCGTGGTTCTCGTTCCGATGGAGACCGGAACCGGGCAACTACATCATCATGACGAGGGCCACGGACGCGGCGGGGAATACGCAGCCGGACGAGATCCCCTTCAACGAGAAGGGTTATTTGTTCAACCAGCCGCTGCCGCATCCCGTCACGGTGACACCGCCGAGCCAGGCGATCTAGGACCATGCAAATCCAATCTTCTTCAGCGCCAGTCCTCAGCGTCGAAGACCTGACGATGTACTACGGGACGCGGTCGGGCGACGTGCAGGCGGTTGACGGCGTTTCGTTTGCGGTTGGGCGCGGCGAGTCCGTGGGCCTGGTGGGGGAGTCGGGCTGCGGGAAGTCGTCGATTGCGATGACGCTACTGAAGTTGCTGCCGGAGAACGGGCGGATCGTCGGCGGCCGGATCCTGCTGGACGGGACGGACCTGGCGCCGCTCTCGGAAGACCAGATGCGCACGTATCGCTGGAACCGGATTGCGATGGTGTTCCAGGCGGCGATGAACTCGTTCAATCCGGTCTATACGGTTGGGGACCAGATCATCGAAGCGCTTGAGACTCACATCGAGACGGATCCTGACGTGTCGATGGCGCGGGTCCGGGAGCTTTACGACCTGGTGAGCCTGGACCCGAGCTTCATCGGCCGCTACCCGCACGAGTACAGCGGGGGCATGAAGCAGCGGGCGGGCATTGCGATGGCGCTGGCCTGCGAGCCGGATTTACTGATTGCGGACGAGCCGACGACGGCGCTGGACGTGATCGTGCAGGACCGCATCCTGAAGGAACTGCGGGACGTGCAGCAGAAGCTGAACATGAGCCTGATCTACATCTCGCACGACATGGCGGTGATCGCGGAGGTGAGCCACACGGTGGGCGTGATGTACGCGGGGCGGATCGTGGAATGGGGCGAGACGGTAGACATTTTCAGGAACCCCATGCACCCGTATACGCAGACGCTGATGTCGGCCTTTCCGAGCGTGACGGGCCCCAAGCACGAGCTGGCGATGCTGGGCGGCGAACCGCCGAACCTGCAGAACCCGCCGTCCGGTTGCCGCTTCCATCCACGCTGTCCGTACGCGACCGACATCTGCCGGACGGACGAGCCGCCCAGGGTCGAGGGCTCAGGCACGCACTGGGCCGCCTGCTGGCACCCGCTGGAGGCGTAGGCGAGATGGCAAGCGCGACCGCGGTGGGGACAAAGCCGCTGATCAGGGTGGAGGGGCTGGAGAAGTACTTCCCCGCGGGGTCGCACTGGTTCCGGCGGAGCGACAGCTTCGTGCACGCGGTGGACGGCATCTCGTTCGACCTAGCGCGCGGCGAGAGCTTTGGGCTGGTGGGCGAGTCGGGCTGCGGAAAAACGACGACGGGGCGCCTGCTGGTGCGCCTGGCGGAGCCGACGGGCGGGCACGTGCTCTTCGACGACGGCGAAGGTGAATCGACTGACATCACCACTTTGCGCGGCGAGGAACTGAAGGCGTTCCGGCGCAAGGCGCAGATGATCTTCCAGGACCCGTACGAGTCGCTGAACCCGCGTCGCACGATCTTCGACACGGTGGCCGAGCCGCTGAAGGTCCAGAACGCCTGCCCGCCGCTGGAACGGATGGAGCGGGTGTCGCGCATGCTGGAGATGGTGGGTCTGACGCCGCCCGCCACCTACCTGTTCCGCTACCCGCACGAGCTGTCGGGCGGTCAGCGGCAGCGGGTGGCGATTGCGCGGGCGCTGGTGATCGAGCCGATTTTCGTGGTGGCGGACGAGCCGACCTCGATGCTGGACGTCTCGATCCGCACCGGCGTGATGAACCTGATGGAGAGCCTGGCCGAGCGGCTGGGGATCAGCTACCTGTACATCACCCACGACCTGGCGGTGGCCCGCTACATGTGCTCACGGATCGCGGTGATGTACCTGGGCAAGATCGTCGAAATGGGCGACACCGAAGCCGTGCTCCAAAACCCCCAGCACCCCTACACCCAGGCCCTGCTGTCAGCCGTCCCAATCCCCGACCCCACCGCCACCCGCGCCCCCGTCCAAATCACCGGCGGCGTCGCCCGCCCCCTCAACCCACCACCCCGCTGCCGCTTCTACACCCGCTGCCCCATCGCCGACAACCACTGCCGCGACAACCCCCATCCCCCGCTGGAGGAGAAGGGGACGGGGCAAAAGGCGGCCTGCTACAAGGCTTAGCCGTCCGACTGCGTGTATCTGCGGCTCAGGCGTTCGCCAACCTTCGAGGCAGGATGCCGGTGTCGTCGAACATCAGCAGCGCAACCGTAGGGATGCTCAGCGGTATACCCGATCCCGGCCAGCAACCCTGAGGACCAGGACTCGAAGCACATCGTCCTGAATGTCGCAGATGACGCGGCAGCGACCGACGCGGTAGCGCCACAGACCGCCCATGGGACCGGAAAGGGCCCGACCACGCTCGCGCGGGTCCGCCGAGGATGCGGCGACGGCGTCCATGTAATCGAGGACCCGCCGAGCCATCGGGCGGTCGAGCTTGCGGAGCTGAGTTCTGGCCGTGTCGGTGTATTCAACCGCCCAGGCCAAGGTCGGCCCTCACGTCATCGGCGGAATGCAGGCGTTCCCGACCCTTGCGGACGCGCTCGAGCACATCGGCGGCCAGGTAGTAGTCCTCAAGGTCGTTCAGACCGGACTCAATGAGTTCGCGCAGGTAGAAGGCCTTGGGGCGCCCGGTCTGGGACGCGAGGAAATTCAGGCGCTGCTCAGCCTCAGGCGACAGCCGGACTGAGGTTGGCACGGTGGCTGCTCCGAACAGTGCGAATACTTGTATTCAATATATTCGAAGCGAGTTTCCCGTCAACTTCGCCAGATCAAGCGCATCAGATCTGCTGAGGCCTGACTGCCTGCGATTCCACGCTGGCGCCTGGACCGGACGTCGAGGCCTCGTGTGCCAGGCACGGCAGCAGTTCCAGCGTCCAGAGCGGTAACGAAAGAGGAACTGCAATGCCTACAGCGTTCGCTTCCTCGGGGATGGGGCGAGGGCTATCCGCCGAGATTGGCGGAGGAGGTGGGATTCGAACCCACGACCGAAAGGGATACTCCCGGTAACCGCTTAGCAGGCGGCCGCACTAGACCAACTATGCGACTCCTCCAGGCGTTGGTGACGCGGAGCAAGGACCTGGCGGAGGGGGTGGGATTCGAACCCACGAGGCGGTTGCCCGCCTAGTGGTTTTCAAGACCACCTCCTTAAGCCTCTCGGACACCCCTCCGTTTCACCACTGAATTATAGCCGCGCCGGGGGCGTTTCCAGATATAGGCTCAGGTGACCGCTCGGTTGGCAGGCTAGGAAGGCGCGCATGGCGGACGTCGGCGCGGTTGGCGCGGGACCGTTCAGCGACACCACGACCTGCTTGGGACCGCTGCCGGCGAAGGTGCTGGAAGGCATCCGGCTGTTCAACGCGCGGGAGTTCTTCGAGCAGCACGAGGCGCTGGAGGAGGCCTGGCTGGCGGAGCCGGGCCCGGTGCGGGACCTGTACCGGGGCATCCTGCAGATCGGGGTGGGGTTCTACCACCTGGAGCGGCAGAACTTTCGCGGAGCGCGCAATCTGCTGACCTATGGGATAGACCGGCTGGCGCCGTTTGCGCCAGCCTGCCGGGGGGTGGACGTGCAGGGTCTGCGGGCGGCGGCGCTGCGGTGTCGCGAGGAGGTGGAGCGGCTAGGCAGGGAACGCATCGGCGAGTTCGACATGGGGCTGATTCCAGAGGTGCGACTGGACGGTGCCGGTCAAGTTGCGTCGGAGCAGGGTGGGTCGCAGACTTCGGCTGCGTCAGCCAATCGCGAGGGCTAGCCACACATGCCCAAACACCTGCGCGTCGGAATCGCCGGAATTCGTCACAGCCATACGCCCACGCTGGTCCGGCAATGGGGGGAGCTCGAGGACGCCGAGGTGGTGGCGGCGGCGGACACGTTTCCAAGCGCGCGGGCGCTGGCGAGCGACGAGTGGGGCATTCCGTCGATCTACGAGACCTGGGACGCGATGTTCGACGGGGAGGACCTGGACGTGGTGACCTCCACCCTGCCGAACACCCAGCACGCGGACATTGTGGACGCCTGCGCGGCGCGCGGGTTGCCGGTGCTGATCGAGAAGCCGATGGCGAGCGCCCTGGCCGACGCCGACCGCATGGTGCAAGCGGCCGAGGCCGCCGGGATTCCGGCGCTGATCAACTGGCCGACGCTGGGAGATACGGCGTTCGAGACCGGGGCAAAGCTGGTGTCGGACGGCGCGATCGGGACGCCGCGGCAGTACGTGTTTCGTGGGGGGAACCCTATCGCCACACGAAAGGCTGAGCAGCCCGACTGGTTTCAGTGGCTGTTCGACGCGGCGCAGGGGGGCGGGTCGTGGATCGACTACGCGGGCTACGGCGCAGCGCCATGCCTGCTGTGGATGGGCCGGCCGCGCCGGCTGGCGGCGCGGGGCGCCTCGGTGACCGAGCGCAACGCGCGGGCCGACGAGAGCGCGGCCGCCGTGCTGGAGTTCCCTCGTGGCCTGGGGACGATCCAGACTTCGCACGTGCAGGTGGGGTATCCGGGACCGCAGGGAACGATGCTGCACATCGAGGTCAGCGGCGAGACGGGGGTGCTGGTGCTGACGCCCGGCGCGGACGGCGTTCACCTGCGCATCTTCGACGGCGACACGCGGCGCGCGGGCGAGCTGATCGAGACACCACCCCCGCCCCCCGAGCGGCGCAGCGGCGTGGCCTACTTCGCCCACTGCGTGCGGGAGGGCCTGCCGGTCGAAGGCCGCGGGAGTTTCAGGTTCAACCGCGAGGTCGTGGCCATCATCGACGCGGGTGTTCGCGCGCTTACGACCGGCGCGTCGGTGGGCGTGCCACCGGCGCTGAACGGGTAGCGGGCAAGCCAATGGCCGGGGCCGTCGCAATCACCGGCGCGGGTCGAGGCATAGGCCGGGCCACGGCGCTGCGGATGGCGGCCGACGGCTGGACCGTGGCGGTTTCCGATCTGGACGGCGACTCGGCCGCCGCCGTGGCCGCTGAGATTCGAAGCGGCGGCGGCACGGCACTGTCGGCCCAATTGGACGTGACCGACCATGCCGCGGTTCGCGCGTGGGTCTACGAGGTCGATGACGAGCTTGGCGGGCTGACCGGCGCGGTCGCCAATGCCGGGATCATGCGGGTGCAGAACTTCCTGGATCTGACGCCTGAAATTTGGCGGCAGGTGATGTCGGTGAACCTGGACGGCACGTTTCACTTCGTGCATCCGGTGGCGGAGCGGATGGCCGCGCGGAAGCAGGGCAGCATCGTGATCATCGCGTCGGCCTCGTCGCGCCTGCCTTCGTTCGCCACGAACGTTTACAACACCAGCAAGACGGCCCTGCACGGGCTGACGCGGGTGATGGCCATGGAGCTAGGTCCGCTCAACGTGCGGGTCAACGCCGTGAGCCCAGGGGTCGTAGACACGCCGATGTGGGAGTTGATCGACCGCGAACGGGCCAAGCTGCTGGGCAAGCAGCCAGGGGAAGTGCTTGCCGAGGCAGTCGCGCGTATTCCCCTGGGCCGCGTGGAGACGCCGGAGGACGTGGCCGGCTTTGTGGCGTATTTGCTGTCGGATGCGTCCGACTACATGACAGGCCAGAACATTAGCTACGACGGCGGCTTTGTGATGCCGTAGGCGTCTCGAAGAAGCCGCCGACGTTTCCCGTGCCGTTGATATACTCGACGAGGTCGCCGCCACCCGAAGGCGGCGCCGCCCTCCATAATTTGAAAGGCGCCCCCGCTTGAGCGCGACTCAGGACGCAATGGCACCAGCCGACGTCTCGGTTGCCGAACCCGAGCCGATGGTAGAGCTGGAGTCGATGGAAGACCTGCTGAACGAGCCTGGCGGCGCGATGCAGGGGATCTCTCGAGGCGACGTGATCGAAGGCCTTGTCGTTGGAGTCGATCCCGACGAGTTACTGATCGACATCGGGCTGAAGTCCGAAGGCGTGGTACCGCAACGCGAGTTGTGGGACTCCCGTTCCGAGGAGCCGAAGCCGGAATTCAGCGTTGGCGACGTTGCCTTCGTGTACGTCGTTCGACCGGAAGGCGATGGGCCGGCGGTGCTCTCGGTTCGCCGGGCGGCGCAGGAGAAGGTCTGGCACGCCACCGAGGAGCTTTTCGAGAACGGCACGATCATTGAGTCCACCGTCCAGGAATACAACAAGGGCGGCGTGCTGGTGGACGTGGGACCGCGCGGCTTTGTCCCGCTGTCGCAGCTCACCAGCTTGCGGCGCGGCCCCGCCGATGAAACCGAAGAGGAACTGAACGCCAAGCTGTCGGAATTGGTGGGCAAGATGATCTACGTGAAGATCATCGAGCTCGACCGTCGACGCAATCGCCTGATCCTGTCGGAGCGCGTGGCCGAGCGCGAGATGCGCGCGCAGCGGCGTGAAGTGCTGCTGGACGAGTTGCAGGTCGGGCAGGTCCGCAAGGGCCTGGTCAGCAACATCTGCAGTTTCGGCGCGTTTATCGACCTGGGCGGAGCCGACGGGCTGGCTCACATTTCAGAGCTTTCGTGGAGCCGCGTGGAGAGTCCCGAGGAAATCCTGCGGCCGGGCGAGGAAGTGGACGTCTACGTGCTGGCCCTGGACCGCGTGGACAAGAAGATCGCGCTGAGCATGCGGCGCGCCACGACCGACCCGTGGGCTGATTTGACGACGCGCTTCCAGGAGCATGAAGTCGTTCCGGGCACCGTCACCAAGCTGGCGCCGTTTGGGGCGTTCGTACGACTGGCGGACGGGGTGGAAGGCCTGGCCCACTCATCGGACCTGGGCAACGCCGCGCTGCACATGGTGAACGAAGGCGACATCGGGCAGTTCCGCATCCTGAGCATCGACGCGCAGCGGCGCCGAATCCGGCTGACCCCGGTTGAGATCTACCCGCCGCCGGAAGAGGAATACGACGAGCCGGAGGTCGAAGGCGAACTGGCCGCCGTCGCCGAAGGCCCGGACGAAGATGTGCTTGCCGCGTCCGACGGGCTGGATGATGCCGTCGCGGCCGCGTCTGACGATGCGGAGGACGCAGTCCCTGCCGAGTCGGACGATGAAGATGCAGCAATCGCTACGGAATCCGACGACGTGGATGCCACAATAGAGGCGAGCGACGAGACCACGAGCGGTTCGTAAGTTCTGGGTCGCCGCTACCGGAGGTTGCCGTGAACGACAGGCTCGATAAGTTCACGGAGCGCGCCAAGAAGGTTCTGGTCTACGCGCAGGACGAAGCGACGCGCTTTAACCACAACTACATCGGCACCGAGCACCTGCTGCTGGGCCTGGTGCGCGAAGGCGAAGGCATCGCGGCCCAGGTCCTCAAGAACCTGGGCGTGGAGCTGAACAAGGTTCGCAGCGCCGTGGAGTTCATCATCGGCCGCGGCGAACGCATGGTCGTCGGCGACATTACGCTGACGCCGCGGGCCAAGCGCGTCATTGAGTTGTCGATCGAAGAGGCACGGCGGCTGGGCCACAATTACATCGGCACCGAGCACTTGTTGCTGGGCCTGGTGCGCGAAGGCGAAGGCATCGCGGCCGGCGTGCTGGAGAGCCTGGGCGTCAACCTGGAGAAGGTGCGATCCCAGGTCGTGCAAGTGGTCAGCCAGAGCCAGAGCGAGCGCCAGCCCGAAGCAGCCACGACAGCCCCTTCCAAGCGGTCGTCCAAGACGCCGGTCGTGGACCAGATGGGCATCGACCTCACGGCCGCCGCCCGCGCCGACAAGCTGGACCCCGTGATCGGGCGTCACGACGAAGTCGAGCGGGTGATCCAGATCCTGAGCCGCCGCACCAAGAACAACCCGGCGCTCATCGGCGAACCTGGCGTTGGGAAGACAGCCATCGTGGAGGGCCTCGCCCAGCGCATCATCGAGGGCGAAGTGCCGGACTCACTCCGCGACCGGCGCGTGCTGACCCTGGACATGGGCACCCTGGTGGCCGGTACCAAGTACCGCGGCGAGTTCGAGGAACGCCTGAAGAAGGTGATCGACGAGATCAAGGCTTCCAGCGACTCGGTGCTTTTCATTGACGAGCTGCACACCGTGGTGGGCGCCGGCGCCGCTGAAGGCGCCGTGGACGCTGCCAACATCCTGAAACCGTCGCTGGCGCGGGGTGAGCTGCAAGTGATCGGCGCGACGACGCTGGACGAGTACCGCAAGTACATCGAGCGCGACGCCGCCCTGGAACGCCGCTTCCAGCCGGTGATGGTGCAGGAACCGTCCATCGAGGAAACCGTGGACATCCTGCGCGGTGTCCGCAGCCGCTATGCCGATCACCACAACGTGGAAATCACGGACGACGCCCTGACCGCGGCCGCCGAACTGGCCGGCCGATACGTCACCGATCGGTTCCTGCCGGACAAGGCGATCGACGTGATGGACGAAGCGGCGGCCCGCGTGAAGATCCGCTACGGCATGCCGCCGAAGGGGCTGCGCGAACTCGAAAGCCGCGCGGACCAGGTAGCGGCGGAGAAATCCAAGGCCATCGACGCCGAGGACTTTGAGGCCGCCAACCAGTTGCGGCAGGAAGAAGAGCAGCTGCGCGGCAAGGCCACCGCCCTGCGCGAGGAATGGACGAAGTCCAACGAAGGCCAGTCGCCGCGCGTGACCGAAGAGGAAGTCGGGCAGGTCGTCTCCATGTGGACCGGCATTCCGGTCACGCGCATCCGCGAGGAGGAATCCGAGCGGCTGCTGCACATGGAAGACGAACTGGCGCGACGGGTGGTCAGTCAGAAGGAAGCCATCGAGTCCATCTCACGCGCCGTCCGCCGCGCGCGGGCTGGGTTGAAGGACCCCAAGCGCCCCATCGGCGCGTTCATGTTCCTGGGGCCCACCGGCGTGGGCAAGACGCTGCTGGCGCGGGCGCTGGCCGATTTCATGTTCGGCAGCGAGGACTCGCTGATCCGCATCGATATGTCGGAGTACATGGAGCGGCACGCGGTGTCGCGGCTGGTGGGTGCCCCGCCGGGCTACGTGGGCTACGAGGAAGGTGGCCAGCTGACGGAGGCCGTCCGCCGCCGCTCGTACGCCGTGATCCTGCTGGACGAGATCGAGAAGGCGCACCCCGAAGTCTTCAACATCCTGCTGCAACTCATGGACGACGGGCGACTGACCGACGCCAAGGGTCGCGCGGTGGACTTCCGCAACACCATCGTCATCATGACCTCCAACGTGGGCGCGCAGCACATCAAGCGCAACGCCACGCTGGGGTTCCACAGTGACGACTCGTCGACCGAGGACACCTATTACCGCAACATGCGCTCCAAGGTGCTCAACGAGTTGAAGAAGGTGTTCCGACCGGAATTCCTGAACCGGGTCGACGCCAGCGTGGTGTTCCACGCGCTAACGCGCGCCGACGTGGCCGACATCGTGGACCTGGAACTGGCGCGCGTGCGCTTGCAACTGAGCGAGCACGAGTTGGAACTGGAAGTCACGGCGGACGCCAAGGGCCTGCTGGCCGAACAGGGCTACGACCCCGACTTCGGCGCCCGCCCGCTCCGCCGCGTGATCCAGAACCTGATCGAGGACCCGCTGGCCGAGGAACTCCTGCGCGGCGCCTTCGAACCCGGCGCGCAGGTGATCGTGGACCGCGACGGCGACGACGTGGCCATCACGTCGCGGTCACCGGTCGAAGCCTGAGTCCTCAGCCTTCCTGACCACGGAGGCCTGACCAAGTCTGAGCGGCGTGCCGCCGAGTGCCGCAGGGTCTCTAGGGTTTCCCGCGGCGGGCCTCTGGATTCCGCCTGGATTGCTCGCCCAGGCCCAGCGTGGTCATCCAGAGCGTTACGCCCACGGGAACCAGGGCCCCGGCGGCGGGCACCGGCACATGGCCCACGGAACCGTTGGCTACCGTCCACACGCGCTCGACGACCGGCATTTCTCCCCAGCGATCGGCGTAGTCCTGATCCATGACGGCCGTGACGTAGTTATGGTCAAAGTGCCGCCAAATCCCGAGCAAAGCAGCAACCAGCACGAGCACCGCGACCATTCGGGCGATCCGGATCGTCGCCTGCGATGTGCGAAGCACGAGCGCGACAAGGGCCAGACCGCTCAAGACCAGGGTTGCCCACGGCATCAACTGCCAGAACTCTTCCCAGTGCCGTTCGTAGGCAAGCGCGACAGCCACGCTCAGGATGCTGATAACGACCAGAAACGCCATCGCGCCCCGCAGCGACCCGACTACCCCCTCACCGGCGAAGGACCTAATCACGGCAGCTTGAGTAGTCCGACGATCGTCTCCACGACTTCGGGCGCGGCGTTGTGCTCCGCGAGCCCGCGCCGAAGCTTCGCGAACTCTGTGTCGTCGGCGGGGAAGGGGCGGTGGTGCTCTATGTCATGGGCCCACGCGCCGGGATTCTTGATCCCGGCGGCCGCTAACGCCGCCTCCAACTCCTCCACGGTTGCGTTGTTGGCGGAGAGCTTTCCGGCGGTGGCGGCATCGCCCGCGGCCGGCGTTGCCGGGGACGTTGCGCCGGTCGTGGAATCGCCGGAGTCCTCGCCGCAAGCTGCGATCACGAGAGCAATGGTGAGTGCAAGCAACAGGGCGACGACCCTGGGACCTCGCATTTGACGACCTCCGAGACTCTTAGACGCTCGCGGCCAGCCCGACCGCCGAGCCATTCCCGGCTCGCCCGACCAGATTACTCTCATCAAGCCGCCCACGGCAGGCCAACGACCCGCGGCCAACCGAAAGTCAGGCGAAGCAGCCGCGGCAATGGTTCACCGATGACGGGCCACGCTTTGCCCAGCGCTACCATTCGGGGCGCCTGATCCCGGACTCGCCGCCAGTGGCCAAACCTCGCCGTCTGTTTGCTTGTGCCGAGTGCGGGGCGGAGCATCGGCAGTGGACGGGGCAGTGCAGCGTCTGTGGGGCCTGGAACTCGCTGGCCGAGCGCCGGGTGACGGACGGGCCCGCCGGTTCGCGCTCCACGCCGCAAGCCGTGGCCCTGGATCTGATCGACACGTCGGCCGACGACCGAATGCCCACGGGCATGGGCGAAATGGACCGGGTGCTGGGCGGGGGGCTGGTTCGAGGATCGCTGGTGCTGCTGGCCGGCGATCCGGGTGTGGGCAAGTCGACGCTGGTACTGCGGCTGGCGGCCGAACTGGCGTCGCCCCAACGTCCCTGCCTGTACGTGGCCGCCGAGGAGTCGGCGGCTCAGATCCGGATGCGCGCCGAGCGCATGGGTATTGGCGGCGACGGGCTCTTTGTCTACGCCGAGACCGCAATGGACGGCGCGCTGGCGGAGGCTGAACGACTGCGGGCCGGCGTGATGGTGGTTGACTCGATCCAGACGGTTCGGGCGGACGGCCTGGCCTCCGCACCAGGCAGCGTCACCCAGGTTCGTGAGTCCACGCTGCGCCTGTTGCAGTACGCCAAGGCCACCCACACGCCGGTGCTGATCGTGGGTCACGTGACCAAGGAAGGCATGGTGGCGGGACCGCGTCTGCTGGAGCACATCGTCGACGCGGTGCTGTACCTGGAAGGCGACGACCACCACGCGCACCGGCTGCTGCGCTCGGTCAAGAACCGCTTCGGACCGACGTTCGAAGTGGCGGTGTTTGAGATGGATGGCGCCGGGCTGCGCGAGGTGACCAACCCGTCGGCCATGCTGCTGGCGGGACGTGACGCTTCAGCGCCCGGATCGGCGGTGGCCGTGGCGATGGAAGGCACGCGGCCCCTGCTGGTCGAGATCCAGGCCCTGGTCGCGCCCACCACCTACAGCCTGCCGAGGCGGCTGGCGAATGGGCTGGATCTGAATCGCCTGAACATGCTGCTGGCGGTGCTCTCGCGCCGGGCCGACGTTGGCCTTTCGGCGCACGATGTCTACGTCAACGTCGTCGGCGGGCTCAGGCTGCGCGAGCCGGCCACGGATCTGGCAGTGGCATTGGCGGTGGCCTCCAGCCATAGCGGCCAACCGCTGCGCCTGGGAGCGGCGGCGCTGGGCGAGGTCGGGCTTGCCGGCGAATTGCGAACCGTGCCCTCGGCGGCGCAACGTGTGGACGAGGCCGCGCGGCTGGGTTTCACTCACTGCGTCGTCCCGGCCGGCGCGCAGAGCAATGGTCGCCAGACCACTGCGATTCCAGTGGGGAATCTGCGGCAGGCGCTGGACGCGGCGCTGGCGTGAGTGCGGATGCGGTGGTGCTGGGCGCCGGGTCCAGCGCGCGTATGGGCGGCGCGGACAAGCTGCTGGCGGACCTGGAAGGCGCGGCGGTCATTGTGTGGAGCCTGCGGGCGTTCGAGGCCTGCCAGGGCATCCGATCGGTGGTGGTGACGACTTCCGAACATAACGACGCGAACATTCGCGAAGCCGTTGCACAGGCGGGATTGGCCAAGGTGCGAGCGTTCGTGCACGGCGGTTCTTCCCGGGCAGAGTCAGTCCTACACGGTCTACGCACCCTGAACGGCGAAGCGCCAGACTACGTGGCCGTGCACGACGGAGCGCGGCCGTTGGTGACGCCCATGCTGATCGAGGACGGCCTGCGAATGGCAAGGGTCTACGGCGCGGCCGTGGCGGCCGTTCCCGCGACCGACACGCTGAAGATCGTCGATCGCGACCGTCTGGTTATCCGCACGCCATTGCGTTCGACCGTCTGGCATGCCCAGACGCCGCAGTTCGCCCGCTTTGCGGACCTGCTGGGCGCTCACGAACGGCAGACTGCGATGCTCGATCTCTATACCGACGACGTCTCGGTGCTGGAAGCCGAAGGTCTGCCAGTGCGGGTATTCGAAGGCAGCCGCGAGAACCTGAAGATCACGACGCCCGACGACCTGGATGCGGCGGCCCGGGGGGGGGGCCCCCCCCCCCCCCCCCCCCCCGCCCACAAAAAAAAAAAAAAAAAGAGGGGTGGGTTTATTGTGGGGGACACCGGGGGGG
>JAPPKM010000001.1:13992-32699 GCA_028874315.1 Chloroflexota bacterium
GAGGCCCGACGACGGGGATGGGGCGGGCGGCGTCGTCCGCCTGGTTCGGGCGGCCGCCGCAACCTAGTTCTCATCTCCCTTTGGGACGTAGGCTTAGATGCTGGACGACAGGGGGCGAATGATTATGACTGACATGGCCAACGAGTACCGACAAGCCGCTGACCGCGCCCTAGACTTCCTGGCAGCCCACGTTGACGACGACGGCCGCAGTCGCATCAACCCCAACGACCCGGGCCTGCACTTCAAGCTGCCCTACGTGTTCGCCTACGGCGACCGTCGCCGGCTGGCCTTGCGCGTGCTGGACCACATCGAGCGCAACCTGCTGGCGGACGACGGGTCATTCAAGGACAACCAGTTCAACGGCCCCGCCAGCGCCTTTCTCTACCAGGCGGGCTGGCTGGCCTGGAGTAGCGCGGCGCTGGGACGCTTTGACCTGGCTCGTCGAATCGCCCGGCGAGCCATCCAGGAGCAAGACCCAAACCTGGGCGGATTCTGGAACGAGACCCACCAGGGCCGCGAGCAGGGCGTGTTGAACAGCTCGTCGGCCGCCGCCGGTTGCGCCGCCGCGGGCGAACTCAAGGCCGCCGAACTGGCCGCTGGCTTCATGGACCGCCTGATCGATCTCCAGCCGGAGCCGGACCGACGATTTCATTTTGGCTTCTATGCTGACGGTGAGGTCATCACGGACTCGGACGCCGAGCCCGGCCGCAACTACTTCGATCTCAACGGGCCCTGCCGACCCGCCATGTTCGCCACGGCCATCGCGGGTCTGACCTGGCTGGGACGCCAGACTGACGACGTCCGGCATTTCGACCTGGCCCGCACCTACGCGAACGTGATCCTGTCGCACCGGGGCCAGCCGTGGACGTCGCCATTCGCCTCCAAGACCGGCTGGGCGATCCTGCAACTCAACGTCAACCGGCCCGATCCCGCCCTCACCGCCTACGCCGAATCCGTGGGCCAACGTTTCCTTCAGCTCCAGCAGGAAGACGGCAGCGTGGACCTGACCGTCTGGCCGGGCATGGAAGGCGGGGCGCCGCTGCCGCTGCGTCTGGGGAATCTTTGCGATTGGACGCTGACGGCGTTGGCATTGGCCAACGGCGGGGTGTAGCCGAGCCACCGCCGATCGCCCCAAACCGTCCGTGGCTCCAAGTCAAGGCGCGTATCATTAGCGGATCAGACGCCGCTCGTTGCTAGCTGCGGCGGCGACTTCCTCACCTGTCCCAAAACTGGAGTTCCGCGTGTCTGACGCTCGAGCCGCCCCGACCACGCCACGCCGCACCACGCGTAAGCGCCGCGACATTCGTGAACGGATGGAACGGGCCGTGCTGGATCGCTGGGAGCTGCTGGACGACGAAGACATTGCGATCTTCACGATCCGGCGGCCGGACGGCAGTGACTTCGCAGAGTTCGAGGCCGGGCAGTACACGATGCTGGCGTTCTGGGACCAGCCGGCCGACGACCCGCGACCGCGGCAGCTCTCCATCGGCTCGACTCCGCTGGACCTGGACTACCTGGAGTTCTACGTGATCTTGGTGCGGGACGCGCGGGAGGACGGATCGAATACCCCGGGCGTGTTTACCGGCACGCTTTGGCGGCACAAGCCAGGCGACGAAATCCTGTACATGCCGCGCGCGGCCGGGCGTTTCACGCTGTCGCGAACCAGCCAGCCAGACGCGGTGTGCGTGGCCACCGGAACAGGCCTGGCGCCGTTCGTTTCCATGGCGCGCACCGCCTGGCACGAGTACCAGGAAACCGGCCAGGTGGAGCGGCGGCTGACCATCGTGCACGGGGTCTCATACGCGGACCAACTGGGTTACAAGGACGAACTGGAACGGATGGCGGCCGATCCCGGCTTTGGACTGGTCTACATTCCCACGGTTAGCCGGCCGGATAGCGATCCCAACTTCGGGGAGGGCATGGGCCGCGGACGCGCCAACGACACGGTGCGCCTGATCTGCGGCAAGGAAATGAGCGGGCGCGTGGAGCCGTGGCTGCCCGACGAGCCGCTGGCCGCCCTGCAGGAACGCCTGACGCCCGAGGGCGCGGCACTCTACTTGTGCGGCAACCCGGAAATGATCGCGGACGCCAAACCCGTGCTGGCCGAGCAGGGTTTCGAGACAGAAGGCCGCGAGTCCCAGGTCATCACCGAGGACTACTGGTAGGGGATCACGGCGTGTCGGGGTTCGGACAGGGCGAGCGGTCGATTTCGGAGTACCGAGTCGGCAATGGCTATGACCTGCACCGGCTGGGCGCCGACTGGCCGCTGCGTGTCGCCGGGGTTGACATCGCGCCGGATGGGGGCGCCATTGGGCACTCTGACGCCGATGTCGCGATGCACGCATTGGTGGACGCGCTATTGGGGGCAACTGGCGGCGGCGACATCGGCCGACGCTACCCCAACACCGATCCGGCCAACCGCAACGCCGACAGTTCGCGTTTCGTGGCCGAGACCATCTCCGACCTGCGTGACCGAGGGTGGGAGCTGGTCAACGCCGACCTCACCATCGTGCTGGAACAGCCGAAAGTCTCGCCATTCGCCGACGCAATGCGCGAGCGACTGGCGGCGGCGCTGGGAACCGATGCCGAGCGCATCAGCCTCAAGGCCAAGACCAACGAAGGTGTCGATGCGGTAGGCGCCGGCGCGGCGGTGGCCTGTCATGCGGTCGTCCTGGTTACGCGCGGCGACGCCTAGGGCCCCGCGTAAAATGCCCCTGCCGCGCGCCAGCCTGGGTCACGTCGTTTGACGCTCGCGATCACAAACACCCTCACCGGGAAGAAAGAGCCGTTCAAGCCGCTGGGCGATCCGGTCACGATGTATGTCTGCGGCATGACGCCCAAGGACCGGCCGCACGTCGGGCACGCCTTCATGTTCGTCCACATGGACGTAATCCGGCGTTACCTGGAGTACCGCGGGTACGACGTGCGGTACGTCCAGAACTTCACTGACATCGACGACAAGATCATCGACCGAGCGCGCAGGGCCGGCCGCGACCCACTGGACTGGGCGCGCGAGTACACCGACGCCTATTTCGAGGTAATGGATCGGCTGCGGATTCGGCGCGCCGACGAGTATCCGCGCGTGACCGACAGCATTCCCGGGATCGTCGACCAAGTGCAGGAGCTCATCGACGCCGGGCACGCCTATCCGACCTCGACCGGCGTCTACTTCGACGCGGGCACGTTCGAAAACTACGGCACGCTCAGCGGGCGGACCGAAGAGGACGGCAGCGCAGGCGCGCGAATCGAGGTTGATGACGAGAAGCGCGACCCGCGGGACTGGGCCCTGTGGAAACGTGACGATGAGAGCTCGGTGGCCTGGAAGAGCCCGTGGGGACGCGGTCGGCCGGGCTGGCACATCGAATGCTCGACCATGATCCGGCGCACCCTGGGCGAACGGATCGACATCCACGGCGGCGGCGCCGACCTGATTTTTCCGCACCACGAGAACGAGCTTGCCCAGGCCGAGGCCGCCACCGGGTGTCCGCCGTTCGTGTCGTACTGGACGCACACAGGCCTGGTGCTGACCGACGGCGAGAAGATGGCGCACTCGGTGGGGAATTTCACCACGACCGCGGACGTGCTGGCCGACGTGCCGCCAGACGTGCTGCGGCTTTATCTGCTGGGCGTGCACTACCGCTCGCCGTTGCAGTTTTCGCTGGAGGCGATCGAGCAGACGCAGACGGGCTACAACCGGCTGCTGGCCGTGACACGCGCCCAGGGCAACGCCGATGTTTCACGTGAAACATCCGGCCCGGACTTGGACTCCGAAGCCGCCACTGCCCGGCAGGCGTTCGAAGCCGCCATGGACGACGACTTCAACGCGCCGCGGGCGATTGGTGCCCTGTTCGAGTTCGGACGCGCCATCAACCGCTTGGCGTCAAAGTGCTCAGCGAACGAAGTCGAACGAGCGCAGGGTGTGCTTACCAGCCTGCTGGGCGTGCTGGGTATTGAACTGCATGGACCGGACACGGCGTCGGACGATGCGACGCCGTTCATCGACCTGTTGGTGCAATTGCGCCAACACATGCGAGAGGCCAGGCAATGGGAGCTCGCCGACAAAATCCGCGACGATCTGGGCGCCCTCGACGTGGTAATCGAGGACAAGCCCGACGGCCCGGTCTGGCGTCGCGGGTAGGTCGCCCGCAACTCCCGGCCGAAGCCAGCGTCTGGGGACGCCACGCCGTAGCTGAAGCGCTGCGGCGCGGCGCCAGCGTCGAACGTGTGTTCATCGCCCGCACGCAGGCCGAAGCCATGGCTGACATTCGTTCGCTGGCCGCGACGGCGGCTGTTCCGGTCACGTTTACCGACGTGTCGGAACTCGACCATCTGAGTTTCGGCGGCCAGCACCAGAACGTGGTCGCGGCGGTGCGCATGCCGCCACCGGCGTCGATCGAGGACCTGCTGGAGGGCGCCAGCGCCGGCGGTCCGCCGCTGATCCTGGCGGCCGACCAGGTACAGGACGTGGGCAACCTGGGGGCGCTATTGCGCACGCTGGAAGCCGTGGACGGAGCGGGCGCCATCGTGCCCAACCGGCGCTCCGCCGCCCTGACCGGCGGCCTGGCCCGAGCATCCGCCGGCGCAAGCCTGCGAACGCCGCTGGTCCAGGTTGCCAACATCGCGCGGGCGCTGGATCAGCTACGCGAGGCCGGCGCCTGGGTCTACGCGGTGGACCAGGAGGGAGATTTGGACTTTACGGCCGCGGATTACGATCGCCCGACGTGCCTGGTCGTGGGCGGCGAAGCCCGTGGCGTCCGACCGGCGGTACGCAAGGCCTGCGATGCCGCGCTGCGGATTCCCATGTACGGCGGCGTGGGTTCGCTGAATGTTTCGGTGGCCGGCGCCATTGTGATGTATCACGCCGTGCGCTCGCGGCAGGCGACCGATGCCAATGCCGCCTGACACGATCAGCCTGGTTGGAATCACCCTGTATGGCTACCACGGCGTGCGGCCTGAAGAGCGTGCGTTGGGACAGCGATTTGTGGTTGACCTAGATCTTGCGGCCGACCTGAGCCAGGTGGCCGAAGCCGATGCCCTGGAAGCCACGGTGAACTACAGCGAGGCGTACGGGCTGGTCGCCGAGATTGTCGAGGGCGAGCCGGTCAACCTGCTGGAGACACTCGCCGAACGAATCGCACGGGCGATGTTCGAACGTTTCGTGCCGGTCCAACGGGTACGTGTCCGGATCGCAAAGCCCGGCGTAGCGATAGCCGGATCGATTCTCAGAGAAGCGGCCGTTACCATTGACCGCACGCGTGCCGAAAACCACGGTTAGCGGCTGACGATGGGGCACCGCGGCCAGTTGAGTGAGAAATCTTACGATTCCTGCTTGACGGAAACTAGGAATGGTTTCAATATGTTGTACGCGGGCGGCGTAGCGAGTCTCATAGAGCGCGTCCGCGCCATCGGCGCATAACAGAGTTTCTGTTCAATGACCGGCAAGGTCGCGCCAAGATAGTTTCCTGATCGAAAGGTAGTGATATGGGAAACCTGGCGGTCTTTATCGATGGCGGCTATCTCGAAGCTCTGCAGAAGCACGAGTTCGATGTTCGACTGGACGTCAAGAAACTGGTTGACGAAATCCAGGATCACGTTGAGGAATCTAGCGCGGACAAGGTCGAACTGCTCCGGGCGTACTACTACCACTGCCGGCCGTATCGCAGCGACCCGCCGACGCCTGACGAGATGGACCGGTATTCGAACTCTCGACGCTTCGAGGACGCGCTGCGCTACCTACCTCGATTCGAGGTCCGCCTTGGACACTTGCGGATGTCCGGTGTGGATGAGTCCGGCGTTCCGATTTTCGAGCAGAAACAGGTGGACCTGTTACTGGGCCTGGACATGGCCTTGCTGGCGGGTAAGGGTCAGGTCCAACACATCGCTCTGGTGGCCGGCGATGGCGACTTCGTACCTGCCGTGCGGGTTCTGAAGAGCGAGGGCATCATCGTCTGGTTAGTTCACGGTCCCCCGCAGGGCAATCACGGGTATCCGACTTACTCGTTCGAGTTGTTCAAGACCGCCGACGAGCGGATGGAACTGGACGAAGAGCTGATTGACCGGCTGCTGCGGTAGTTGGAGCATTGCAGCAACTGAGCCGATAGCACGACATTCGATCCATAGGACAGCGTACGCGCCCGCTCAACTCTGCGACTAAAACAAGAATCAAATCCGTACTAAGACGCTTCTTTATTGGGTGGCGTTCGCATGCCCATCATTACGCGTTCAACCTCAACCAGGATTGCTTCGAACGTCCTTCTGATTGGCCCTCGGGCGTTGATGACCGTGAAGTTATGTTGCTTGGCAAGTTCACTAAAGTGTGAGCCGATCTGCGCCTGGTAGCGTAGGAAACTCTGGAAGACATCCTGTCCCCGCATCACGTCGAGCCCCGATTCCCAGAAGTCGAAGCCGCCATTGATCAAGATTCGCGGCAGCAGGTGCTCGATGTCCACGTCGAGATAGACGACAGCGTCGGGAACGGGCGCGAAGCCGTAGACATCGGCCGTCCAGGCCGGATCGATGCCGCGGGAAGCCGCTCGGGCAATCATCGAGAAGATGTAGCGGTCGGCGAGCACCACCATGCCGGCGCGGAGCGACGGAATGATCAGCCGTTCCACACGGTCGAAGAAGTCGGTTGCGTAGAAGAGGTTGAGTGTGATCGGGTCCAGGTCGTGGCCGGACTTCGCGCGCCGAATGCCCGGGCCAGCCAACTCGGAACGCGTCAGCCCGGTGTCGACGACGCCGAATCCGTGGTCCTCAAGCCACTCCTTCATCAGGCGAATCTGGGTCGATCGCCCGGAACCGTCTTGTCCCTCAACCACGATCAGGCGGCCGGGTAGCGGGCTCAGGTCGATCCCCGGGGGCGGATCACCGTAAAACCTCAGGGGCCGGTTGACCGGCTGGCTCATAACGCCCGCCACATGTCGGCCAGGTAGCGACCGCTGAGGCCGGTCGCCGCTAGAGCCTCCTGCAATCCTGAAGCCTCAGCCCGCATGGCGCCCTTGAGATGAGGACGCACGAGTTCCCGCATCTGTTCCTGCTGATTGACCAGCGTGCCGGTGGCATCGATGCGGGAGAGGCTGAATTCGTCAACGAGCCGACCGTATTCTTCCCGGATGATGCCCTGGAACCGTCGGAACGACTTGGCCGGATCCGAGCTAAGTCCCAGGTCCAAGCCGGCCTCGTAGTAGCTGAGTTCATCGCGGCCCAGCTCAATCCGACGGATCGCTTCGTCAAGCGGGACGTCGAAGTAGAACGCCAAGGTTGGGTCGGGGGCAAACGAATAGAGCCGTCGCAACCAGCCGGCGCTGACGCCGCGAGCGGCATCTCGAGCATAGGCGGTAAAGACGTAGCGATCGGCGAGGACGATGGCGCCCGCTTGCAGGGCCGGGATGATCTGCTCGTGCACGCGGCTGGAGAAATCGGCGGCATGGATGAGGCTGAAGGTGAGCGGGGTGAGGATGCGGCGGCGCTTCCCGCGCCTGGTGGTGCGGCGGACGATCCTGGACGAGTTCCACTCGGTGAAGATCACCAGGTAGCCCTGGCTGACAAGCCACTTGTGGAGAAGGTCGAGCTGCGTGCTCTTCCCTGAACCGTCAATACCTTCGACTATAAAGAGACGGCCGGGCAGGTCTTGAGGAGCGGTTGCACCGTTGGCTGTGTTCATGGCCACATTCAGTCGCCTGGCAGCAGCTTCGACCCGGCCGCCTGCGCGAGCGCTCGGCGTGGCGCCGGCGCCTCAGCGGTGACGCATGAGGGACGAACCGGCGACCAAGGCAAGCTGATGCTCAAACTGTTCGGCAACGATATCCAGAGTACCCGACCTGTTGACCAACCTGGTTGCGCCCGCGATTCGCGTCACAGCGGCCGTCAGCGCGGTTGCCCTCGTATATGGAGATCGGCGCGATTTCCGGTCGAGACGCTCACGATTCCCCGGGCAACCATTCGTATACTCGGTTGATATGACTTCTGCCACTCCAGCCATGCGAATCGCCATCGCGAGCGACGAACGGACGGACCTGACCGATCACATCGTTGCCAACATTCAGGAGCGCGGCCACGCGTTGGCGCCGTTCGGACCGCTTGCCGGCCTGGATCAACAGTGGCCGGAAGCCGGGCACAGCGTCGGCGAGGCCGTGGCGAACGGATCCGTGGACGAGGGCATCGTGCTGTGCTGGACGGGCACGGGTGTCAGCATCGCCGCGAACAAGGTTGCCGGCATTCGCGCAGCGCTCTGTGCCGACGCGGAAACCGCCCGAGGCGCCCGGCTCTGGAACCGGGCCAACGTGCTGGCGCTTAGCCTGCGTCTCACGACGCCAGCGTTGGCCGACGAGATTCTGACGGCCTGGTTTGACACACCGCTGGGCGACGACCCCGACGACATCGCTTGCGTTGACCGCGTGGAATCGACACCCACGCCGGCCTGACGAAGCCACGCTCCCTGGGAAACGAGTTTCACGCATGAGTTCAACGCCCCTGCACGACGGATCGCCGACGGCGTCGGTGCCGCACACCACCGACGCGTCACGCGTCTCGCCGAACGGCAGGCTTCGCGTCGACCATGCGCGGATAGCGTCGGCAATTCGGGAGATACTGATCGCGGTGGGCGAAGACCCTGATCGCGACGGGCTGGCGAAAACGCCAGCGCGCGTGGCCCGCATGTACGAAGAGCTCTTCGCGGGGCTGGCTGGCGACCCGGACGACTACCTGGCAACCACGTTCGAGCACGCGCACGACGAGATGATCGTGGTGCGCGACATCCCCTTCTACTCGATCTGTGAACACCACCTGCTGCCGTTTTTTGGCCGCGCGGCCGTGGGCTACATCCCGAACGAGCGAATCGTCGGGCTGAGCAAACTGGCGCGCGTGGTGGAGCACCTGGCGCGTCGTCCGCAGGTGCAGGAGCGGCTGACCTGCCAGGTCGCCGACCGGATCGAGCAGGTGCTGGATCCGGTGGGCGTGGCGGTGACGATCGAGGCGGAGCACACCTGCATGACCATGCGCGGCGTCAAAAAACCGGGGAGCCAGATGGTCACCTCGGTTACGCGGGGCGCATTTCGCGACAACCCGGCCACCCGCGCCGAGTTCTTCGACGCGGTTCAGCGCACGTAGTCCCGTCACCGTGACGCCGGAGCCGGACACCGAGCCGCGCCCCCGGCCAACGCGGCCAGCGCCAGGAACCCTGCGGCCGGCAGGGACCTTTACGACCAAACGTGAATTGGTGTACGCCAGCCTGCGCGACGCAATTCAGTCTGGTCGCCTGCGGGCCGGCGACCGGTTGATCATCAGCACGATTGCTTCTGAGTTAGGCGTTAGCGACGTCCCGGTGCGGGAGGCGCTGTTTCAGCTGGAAGCCGAAGGCCTGATCGAGAGCGAACCTCACGTCGGGGCCACAGTGTCCGGTCTCGATCCGGTGGAAGTCCGAGACGTCTATTTGGCCAGCGCCATTGTTGAGGGCGCGGCGGCCGCGCTGGCCGTACCGAAGATGTCGAATGACGACCATCGGAAGCTGGAAGAAACCCTGAACGAGTTGGAGTCCGCAGTCGCAGCCAACGATGTCGAAGCGTTGGCTGGCCTGGACCAGCATTTGCACCGCACACTTTATGCGCGCTGCCCGTCGGCGCATCTGCTCATGCTGGTTGAGCAGCTCTGGGCGACAAAGGAACGGGTGCGCACGGCCTATCCGGCTCGCGGCCGAGGTCGAGCGTCGCAACTCGAGCATCAAGCGATCGTGGCAGCTGTCACACGAGGCGACACAGCGTCCGTTGAAACACTAATCCGCGACCATCTGCGACGCGCCGGCATCGCACGCAGCGCGGCGCTTGAGACCGACGGTGAAGCATCGAGCCCGCATTGACGCCGACGGTAAAATCATATAGGATCTATCAGCCTCAAGCAGCGTTGCTTGAGGCGCGACGGCGGAGGTAGTTCGATGCGCGACGTAGCGCGTGCTCACCGTCGGCAAAGTGGAGCGCGCCGACTGAACATTCGGGTGCTCATAGGGCGCTGGCAAGTCGACAGGTCGCGCCCCGCGGCCTAACAAGCCGACGGGGCAGCAGGCCGGACGGATTCGCGACACTCCACAACATCCAGCGAGCCGGCTTGACGACTGCCAGGCGTCAGCAGGCCCGCGCTCGGGTAGCCGAACCGTAACGGCCGAGCGATCTAATTCAGAATCGCTGCGAGACCCGCGCCAGGTTTGGGGCGGGTCTCGCGCTTTCAGCCGCCTGCGTAGACTGCGGGGTTCACGGTCCGCTCGGGCCGGCCGCCGGCCAGAAACTCAATGAGGTTATCGACGGCCCGGTCGCCCATGCGCGTCATGGCCTCGAAAGTACCGCTGCCGAAGTGCGGCCCAAGCACCGTGTTGGGCAACGCAAACAGCGGATGATCGGACGGCGGAGGTTCGATCTCGTAGACATCGGCGCCGTAGCCAGCAATTTCGCCGGTCGTGAGCGCGGCGACGAGCGCAGCTTCATCCACCAGTTGCCCGCGGGCTGTATTGACCAAATAGGCGCCAGACTTCATGGCCTGGAGCTGTTGTGCGCCAATCATGCGCTCGGTCTGGGGCGTCACCGCCGCGTGCAGTGCCACGAAGTCGGACTTTGCCAGCAGCTCGTCCAGTTCAACGAACTGCCCCTCAATGCCCGCAGCGTCCAACCGCGCAGGATCGGGTCGAGCCGTCGCGATGAGCACGCGCATTCGAAAGCCATGCCGGCAGATCGCAGCGACGCGCCGGCCAATCTCGCCAAACCCGATGATCCCAACGGTCTTTTCGGTCAACTCAATCCCGTCCAGTTCGGTTCGCATCTTGAAGCCGGTGGTACGGACCGCCTGATCGGCCAGCACCATGCGGCGGGCCAGGGACCACATGAGCCCGACGCTCAATTCGGCGATGGTCTGCGCGTTTTCGCCGGGCGCATTGAGCACGGCGATACCGAGTTCCGTGGCCGCCGCGATGTCCACGCTATCTACCCCGGTGCCGACCCGGGAGATGGCCTGGAGATCGCCGCGAACGGCCTCAAGCGCCTCGCGCGGCCACAGCTCCGTTCCCGCCACGACGCCGCGACAGCCGCGCGCCGCCTCGACAAGCTCGTTGCCCTCGACAAAGAACGCCTGTCGAACGTCGCAGTGCGCGCGGAGCTTCTGCTCCACGGCCTCAGGTATCGGGAAGGTTTGCAGCACTCTGTCCATGGGTACCACCTGGCGGTTTCGGTTTACGGGCTCGACGTCAGGGCTTTTTGCAGAACTTCGGTGTGCTCGATGGCAATGCCGCACCCCAGGGCCACGCACATCAGCGGCTGATCGGCCACATGCACCGCAATGCCGATCTCCTGCGCGAGCAACTGATCGAGGTTTCGCAGCAACGAGGTGCCACCGCTCATCACAATGCCCTTGTCGATGATATCCGCCGACAGTTCGGGCGGCGTGCTCTCCAGCACCATGCGGACGCCGCGCACGATTTGCCCCAGCGGCTCGACAATGGCTTCCGTCACCTCGTCCGATGTCACGGTCACCGTTCGTGGCAGGCCCTGCACCTGGTCACGTCCCCGAACTTCCAGGGTCTCGGCGGGATTGAGCACGATGGCGCTGCCGATATTCATCTTGATCTGTTCGGCGGAGTGGTCACCGATCATCAGGTTGTATTTGCGCCTGATGTAGGCGCCGATCGCATCGTCGATCCGGTTGCCGCCCACGCGCGAGGACGTGGAGCAGTCGGCCACAACGTCGTTAAGCGAAATCACGGAGATTTCGGTGGTTCCGCCGCCAACATTCACGATCATGCTGCCGGAGGGCTCGGAGACGGGTACCTGCGCGCCGATGGCCGCGGCCAGTGATTCCGGAATGAGATGCACGCGTCGCGCGCCCGCCGCCAGTCCGGCGTCCAAGACGGCGCGCCGCTCGACTGTCGTGACGCCGGACGGGACAGCAACCATGATTTCGGGCCGAACCAGGCGAAATCGTCCGCACGACCGGTCGATGAAGTAGCGCAGCATGGCCTCGGTGACGAGGTAATCGGCGATGACGCCGTCCTGCATGGGCCGAATGATCCGCAGGCTGCCGGGCGTACGGCCAACCATGGCATGGGCAGCGTGTCCAATGGCCTGGATCCTGCGATCCATGCTCACGGCCACGACGGAGGGTTCGTTGATGGTGATGCCCTGGCCAATCCGATTGACCACGACGTTGACGGTCCCCAGGTCAATGCCCAACCGCGGTGCGCTAAAGCCGAAGGGCACTTAGACCGCCGCGGTTGTGGGCTGCACGGGTGCGTCGTGTTGCTCGGTGGTGATGGCGGCGCCGAGCCCGCGCAGATCGCCGGCCAGGTCCTCATACCCACGCCGGACGAATTCAAATCCATCGAGCACGGTTTCACCCTCGGCCACCAGGCCGGCCAGCGCCAGCGCCGTCATGCCGCGGATGCTGTGCTCCAGATCGATGTGGCGGCCAGCCAGGCGGCGCGGACCTCGGACGACGGCGCGCGTACCGTCCACGGTCACGTCCGCGCCCATGGCCGACAGGCTGTCCATGTAGCCCATGCTGCCGTCGAAGACCCGCTCGACAATAGTGCTCACGCCGTAGGCCTGGGTCATCAAGACACCCATGGGCGCCTGCACGTCCGTGGGGAAGCCGGGGAACGGCATGACCTGTACATCCGTAGCGCCCAGCGTGTCGGGAGCGATCACCCGCACGGATCGGTTGGTTTCGACGACATCGACGCCCATCTCGCGCAGCTGAACGGTGACCGGTTCGAGATGGTCCGGACGCACGCTCAGCAGCTCGACATCGCCGCCGGTCAAGGCTGCCGCGACGGCCATGGTGCCGCCCACCATTCGGTCGGGTATGGCGCGCGCAACCGTACCGTACAGGTGACTGCGCCCCTGAACGCCGATCAGGCTCGTCCCCTCGCCCTGGATTTCAGCACCCATCCCGCGCAGAAACTGCACCAGCGCCACGACTTCTGGTTCGCGGGAGGCATGCACGATGGTGGTATATCCATTGGCCAGCGTCGCGGCCATCAGCAGATTCTGGGTGCCGGTGTGGCTGGGGTAGTCCAGGTAGATGCGCCGCCCATAGAGCGCGTCGGCCTCGGCGTGAAACACGCCCTCGGCCAACGCCACGGTTGCGCCCATCTGCTGGAAGCCGGAGATGTCCACACTGACCGGTCGGGCCCCCAATTGACAGCCGCCGGGCGCCGCGCAGTCAAATCGCCCAAAGCGCGCGAGCAGCGGCCCGGTGACCTGGAAAGATGCCCGCATGCGTTGGACCAGGTCCGGATCCGGCGAACTGGACTTCACGTCGGCGGCCGTGATCGCCACCGTATGCGCATTCGCGTCCAGCACGACCTCAGCACCCAGCTGTCGCAACAGATCCGCCATCACAAGTACGTCCGAGATGATCGGGACGTTCTGGATCACGCAGGTCTCGTCCGTCAGCAGGCTGGCCGCCATCATTGGCAGCACGACGTTCTTGGCGCCGGGCGTGCGATAGCTACCGCGCAGCGGAGGCCCGCCTACGATCGTCGCGCGTACTGGTTGCTCGTCGTGGGCGCCCGGTCCGGCGACGGGATCCACGGCGGCCCTAGCCTCGCTGGGACCGCTCGACGGTTCGGAGGCGCGCCAGCGCGCGCAGCAGGGCCAGGCGGGCCTGGGTGGTCATCACGTCGTCGTGCGTCCGTCGAGCCGCATCCAGGTCGCGAAGGGCGGCTTCGCGAGCGGCCTCGGCCCGTTCCCGGCTGATCTCCGAGGCGCTCTCCGAGGCATCGGCCAGCACCGTCACCGTGTCGTTCATCACTTCAAGAAAACCGCCGGTGATCGAAAAGTGCTGGCTGTCGGCGCCGCGACGAAGTTCAAGCGTGCCAGGAGCCAATTGCGTGATGAGCGGCGCGTGGCGCGGCAGGATGCCGAGTTGGCCGTCAACGGACGGCGCCAGAATCAGCGTCACGCCGTCTTCCCGCAGCACTTCGCGCTCGGGGGATACGACCGTGAGGGTCAAACCAGCCATCACGACCTCCGGGTCGAGTCTATCAGAGGGGCCTTTTGAGCCTGTTTGGACAGATCAGGCGGCCACTTCCAGCGCCTTGGCCTTGGCCGCGGCCTGCTCGATGTTGCCGACCATGAGGAACGCCTGCTCGGGCAATTCGTCCTGATCGCCGTTGAGGATCGACTCGAACCCGGCCACGGTCTCCTCCAGCGGAACGATTTCGCCGGGGGTGCCGGTGAAGACTTCGGCCACGTTCATGGGCTGCGAGAGGAAGCGCTCGATCTTGCGCGCCCGAGAGACCGTGAGCCGGTCTTCTTCCGACAACTCTTCAATGCCCAGGATGGCGATGATGTCCTGAAGGTCCTTATAGCGCTGCAGCACCTGCTGGACGCCACGGGCCACGTTGTAGTGCCGGTCGCCGACGACGCGCGGATCGAGGATCTTGGAGGTGCTGGTCAGTGGGTCCACCGCCGGATAGATGCCACGGTCTGCGACGGAACGCTCCAGGCGAACGGTGGCGTCCAGGTGCGCGAAGGTCGTGACTGGCGCCGGGTCGGTGTAGTCGTCAGCGGGAACGTAAATCGCTTCGAGTGACGTGATGGATCCGCGGGTGGTTGAGGTAATGCGCTCCTGCAATTCGCCCATTTCCGTGCCCAGGGACGGCTGGTAGCCGACGGCGGACGGCATGCGGCCGAGCAAGGCGGAGACCTCGGACCCGGCCTGGGTGAAGCGGAAGATGTTGTCGATGAAGAGCAGCAGGTCGCGCTCTTCCTCGTCGCGGAAGTACTCGGCCATGGCCATTCCGGCCAAAGCCACGCGCAGGCGCGCGCCAGGCGACTCGTTCATCTGGCCGAACACCATGGTGGTGTTGCCCAGCACGCCAGCCTCGGTCATCTCGCCGATGAGCTGGGTTCCCTCGCGAGTGCGTTCGCCGACGCCGCAAAAGATCGAGTACCCGCCGTACTGGACGGCGATGTTGTTGATCATCTCCATGATGATCACGGTCTTGCCCACGCCCGCCCCGCCAAACACGCCGGTCTTGCCACCACGCGTGAACGGCGCGATGAGGTCAATCACCTTGAGGCCGGTCGCAAACACTTCGGCCGTCGTGCTCTGGTCGGTGAAGGCCGGCGGACGCCGGTGAATCGGATAGGTGTTGTTGACCTCGACCTCGCCCTGGCCATCCACCGGCTCGCCAGTGACGTCGAAAACGCGGCCCAGGGTTTCCGGTCCGACGGGAACTCGAATCGGCCCGTCGGTATCACGGACCGCGGTTCCGCGGCGCAGGCCCTCCGTGGGACGCATCGAGACGCAGCGGACGGTGCTGTCGCCGATGTGCTGTTCGACTTCGAGGACCACCAGGTCACCGTCGTCGGTGTCCAGTTCCAGCGCGTTGTACAGGGGAGGCAGGTCGTCCGCAGGAAACTCCACGTCGACGACCGCGCCTACGATCTGGACGATTCGGCCTTCAGCCATCTGATAACTCCCCTACGCCCTAGGCGTCCGCCAGCGCATTGGCGCCGGAGGCAATGTCGATGATCTCGCTGGTAATTCGGGACTGGCGCAGCTTGTTATAGGCCAAACGCAGCCCCTCGATCAGTTCGGTCGCGTTTTCGGTGGCCGCGCGCATGGCCACCATCCGGGCGCTTTGTTCGCTGGCGGCCAGTTCCAGCATGGCCCGGTAGACGGTCATCTCAACGAACCGCGGGATAAGCGCTTCGAGCACCGAAGCCGGGTCCGGCTCGAAGATGATGTCGGCTTCGCGCGCTTCCTCTTGAGATTCGGGCAGCACAACGGGAAACAGGCGCACGACGCGCGGCTGCTGGGTGAGGATGTTGACGAACTCCGGGTAGATCATCCGGACTTCATCGAACTCGCCGCGCTCGTACCCGTCGATCAGCAATCGGGTCAAGGGCAGGATGTCGTTGATGCCCGGCTGGTCGCTGATTTCGGTGAACACGGCCGAGAGTGTGTACAGCCCGCGGAGCGCCAGGTGGCCTTTCTTTCCGACGACCACGACGCTTATTTCGATCGCGTCGCTGGCTGCGTCGATCTCGTTGACGGCGGTTCGGACGATGTTGGTGTTTAGCGGGCCCGCCAGACCGCGATTGGTGGTGAGCACCAGGAAGGCGGTGCGTTCTATGGGCCGCGGCTGGAGGATTGGCGGCAGCCGGTCGTTGCCGGTGGCCAGCACCAGCCGCTCGATCATGCCCGCGATGTGCGTGGCGTAGGGCCGCGCCGCCTGCACGGCTTCCTGGGCGCGCCGCATGCGCGACGCCGCGACGAGCTGCATGGCCCGGGTGATCTGGCGGGTGTTGTCGACGCTGCGGATGCGGCGCCGAAGCTCAAGCGGGCTTGCCATGCGCTAGCTGGCCGCGGCCGCGCTGGCAGCAAAGACGTTGGTCTTGAAGTCCTGGATGGCCGCGCGCAGCGCCGCTTCGGCATCGTCGTCCAAATCGGAGCTTGAGCGAATGCCCTCCACCAGGTCCGGGTGGCTGTCGCGCAGATAATCCAGCATCTCCTGTTCGAACCGGGGGACCTCCGGCAGTGGAACGTCATCCAGCAGGCCCACGGTGCCGGCAAAAATCACGCACACCTGATCGATGACTTCCATCGGGGTGTACTGGCCCTGCTTGAGCAGCTCGGTCACGCGCTGGCCGCGCTCCAACTGATTGCGCGTTGCCTGGTCGAGGTCGGAGGCGAACTGTGCGAAGGCCGCCACATCGCGGTACTGCGACAAGTCAAGCCGCAGGCCGCCGGAAACGGACTTCATGGCGCGAATCTGGGCGTCGCCGCCGACCCGCGAAACTGAAATGCCGGGGTTGATCGCCGGACGGATGCCGGCGTTGAAGAGGTCGGCTTCCAGGTAAATCTGGCCGTCGGTGATGGAGATGACGTTGGTGGGGATGTACGTGGTGACGTCGCCTTCCTGCGTCTCGATGATGGGGAGGGCGGTGAGGCTGCCGCCGCCGTGCTCATCCGACAGGCGCGCGGCCCGTTCGAGCAGGCGCGAGTGCAGGTAGAACACGTCGCCGGGGTAGGCCTCGCGGCCGGGCGGGCGTCGCAGGACCAGGGAGACCTGGCGGTAGGCCCAGGCGTGCTTGGTCAGGTCGTCATAGATGACCACGGCGTGCTGGCCGTTGTCGCGGAAGTACTCGCCGATGGTGCAGGCGGCGAAGGGCGCCATGTATTGCAGGGCGGCTGGTTCGCTGGCCGACGCCAGGACCACGATGGTGTGCTCCATGGCCCCGGCTTCCTGCAGGGTGGCCACCACCTGGGCAACAGCGCTTTCTTTCTGTCCGACGGCGCAATAGATGCAGACGAGGTCGCCGCCACGCTGATTGATGATGGTGTCGAGGGCGATGGCGGTCTTGCCGATCTGGCGGTCGCCAATGATCAGTTCGCGCTGTCCGCGGCCGATGGGCGTCATGGAGTCGATGGCCTTGAGGCCGGTCTGGACCGGAGTGTCCACGTTTTGGCGCTGCGCGACGCCGGGCGCGACTTTTTCGATCACGTCGGACTGCGCGGCGTTGATGGGCCCCTTGCCGTCGACCGGTTCGCCGATGGCGTTGACAACGCGGCCCAGGAGCTCAGGTCCGACCGGTACCTCGGCGACCCGGCCGGTGGTCCGGGCTTCATCGCCCTCTTCAATTCGCAGGTAGTCGCCCAGGATGACCGCGCCGATGGTGTCTTCTTCCAGGTTCAGCGCCATGCCGGTGACATCGTGGGGAAAGGCCAGGAGTTCGCCGGCCATGGCCTGCGAGAGGCCGGATAGCCGCGCCACCCCGTCGCTGACCTCCAGGACGTGGCCGACGTTGGCCTGCTCGGCCTGGGCCTGAAAGCCTTCGATCTGCTGCCGAAGCGCGTCTGCGATTTCTTCTGGGCTGATAGCCATTCGGGGCTCCCGCTAGCGCAAGGTGGACGCCAGGGCTTGCAGCCTGGCGTGGACGCTCAGGTCAAGTACGTCGTCGCCGCGTCGGACGACGAATCCGCCCAGCAGGGCGGGATCGATATCGGTGGTGAGACGAAGCGTGCGGCCAGGGGCGGTCAGACGGTCGCGCAAGTCGCTGAGTTCTTCGTCATCCAGCGACGTGGCGGTGGTTACGTGAACGCGGTCGACGTTCTGCGCCTCGTCGGCGGCCTCGCGGTAGCGGCGGGCGACCTCCTGGGTCAGGTCCACTTCACGCTGGTCGGCGAGCAACCGCAACAGACCAAGCCCCCGGGCGGAGATCGAGTCGCCGGCCGCGCGTTGCACGGCCTGAATCCGATCATCCAACCCGATTGAGGTGCTCTGGAGAAAGCGGCGTGCCGAGTCGTCGTCCGCAATCGTCGCGAGGATTTCGAAGTCGGCCTCCCAGACGTCCCAGGCCTGCCCGGCGCTGGCGTCGGCCACCACGGCCTCCACGTAGCGCGCGGAGCGGCGGCGGCTACCGCGCATTGCTAGTTCGAGCCTCCGGAGACATCCGAAATCGCTTCCTGGACTAACCGCCGGTGTTCGGGGTCGTCAATTGAACGACCCAGAACGCGGGAGGTGGCGCTCAGCACGAGATCGGCGGTCTGGGTACGGAGCTCCGCGGCGACGCGGGCGCGGTTGCGGTCGACTTCGGCGGCCGCCTCACTGCGCATGCGTTCCGCCTCGGCCCGGGCCTGCTCGAGCTCTCGAGCTCGTAGCGTCTCCGCGGCGCGGCTGGCCTCCTCGCGGATGCGCTGGGCCTCGGCCCGCGCATTGG
>JAPPKM010000101.1 GCA_028874315.1 Chloroflexota bacterium
GGTCGTCGTAGAGACCCACACCGTCGGGCAGTCGCGATTCGAACAGCACGCCGAGGACCGTGAAGAGCACGGCGCCCAAGAGCGTGCCTTCATACAGGATTTGGATGATCGCTGGAACCGCCACGATGGGCTTGCCGCCGGTGATGATCGGCAGGGAGACCTGCGCGCCGACGATCCAGGCGATGCCGACGGCCATGCCGCAGGCGGCGCCGGCGAATGGGAATGCAAAGAGCCGGTGCTTGGTGTGGCCCTCGCCGAAGGCGCCCTCGGGGTAGGGCGTGCTGCTGAGGATCTCGATGTCGTTGTCGTCAAAGCCGGCGCCGTGCAGGCGCTCGACGGCGTCGGCCGCCTGGTCCGGCTCCTCGTAGAGCGCCAGCAGTTCGCGTTTGGCTTGGGACTGCATTGCCATAGACCTCACTCCCGCATGGCGGCCGGCACGTTGGCCCGACCGACTCGAATGCGGTCGGCCAGAATCTGGCCTTCCTTGATATCCGCGGCCGGCATGATCGGCAGCAGTTTCGAGAACGTCAGGAATCCGAGTATCACCAGGGCAAAGGATGCGGCTACGAGGATGAACTCGGATAACGAGGGGGCGTAGTCGCCGTATGTGAATGTCAGGCCGCTCTTCCGCTCCAGCGCGGGCACCACCACCATGTAGCGCTCCAGCCACATGCCGACGTTGACCAGGATCGTGGTCACGAACATCCAGAAGAAGTTCCGGCGAATGGCGCGGAACATCCACATCGGCACCGGGATGATGTAGGCGCAGATGATGAAGGTGATGGCGATCACCACCCACGGCGGTTCGACCAGTCGCCGCTGCCAAGTGTCGACTTCAGCCGGTTCCGTGCCGTAGAGGCCGAAGAAGAAGTCCAGCAGGAAGAAGAACAGCCAGACGGTGGCCACCACGATCAGCAGGCGGGCCAGCGAGTCGATGTGGTCGCGCGTGATGAAGCGCTTCAGCCCGAAGGCGTAGCGCATCACGATCATGACGGTGACGACCGCCGACACGCCCGAGTGCACGGCCCCGATAACGAAGTACGGGGCAAAGATGGTGTTGTGCCAGCCGGGCACCGACGTGACCGCGAAGTCCCAGGACACGATGGAGTGCACCGAGACGAAGATCGGCAGGATGATGGCCGAGAGCAACAGGCCGGCTACGGTCTGGATCCGCCACTGCCGTGTCGTGCCGCGGAATCCCATGGCCAGCACGCCGTAAATCGCGCGGCTGACCGGGTTGGGGGCTCGGTCGCGCGCCAGGGCCAGGTCGGGCAGGAGCGCGACGTAAACGAAAAGGATCGTCGACGTCAGATAGGTGAAGATCGCCGACGGGTCCCAGACCAGCGGCGACCGCGGGTTGGGCCAGGCGCCGCGGTTCCAGTCGTACGGGAACGTCCAGTACATCGTGCGCCAGGGGCGGCCGGAGTGGATCAGCGGGAACTGCACGGCCGTCAGCAGGGAGAAGATTGTCAGCACCTCGGCGGCGCGGGTGACCGGACGTCGCCACTCAGCCTGGGTGAGCCGCAGGATGGCCGAGACCATGATTCCGGCGTGGCTGACCCCGATCCAGAACACGAAGTTCACGATCAGGAAGCCCCAGTAGACCGGGTGTGAGTACCCCAGGAACTGGAGGCCGAACATCAACATCAGGATGACGACCACGAACGCCGCCACCAGCAGGCCGTTGAGCGCTCCGCCTACGGCAAAGAACCAGGCCGGCCAGGCGAAGACGAAGTCAAGTAGCTCGCGGTTCGAGGTTTTGGTGTCGGCGACAACCGGTTCTTGCATTAGTCCGGCTTCCCGATCACGAGAACGTGCGTCTTCATGAACGTCCGCTCTTTACGCAGCATTGAACCCTGGCGCATCTCCCAGCCATTCAGTACCGGGATGCGGGAGGCGGCATACACGAAGACCGCGAACATCAGGCCGATGAATCCGATTATGAACAGGATGTCGAGCGCGTTCGGCCAATAGGGCGCGGGCAGCTCGTGCATGGCGTGGCCGAAGGGTGAGGGGTTAGCCATAGGCGCGACGAAGAAACGGATTCGGTCAAACAGGATGCCCACCACAATGAGTGCCGAAACCCCGGCGATCAGCGACAGTGACTGGCGGACCTTGTTGAAGATGAGCAAGCCAAGGGGCAGTGCAAACATCAGCACCGCCGTGAGCACGAAGGGCAGGATGTAGGTGATGGCCACAGTGACCTGCATGGCGGCGACCTCGCTGGGGAGCCGGGCATACCAGATCAGCAGGAAGTCGGACCAGAAGAAGTAGAACCACATCAGCGTGGCGGCCACCAGGATTTTGCCAAGCGCCGCCGCTTGCTCATCGCCGATAAAGCGTCCGGCTTCGGGTGAAAACCGGCGCATCAGCGCCGCCGTGAGCAGCGTGATGGCGATGCCGGCCTGGATGCCCGTCACGGCGCTGTACACGGGAAAAATGCCTGAGCGCCAGCCCGGCAGGAGGCTCTGGCCGAGATCCGTCGTGAGCAGCATGTGCACGAACGCGTAGCCCATCAGGTAGAAGGCTCCGAGCGCCAGGTTGGCGGCCCGCAGGACTTTCCACTGGCGCGCAGTCCCCGCCCAATTCAGGAAGAGCAGTCGCTGCCAGCGGCCCATGGCCCGTACGCGGCTGGGCGGACCGGCGAGGTCGGGCACGGCTGAGAACCAGAGCAATGCCATGCCGGTCAGCAGCAGAATCGCCAGCGCCAGGGCGTCGGTCAGGAAGGGAGCGCCGGCGCTGAATCCGAACCAGAGATTCGAGCGCCCCTCCAGTGGCGGCAACGAGGCCATGATCGGAATCAAAAGCACGAAGCTCAGCAGCGATGGCGCCGCGTACAGCGCGGCCACCCGTCGCAGCGGCAGCGCCCAGTACCCCTTCGCCATTCGCGAGGCGTAGGCGATCAACGGCGCCGAGGTCGCGGTGGACAGGATGAACATTAAGACCACGGTCGGATAGGCCCATTCGGCGCGGTCGCCCCAGGCGGTAATCAGCTTGACCACGTACATCACGATTCCCAACAGGCCGAGCGCGGCCAGCAACGCGATCCCCGCACGGTTCAGCGAAATGTTCAGCGCCTGCGGCCGGAACGGCGGGCGCAGCGACAGCTTCAGGCCGGCGGCTTCCGGAGCAATCATGCGTGCGCGTGCTCGTCTTCGTGAATCTCGGCGTGCGGGTCCACCTTCTTCAGGTAGATGACTCCCGGGTCGGTTCCGAAGTGCTCCAGCAGCGTGTAACTGCGGTCGGCCTCGGCCTCCGCCAGCTGTGCGGGATAGCTTTCGGGGTTGTTGAGGTCGGCAAACACCAACGCACTGGTCGGGCACGACTGCGCGCAGGCGGGCTGGACTTCGTCCAGGCCAACGTCGCGGCCCTCAGTCTTGGCCGTGACCTGGACTCGGTTGATTCGCTGCACGCAGAACGTGCACTTCTCGATGATGCCCTTCGTGCGCACCGTCACGTCCGGATTGAGCTGATTGTTCATCGGCTCGGGCCATTCCGGATTCCAGAAGTTGAAGTAGCGCACCGAGTAGGGGCAGCCGTTCGCGCAGAAGCGCGTGCCGATGCAGCGGTTGTAGACCTGGACGTTGAGACCCTCGCGGTTGTGGTACGTCGCCCACACCGGGCACACCGTTTCGCAGGGGGCGTTGCCGCAGTGCTGGCACAGCACCGGGATGAAGCGCGCTTTGGCGTTCGGGAACTCGCCTTCCCAGTAGCGCTCGATTCGAATCCAGGTCTTGGCCCGCCGCTCCAGAACCCGCTGTTCTTCGTTGAGGGCGATGTTGTTTTCGGCCTGGCAGGCCACCACGCAGGCCTGGCAGCCGGTGCAGCGGTCCAGGTCCA